>JACQWL010000390.1 GCA_016209255.1 Verrucomicrobiota bacterium
CGGTTCAACGGTTCAACGGTTCAACGGTTCAACGGTTCAACGGTTCAACGGTTCAACGGTTCAACGGTTCAACGGTTCAACGGTTCAACGGTTCCCACCGCCCACCATGTCCGCCGCCCTCAATTCCTATGACTACGCGATTTTGGTTCTCTACCTAATCGCGACGGTGGCGCTCGGGTTCTGGGTCTCGCGGCGCGGGATGAGAACCTCGCGGGACTACTTTCTCGGCGGCCGCGGGCTCCCGTGGTATGTCGTCGGCGCCTCGATGGTGGCGACCGACATCAGCAGCGAGCACTTCATCGCCAACGTCGGCGCCGCCTACAAATATGGCGTCGTGCTGGCGGCCGGGAGCTGGAACACCTGGATCATCTACAGCCTGCTGATCTGGATTTTTCTCCCCTACTATTATCGGACGCGGCTGGCGACGATGCCCGAGTTCCTGGAACGTCGCTACAATTCCACCTGCCGTTACATCTTCGCCGTCTTCCTCATCGCCGGCTACGTGGGCGGAATCATCGGCGGCACGCTCTACGCCGGCGGCGTGGCGCTCGAGAGCATCTTCGGACTCAACCTCTACTACGGGCTCGCCCTGTTCGCGGTCACGACCGGCGCCTACACCAGCTACGGCGGCCTGACCTCGACCGCCTGGACCGATTTCATGCAGATGATCCTGCTGCTGCTGGTCGGAATCCTCGTGCCAGTGCTGGCGCTCGCCCATGCCGGAGACCTGACGTCGATGGTCAACGAGTATCCGGAGCGGTTTCAGGTGTTCCTTCCGCCGACCCACCGGCCGTTTCCGTTCACCGGCGTGTTCACGGGTTTTCTCACCGTCGGCATCTGGTATAGCTGCACGAGCCAGCACATGGTGCAGCGGGTGCTCAGCGCGAAGGACGAATGGCACGCCCGCATGGGCGTCGTGTGCGCAGGTTTCCTCCACATCGTCACACCGTTCTTCTTCGTGGTGCCGGGCATCGTGGCGTTCAAGCTGTTCCCCAACATCGAGCGGCCCGATCAGGCGTATCTGACACTCGTGAAGACGTTCGTGCCGACGGGTTTCAAGGGTCTGATTCTCGCGGGGCTTTCGGCGGCGCTGATGTCGACGGTGTCGACCGTGGTCAACTCGACGTCGACGCTGCTGACCTTCGACATGTATAAGAAACTCAAGCCGGACGTGACCGAGGCGCAGCAGATTCGCTTTGGCCGGTGGAGCAGCACGGTGGTCTTGCTCCTCGGCGTGGTCATCGCGGTGGGCTTTGCCTCCACGACCACGCCGCTGTTCGTCAAGGTCCAGAACATCTTTTTCTACATCGCGCCGCCGTTTGCCGTCGTGTTCACGCTGGGGTTGCTCTGGCGGCGCGCGAACGCCACCGCAGCGGTCAGCACGATTGTGGCGGGCTTCGCCTTCACCTGGCTGCTCGATGCCGTGCTGTTTCCGCAGATTGCATTGCTGAGCCCCTACAACACGTACCTCCACCGCGCGCTGCTCGCGTGGATCTTCTCCATGGCGGTGATGATCGTGGTCTCGCTGTTGACCGCCCCGCCGCCAGCGGAGAAAACCGAGGGGATCATCTGGAGTCGCCGCTACGCCGCCCTGCCCGCCGGGGAACAGCTGCGTTATGGCGGCTGGAAGGATTTCCGGATTTGGTGGCTGCTTTTCGTGGCGATCGTCCTCTCAATCTATGGATTCTTTCTGTGGTGGCGCATCCAACATCCGTGGTAGCGCGACGGCGCGCCGCATTCCCGCAGGCAATCGTGAGACACAGAGCGCACAGAGCCCAATCCAGAGTTCACAGAGCAATGGTGCTTACTCTGTCTGGCTATTCCGATTAAGAAGACCAGAATGCCTGTCGAAATGCAGGGAACAGACTTGAATGCGGGGGACGCGGAGAGTCGTTCGATCCCGCCAAAGGCGGGCAAGCCTTTGCGTCCTCCGCGCTCTCCGTGTTTCAAGGTTTGGAGGATTGAAGTTTTGACAAAAGGCAGCCGACCAAGGCAATTTTGCCACAAAGAGGCACCAAGGGCCTCGCGTGCGAGCGGAAATTCCCCAAGCGCCTATAGGCGCTGCGGACACTTTTCTCGCTGGCGTCGGAGAGCCACCGGACTGCCGGAACCCGCGTTATCCGCGGCAATCACGCCCACGGCGCCTTTGGGCGCCACGCAGATCCTCGCACGCACCCCAAGCCCTTTTTGTGCCTCTTTGTGGCCATGGGGATTGGGGTATCTGGGATCGCAGGTCGTGGTACTCATGCCCGATCCCCGTAACACAATCTCTCAAGCGGCATGAAATGTGAGCCTGCAATATAGGATGATCTCGCCCACCCAAACTTTGCTCGCCGGCACCGGCCGCCGTTGCACCAATCCGCCGCCGAACATCGCCCACGGCGGCTGGGGCGCGCAGAAGCACGAGCAGGCCGAGGGCATCGACTTGGATTTCTGGACGACCGCCCTCGCGCTTTCCGACGGCCACACCACCGCCGTCGTCCTCGACATCGACATTCAGATTCTGACGAACGAGCGGGCCGATCAGATTCGCGCCGCGGTCAGCCAGGCCACCGGCCTGCCCGTTGAAAACATTCGTGCCTGCGCCACGCACACCCACTCCGGGCCGGTGCCCTACAAGAGCTGGATCGAAAAAGGCTATGAAATGGTCGGACCCTGGTTCGACGATCTCGCGCGCTGGTCGGCCGAGGCGGCGGTCGAAGCCCTCGCCGCGCAGCAACCGGTCGAGCTCCGCGCCGGGCGGGGCGAATGCCGCATCAACGCCAACCGGCGTTGCGCCACGCCTGCCGGCGAACGGTTTCTCGGCGTCAACACGGACGGCCCGTGCGACCACGATGTCATCGTGGTGAGGTTGGATCCCCTCGGCGGCAGCGCGGGTCTCCGCCCCGTCCTCCAGGGGCAGGTCGAAGACCTGCCCTACTCCGGCCCGCCGCTCGCCACGCTCGTCAATTACGCCTGCCACGCGACGATCATGGGGCCGGCCAATCGGCTCCTCACCCCCGACTATCCCGGAGCGATGCGGCGCGTCGTCGAGCAAGCCGTGGGCGGTCGCTGTATTTTTCTCCAGGGCTCGGCCGGCAACCTCGGGCCGGTGCAGGGTTTTCAAGCCGACCCGAAGGTTTATCGCCAGCTCGGCGCGATCCTCGGCCACGAGGTCGCGAAAATCGTGCTCGCCCTGAACGGTGTGCCATCGGCGATGACGTTTCGCGAGATCGTTCCTTCCGGCGCGCCGCTCGGCCTGTACGATCTGCAATTCGCCCCGCGCGCCGGCGGTCCGGTGCAGGTACGGCAAACGGAGATCTCCGTCCCGCTCCGGGAAGGATTGCCGGAGAAGAAGGCCGCGGCCGAAAAGCTGGAGCAATGGAAATCCCGGCTGGCTGCCGCCCGGGCGAACCGCGACCCCGCGGCGATCACCGAGGCCATTTACATGGCGCGGCGCGCGGACATTCAACTTCGCCTGGCCGACGATTTCGGGGGCAGGAGCAGCGCGGCGGTGCGGACGCACGTCATCGCGTTCGGCGACGTGGCCCTCGTCGGCTGCAACCTCGAGCCGTTTTGCGAAATCGGCCTGGCGATTAAACAGCAGTCGCCGTTTCCGGTCACGTTCATGTGCGGCTACACCAACGGGCGCATGGCCTATCTGCCCACCGCCGACGAATGGGCGAAAGGCGGCTACGAAGTCGAGAACTCGCCCTTTGGCCCCGGCGCGGCGGCGTGTTTGCAGAGTGAAATCCTCGCCGTGCTACGCCGGTTGCGCGGCCAAACATTTTCAACCGCTAATAGACGCTAATTCACGCTAATCCCCGAAATGTTTTATTAGCGTCGGTCGCTAGATCGGCGAGAGTCCCACCACCACGCCGATGACCGCGCCGTACACGACGTGGCCCACGATGTGACTGAGCCCGATCGCGAGCCCGGCCTCGTTGAACTCCTCCAGCGGATGCCGCTCCGCCACGATCCACACCAGCGCCAGGCTGACGACCAGTCCGTGCAGAAAACCCACGCCCGCGCCGAGCATCATCGAGATCGGCATCTTCGTATAACCGAGCGCCAGCATGAGCGTCGTGTAAACCATCGCGAACCCGATCGCGGACAGGATGTGCACCACCGCGCCGACCTGCCACGCTCGCTCGCGCGATTTCGTCAGCAAGCTGCCGAGCGCCACGATCATGTCGGCCTTCGCCCAACCCGCCCGGCCGATCAGCCACAACACCCCTTCCATGGCGACACCACCGAGCACGCCGGCCGCCAGCGAAGTGAGAAGAAAACTCACGATTGTGGTCGTCATGGTCAGGCGCGCCCCATTGCGGTGAGAACTGAAATCGAAATTTCCGCCGCTGGCAACTCGTGGCTGCGGGTCACCGAAAGGAAAACCGAAAGGATAAACCCCTTCCCCTGAGAACCCAGTTTCCGTCCAGTAGTTATTTCTTCACCACCAGCACGCCTTTCATGCCCACGATACAGTGGGCCGGAAAGCTGCAGAGGAAGGGATATTCGCCGGGCTCGGCCGGAGCCTTGAAGGTGACTTCGCCGGCTTCGTTCGGTCCAAGCAGGCCGATGAAGGCGACAATCTTGTCCTTCAACTTCGCGGGAATGTATTCGCTGGCCGCCTCGGCCGCGGCGGCGGTCGCAAACGCCACGGCGTCGGAACCCTTCGTAAGCAACACCCAGTTGTGGCCCATGACATTCTTGGGCAGGGTCGAAGCATTGGTCAGGACGACCTTGATCGTTTCGCCGGGCGCCACCGGGATGCTCGCGACGTCGAATTTCATGGCGTTGTCGACGCCGGCCCGGATTTTGACGATGCGCGGGGCCTCGGCGGAACCGGCCGCTATCAGCAAAGACCATCCGGGGAGGACGGCGGCCACGACGAGGAGCGAGGCAACGAGTTTGGAATTCATATCTAGAGCTTGATCTGGAACATGACGCCGAGCCAGTTGATCTTATAGTCTTGGGGGCCGCCATCCAGGATGACGGCAGTCGGCAGGGCTGCGGCACCGTTGCCGCCGAGGACGACCGGCGTGCCATCCAAGTTCCGGTAGTGCCAGTCGCGAATGGCTTCCTTTTGGTACCGGTAAACCAGACGCGCGGAGAGTCGCCCGGTGAGGGGGACGCGCAGGCTGGCGTCCAGATATTGCGCGTCGATCGCCAGGTCCGGCATGCGGTCGCCCGCGAAGGGAGCGTTGGCGGCATTGATGGCGCCCCCGATCGTATACGTGTAGCCGATCCGGGTGCGGCCGGTGGAGTAGGAGTAATCGAGGTTGAGGCTGGCCACGCCCATCTCCTGCTTCAGCCCGAAACCGATCACATGGTTGCGATCGGTGCTGCGCACCGTCCAGGCGTTGAGCAACGGGTAAATCGGCCCTCCCGGCGCCGAGCCGATCTCGACCGCGTTGGCGGGGGTAATGGTGCCCAGGGCGCTCACCTGGCCGATCACAACTGTGCCGTTGCCCGCGGCGATGGAAGCCTGCCGGATCCGGCCGAGCTGATAGGAATAGAAGCCGTAAATCGTCTGGCGCGGCGAAGGTTGATAGTTCAAGTCAAGATTGGCGGAGCGCTGATTCTGCCCGGTGAGCCCATAGGCGGTGGCAGGGTAGTCGGACTCCTTCATCTGAAGCGAGACGCCGGCATCCAGATTGGGCCGCAACATCGTGTCGAGCCGGCCATTGACGACATGTTGATTGCGGTCGGCCAACTCGAGCGACCGGAGGCCACTATTCCTTCGGACCCAATTGGTGACATTGGCTCCGGCAGCCGTCGGCATCGACACCAGGGCGGGGCTGAAAGACTCGTCGTAGGCCGAGGGGAAATGCTCGTCGCCGCGGCGGCGGCCGAATTCGTAGGAGACGCGCCCGGTGGAATCGCCCAGCCCGCGGTTCACCAATCCGACCTTGAGTTTGTCCTCCCAAGTCCGGTCCCGCTCCCGATGCTCCCGTCGCGTAATTTCCCGATCGACCGCGGCATTCAACGAAGATACCTTGTTCAGGCGGTAGTCGGCCGTCGACCCGAACTTGTATAGCTTCGCTGAATACGGAATGCTTTTGATGGGAATATTGCCCGTCGGGGTGCTGTTCGGGCCCATGAGGATGGACTGCCCGCTACCGTCGTTCAGGGGGCGGCCCCAGACTCCGGTCACCCCGTCCAGCGTCAGCCCCCGGGACTGGTTTCCGGCGGTGTTGGCGTCAGCGTCGACATAGATGGCGTTGGGATTAACCGCGAGAAACGGATCGGTATCATTGTCGGTCTCATAAAACCGCGCCTTACCCTTCACGTTGAGGGCGGCGGTCGGATTGAGCGACAGGGTCAAATCCACGAGCCGGGTGTCGATGACCGCATCGGCGGAGCGGCGGCTCAGGGCGCTCGTGGCATCCCAATTTCCGCCTGGCAGCAACGTCACGTTTGCCAGCGAAACATTGGGCGTGATCGTGTAAGGAATCAGGTTGTCGTCCTGCCGCCAGGTTCCCGCGGAAACGACGGCGGTGAAGTAGCCCTTGTAGAACTCCGGCATCGAACGCGTATACTCCGCCCGGACATTGTAAGCGTCGTTGCTCGGGGTGAGATCGAACCGGCCCTGCAGGAAGGCCCCGGCCGCTGGCACGGTGGTTACTCCCGCAGCCGGCGCGATGCGGTACGGCTCCTGAAATGTGAGCGTGTCGATATTGTTGTGGAACAGCGAAGCGGACAACCGGACGTTGAACGCATTCAACCCGTCCACGTGTTGGAGACCCGCGAGGATATCCTGCGTTTCGTAGTCGATCGGCTCGGCGATTTCCATCGGTGCCGTTCCCGAGCTATTGCCCCACACGGAGCCGAGGGGCCGCGCGCCCTTTCGCTTTTCCAAGGAATAGCTGACGTAGCCCTTCCAGGTTTTCGTCAGATCCAGGTCGACCCGGATCCCGCTCCTTTTCTGCGTCAGGCTCAGCGTGATGGGGTCTTTCGCCGCGGCGGCCGCGACACTGGCATTGTCGGCGGGAATCGAGGCGGTCCCGCCCGGTGTGAGCCCGGGCAGGAGGGTAAGCGTTCCGGTTCCAATTCCACTCCACAGGGATTTGTAGCGGTTGGTGAACACGTGGGGCGTTTCGCTGAAATACACCTTCACCTTCCAGTCATTATAGCGTCCGAATTGCAGACCGTAGTATTGGTCATGCCTGCCCGCCCCGCCACCGGCGAGGTCGACCGTGTACCCTCCCTCGGGCTTCCTCATCTGAAGGCTGAAATTGTTCACGTACGCCCCTTGATCTATGTCCTGATACATCCGGAACCGGGCGCTCTGTTCGTCGGCGTCGCCGCCGATGTAACCGAACTCCAGCTGGCCGGAATACTCCCAGCCTGTCGCTCCTTTGCGCATATCTTCCAGACTTGGCACGGCAAATGGGATTTTGAATAGCTGGCCCGTCGGAGTGTGTTTGGCCTTCACCCAGTCGGGGTCCAGTGGCCTCGATACATACGGGGCTGGATTCATGGCATTACCGAGGACCGTGCCCACGCCGACGGCCGAATCGCCGAAAGGTGAACCTGCGGCCAAGGGGGCAACAGCGACACTCAGGTACGTGGCAAAGGTGCGCAGAGGGATCCGAGAGTTTGTGTTCATTTTAGGCATCTCGCTCGGTCAACGACGTGCTGATCCACGAGGGGGTGTTTCTCCAGACGGGGACGAGCTCATCGCTGGAAGCGGGCCCCCGCCGGATGGTTGCTGCCGTGGATTTGGGTATGGCAGTTCTGGCACGATCGGCCCATCACGCGGGCGTTCACCGCGGCGCCGCCGCCGACCGATTGACCCGCGTTGTAGAGGTTCGCCTGATGTGGCGGGTTGCCGTGGCACTGCTGGCACGAGAAGGGCCGCGCGACGGTAAGCAGTTTGTCATGGTTCGATCCATGCGCATTGTGGCAGGTCAGGCAGTTCTCCCGCACCGGTGCGTGTTCCCAGAGGAACGGCCCGCGCTTTTCGGTGTGACAGTTATAACAGAGTTCGTTGACCGAGTCGGCCTTGAGCAGCGACTTGGACGTCGCGCCGTGCGGGTTGTGGCAGTCGGCGCACGTCATCTTTCCTTCCGGGAGGGGCATGTGGGAGCGCTTGGCGAACTCGGCGCGCTGATGCTGGTGGCAGGTGTAGCAGGTCTCATTAATCGTCGGCTTCTTGAGCAGGCCGCTGGCCGAGAACTTGGCCATCGGGTTGTGGCAGTCGCTGCAGCCGAGCTGGTTGGTGGCGTGAGCCGAACCCGACCAGAACATGGCCTGCCCCCCTTGATGGCAGGACAGACACATGCTGTTCTGCTTCTCCACCGGCGTGCCCCATTCGCGGGTGAAGCCGACCAGGGACCCGCGGTTCGCCGGGTTCGCGGGATCTTTGAGATGGTTGGAACCCGGACCGTGGCAGGTTTCGCAACTCAGCTTTTCCGACTCGTTCTTCGGATTCAGCCGAAAGACGTTCGCATGCTGCGTGTGGGTGAACTGGTTGGCCTGGGGGGCGTGGCAGGCGATGCAAACCGCCTCGCCGACATAGACGGCGCCGCTGTTGTTGGCCATGGCGGCGGCCTCCGGCTTCGCGCCCGCCGCCGCCACCGGCTTCGCGACGATGCCTGACAAGAGGGCGACTGCGGCGAAGATGCCAACACCGATGCCGACCTGTGCGATCGAGAACGGGCTCGAATATTTCATGGACTGCTCATCCTCCGGTTTGATGTTGCGGCGAACATCTTCGCCTGGTCCGACCGAACGCGAAATCGAAACGGTAACAGGGCTGTTACCGGCAGCTCGCGGGCAGGGCGATCGGGGTCAGGCAGACCCGTCCCGCTGCGAATCCAGTTTTCCCGGAATTACACGAGGCCGCGAAAACCGGCACGATCGGCCATCCCGGACTCGCCACGGCTGAACTGGCCAAACGACTCCTGACGGCGTCTTCAGTCACTTCAGGAGGGTTGCGAGCTGATCCCGCGATACGAAAAATGTGGCCTATACTCCAACTCCGGTTCGCATAGGACATCAAGTGCCGCATGAAAATCACGCGCCTCGAGACGATCCCGATTTGCGTGCCGCTGAAGGCCGGGTTCGCCATCCGCAGCGGTCGGGGCGGCGCCCACACGGTCTCGCCGTTTCTGCTCGTCCGGATCCACACCGATGACGGCATCGTCGGCCTCGGCGAGGCGTCCTGCACGCCACGCTGGAGCGGCGAGGATCACGTTACCGGCGCCCATCTGATCCGAACTTATCTCGAACCGCTGCTCGTAGGGGAGAACCCGATTGAGGTCGCGCGTCTCACTCAAAACTTTCGCCTGGCGTTCGCCGGAAATCATTTCACCAAGGCGGCAGTCGAAATGGCGCTGTGGGACATCGCCGGCCAGGCGGCGGGCAAGCCCGTCTATGAACTTCTCGGCGGCAAAGTGCGCGAGTTCGTGCCGACGAAATGGTCCGTGTCCGGCGTCGAGCCGGAGCCAGCCGCAGCGATTGCGCGCTGGGCGGTGGCGCAGGGCTTCAAGGCCATGAAGGTCAAGGTCGGCACCGAGCCGGACGCCGATGTCGCCCGTGTCCGCGCGGTGCGGGAAGCGATCGGCCCCGACATCAAACTCGGAGTGGACGCGAACGGCGGATGGGCGATGGACGTGGCGGTGAAGATCATTGAGCGACTGGGCAAGTTTGGCATTTGCTTCGTCGAGCAGCCGCTGTCGCCGGAGGACGGGGTGCACCTGGCCGACCTCAGGAAGGCGATCCTCGTGCCGGTCATCGCCGACGAAAGTGTCTACACGTTGCAGGATGCGATGATGCTGGCGCGGCTGGGCGCAGCGGATGTTTTTGCGATTTATGTCGGTAAGGCGGGCGGGATCGGCCCGGCGCGGCAGATTGCGGAGTTCGCCCAATCGGCCGGCATAAAATGCACTGTCGGCAGCAATCTCGAACTCGGCGTGGGCAGCGCGGCGATGGTGCATCTGGCCATCGCCACGCCTGGCATCACGGCGGAGAAAATTCCCTGCGACATCATCGGGCCGTTTTTTTACGAGGACGACATCGTGCGCCAGCCGCTGCCGATCGCACCCGGCGCGGCCCGACCGAAGCTCGCGCCAGGTCTGGGCGTTGAGTTGGATGAGGAAAAAGTGGAGCGCTACCGGGTGAAATAACTCCGCTGGTCCTGGTGCGGCGAAGCTGCAACTGAAAGAAAGGATGGGGACTTGCCCACGGAACACACGGCATACCCAGAAAAAGTGACTGCACATCCGCGAATCAAAACCAAATAACTTGAAACGCAAAGGGCACGGCGAACATGGAGGAGAACAAGGCGGGGAACGCTAATCTTCGCTAATCTCCGCTAATAGAATTCAGAATCCACCTGCAGCCTTTCGCGCTTCGCCGATTAGGCGAAGCACGCACCCCCCTCACTCGCCTTTTATTTCTGATTAGCGCAGATTAGCGGTTCCACCTCCGCTTGATCCGTCTCCGGTCCAGAGCGGCCAGCCGCCCGATGGGCATAATATTACCGACCGGGTCCCGTCAGGTCTTTCTGCAAGGCCCTGCGCACCGCGCGACCAGGCATGGCTCCTTTCACCAACTCCCCGTCGCGAACCACGACAACTCCATTGACTACGACCTGCGAAATCCCCGCTGACGGCGTGGTGGGCGCTTCAAATGTGGCGCGGTCGATGACCGTGGCAGGATCGAACACCGTGAGGTCGGCGTCTGCCCCAACGGCGATCCGGCCCTTCGTTCTCATCGCGGGTACATGTTCGAGCCGGCGGGCGGGAAGGATGGTCATCTTCGCCAACGCGTCCATGAGCGACAGGAGCTTTTTGTCGCGGGAATAATGGCCGAGCACACGGGCGAACGTGCCGGCGCCGCGGGGATGACCTTTGCCCTTGATGAACGGGACACCGTCGCTCGCAATGATGACGCCGGGGTGCGCGATGGCGCGCTCGATGTTCTCGTCCTTCATCATATACATGATGACAAAGCCGCCGGTCTGGCGGTAGCGGGTGAAACTTTCCTTCGTCAGTCGCTCGCCCGTGTCCGCCCAGACGACGTCGCCGTAGTCAATCCCCAGGTTTTTCTGCCAGCCGTCGTCGAACATCGCCGATTCGAGCCGTGTTGATGCCGCGATGTAAGGATACACCTCCGTGGTGATGTCGAAGCCGGCCGCCTTGGTTGAATCGATCAGTGGCAATACCTCGCGCAGGTCGCCGATGCTGCTGCTGCCAACGTGCACGATATGCAGCGCCACCTTCGCCTTTTTCGCCGTATCGATGGCCTCTTTGATGGCGGCGATGCCGAACGCGCGCGTGTGGACGAAGACCGGCACTTTTGCCGCGGCGGCGACGCGGAACATCGCTTCGATTTCAGCGGTGTCCGCCGTCGGGGTGTAATTGATGCCGAAGCCAACCCCCAGGCCACCCTCGGCAAGACCACCCCGAATCGCCTTTTCCATCGCGAGCACTTCCGCAGCCCTCGCCCGTGGCAGGATCCCAACGCGCCCGAGCACGGAAGTCCCAACCTCCGCCCTGGCCTCAGGACGAAAGGCCGCGTAGCGGGCTCCCGGGTGCCCCACGGTCGCGCCGTAGTTGATTGGCGACTTGCCGGCCATCGATTCGTACCAGGAGGCGAGCGGGTAGACGCCGATCTCCAGCTCGAGCGCCGTCGTCACGCCGTCGCGCGCTTTGATCGCCAGGTCACTGGTCGTTTGCCCGTGCGCATGGAGGTCGATGAACCCGGGCGCCACAACCTGCCCGGCAACGTTTATGACCGTGGCGCCCGCCAGCACTTGGTCAGAGATGGCCGCGATTTTGCCGGCGGAGATGCCGATGTTTCGGCGGGCATCAAGGCCGGTGGCCGGATCCATCACCCGGCCGCCCGTGAGCACGAGATCGAAAGTTGCGGCGCCGGCACACCCATTGGCGAGAACGAGCAGAGCAAGGCGAAAAATCGCCGGACAGGCCCGAATAACATTCGTCAGAGTTGTTTTCATGTATTGAATTCGTGGTTCATCAGCTCTCCACGCGTTCGATCCGCAATTGCTGCGGGCCTTCCCAGCGGGCCTTGCGACACTCTTGCGCGAACGTGGGCCAGTCGTATTTCCAGTCGCCGGGAATCCGGGCGCAGAGGGTGCAATGGGTCGGCACGCCTTCATGCGCGCGCAGCGTCACGCCGCGGCCGTAGACCACGACGATTTCACCGACCGGTTTCCTGGCGCCCGTCGCCCCGCTGCCGGGATCGTAGAAGTAAAGGATTTCGCCGGGCAGCGGCAGTTGCACGAGGTTCTCCGCCGGCGCGGGCGGCGCCTCGTCCACCAGGGCGAAAATCTCCGCGCCGGAATACATGCCGTGGATGGCCTTCGTCTCGACGGGAAGTAGGCCCCAAAGAAGCTCGCAGGCCGCGGGCGCCTCGTCGTCGAGCAATTCGGCGAGGACGGACTCTCCCGTGGCGGGAAACGTGAGGCGCAGCTGGCGTCGCGTGGGTTTCATGGCCGCAGCGTGACGGTTTGCGCCCGCGGGTCAAAGCTGACTCGCGCCGAGGATTGCCTGCTTGGCGTCGGCGAGTTCTTCGTCGCGGTGGTGGAAGCCGCAATCGATGATGAGTTTCTCGGCGGCGGCGAGGTCGTCCTGCGGGGATTTCAACGGGCAAGGTTTCTCGCGGAAGAAGAGGCGGGCGCGGTGGCGGTGGATGTCGGCCGCCAGAAAGCGCAGCCGGGCAGAGTTTCACCGGCCGGCAACAGCCACGATTGTTGTAGTGGCCACAAACCGATGCGCGATGTTGTCCACCATAACGCCGAAGCCTTCCAATGTTCTCACGCCCAGCAGCGTCATGTCGCCCGGTTCGGCGAAGACCACTTCGTCCACGGTTTCAAATCCTTCGGCGCTCACGATGGCGTAACCGGTCTCCCGCATAACCAGTTGTTTTGTGGCGGTGGAAAAACTGCGCTTGCGAACCGGGGCCACCTTGATGGCAGAAAGCAAGTCCTTCGGCAACCAGGTCAACTCGGAGCCTGTGTCCACCAGTACTTCCACGGGCGGAGCGATCAAACTTTCGTCCTTTGTGTTCCGCGCTACGACGTTCACTTTGAACATGCTCATGGCTGCAAACATGACCGCCGCCCCCTGTTAACGGCAAGCGCGCAGAATCGTCGTGAACCGGGATGACCAGGCTCTGTGCTCCTGCTCTCGAAAAAAATGAGCCGGCTCACGCCGGCCATTCGGTACGGTTGGCCAGGCAGCTGGAACAACTCACCGGGCTCGACTCCGGCGTGACGATCCGCGGGCACGTGCAACGCGTCGGCACGTTTCTGGGAGACTCAGCCGAAACGATTCAGCCCGAAGGTGGGCCGGACGCTTCGCGCGCGGCCGGGTCGACGGAGTCGGTGAAAGCCGCGCGCGGAGCGCACGGCCCACCATTTCGTATCGATACGGCAGAGGTAGAATCGGTTCGACTGCCTGGATACGGCTGAGATGTCATGAAGCCGCATCCTGGGAGGCCTCTTCACTCGCCCACGATTTTCACCAGCACGCGCTTGCGGCGCCGGCCGTCGAACTCGCCATAAAAAATCCGCTCCCAGGGGCCGAAATCGAGTTTGCCGGCGGTCACGGCGACCACGACCTCGCGGCCCATGATGGTGCGCTTGAGGTGGGCGTCGGCATTGTCTTCGCCCACGTTGTGCGCGTATTGGCTGTGCGGTTTTTCCGGCGCGAGCTTCTCCAGCCACCGCTCGAGATCGCCGTGCAGACCCGACTCGTCGTCATTGATGAAAACCGAGGCGCTGATGTGCATCGCGTTCACGAGGCAAAGACCCTCTCTGATTCCGCTTTCCCGCAACGCTTCGATGACTTGGGGAGTGATGTTGATGAAGGCCCGCCGCGCAGGCACCTCGAACCAGAGTTCCTTGCGGTAGGATTTCATTGCCCTGCAGATGTCAAAACCGCGCCGGCCTTGGCAAGGTTCTTTCGCCGGCGGCCGCTCATCCCGTGCCCGCCGTCATCCGTCGCACGCCCGCGGCGGTTCGCCGCCCACCGGCCGGCGCTTCTCGCAACGCGATCGCCGCGACGACCCAAAAGGGTCAGGCCACGGATCGGGAGTTCAGGATTTTCCACCAGCGGTTCTGCGCGGCCGGCTCGCGATAAATCCACGTGCGATAGTTGCTGCGATTGACCACGTGATAAATCGCACCGGGAAATTCGAGCCGTGGTCTTCGCGCCACGGCCACCAGCGTGCGCCGGACCAGTCACCGCGCGCGCGCGCTATCCAGCCAAATTTGGATATATTTTGCGCGTGATCTCCCGATCCGCGGCATGACCCCTGCTACGCCTCTCCACAGCGCGCTGGCGCGGTGAAATCGGCTGCGGCTTGCGGGCTCGTTCGCGCTCGCGGGCGGGCGCCTGCGGGCATCGCCCCGTTAGGCTTCGGGCTTCGGCGGCGGTTGCGCGGCCAGCACCTCGGCGATGGCCGCCGCGACTTGCTCCGCGCTGAACGGTTTGGCGAGCGTGCAGTGCGCGCCGAGGCTGCGCGCGTAGTCCAGACGGCGTTCCGCCCCGCCAGTCATCGCGATCACACCGACGTGCGGAAACTGCTCGTGCAGGACACGGATCGTGGCGAGTCCGCCGTAGGGCATCATGATGTCGGTGAGAATCAGGTCCGCCGGTTCGGCGCGGAACAGATTCAACGCCTCGAAGCCGTTGCCGGCGGCGACGACGGTGTGGCCCGCTTCAACCAGCATTTGGAGCAGGAGGGTGCGAAACGGGTCATCGTCATCGATGATGAGGATTCGAGCCATGGGGAAATGTCGGCCACGATTGCGCCGCGAGCCAGCCCATAATGCACTCGTGCGCTCCGGCAGGCATGGCGCGCACATGAACAGACCAGCTGATGGGCCTGCCTCTAATTCTGTCACCGGGGACACGACCGAAAGGTCGCGGGTGATGACGCAGCACTTTGCCCGTGGCCGGGGACATTCGTTCCTACCAGCGGAATTCCCCGCGTTGGCAAAAAGCGAAAGGGCCGAAGGGGTCGAGTCGTTACATGTTACAAACTCCGGCCTATCGAGTGCGGTGTAACCTGTAACGACTCGACCCCTTACCTATGTCCACGGGCCGGGCAAAAGATTCCTCGCCCGTTGACGATCTGTGCACGGGGGAGACCACTGCCACGCAGGCCGCGGGCGAATCGCTCAGGTCATCTATGCATAAAATGCGCAGCGATACGAATAGCTATTTGCGGTGATGCCGCCTACTCTGCCACTAATACACGCTCAATATCCGCGTCGCAATCTCTTCAAACCGCCCTGCCCGCCATGCCTGAAGACGGCACCCTTCGAAACGACTCGCCCCCCGCCACCGATGAACGTCGCCGCCGCATCACGGTGGCGGCGGAACTGGCGCTGCTCGGCGCATTGAGCGTGCTGGTTTACGGGTTGTCGGCGCATTTCGACTGGTTCGATTCCCTCGCCGGCTGGATTCCGGCCCGGCGCAACGTCCGGCAACTGCACGAGCTGGTTTATCCCGCGGTGTTCCTGATCGCCGGACTTGCGCTTTTCGCGTTGCGGCGGTGGCGCGAAGCCGAGGCCGATGTCAGGGCTCGCCGCCAGGCGGAGGAGGCGTTGCGGCGGCAGCGCGACGAGCTGGACGTCCGCGTCGGGCAGCGCACCGCCGAGCTGCGCGAGGCCAACGACACCCTGCGGGCCGAAGCCGTGCAGCGCTGCGCTGCGGAGGAGGCGGGGCGGGCGAGCGACTCCAGACTCCGGCTCTTGGCGGAGCACATCCAGGATGTGTTTTGGTTGAGCACGCCCGCCATTGACCGGATAATTTACGTCAGCCCTGCGTATGAGAAAATTTGGGGCCGCACGTGCGCGAGCGTCTACCAACGGCCCCAATCCTTTGTTGAAGCCATCCACCCCGAAGACCAGGGGCGGGTCATTGCGGCTTTTGCAGAGCACGCCCAGGGCAACTGGGATATCGAATACCGGATCATCCAGCCGGATGGGGCGGTGCGGTGGATTCTGGACCGGGGCTTCCCGATCCGCGACGACGGCGGCGACCTGATCTACATGTGCGGCGTCGCCAAGGACGTCACCGCGCGCAAGCAGGCCGAGGCGGCGTTGCACGCGAGCGAGGAGCGGTTCCGCGTGCTGTTTGAGCAGGCCGCCGTGGGCGTGGCGCTAATCCGCAGCGACACCGGCCAGTTCGTGCAGATCAACCGGAAATACTGCGACATCACGGGCTACTCCCGCGAAGAGATGGAGCGGCTCACTTCCCAGACGATCACCCACCCGGACGATTTGCCAGCCGACTTGGAAAACAAGACTTTGTTGACGACCGGGAAGATTCGCGAGTTCACGATGGAGAAACGGTATGTCCGCAAAGACGGTTCGCCCGTGTGGGTGAACCTGACCGTTTCGCCCATGTGGGCACCCGACGCGCCACCGAGCTTTCACATCGCCGTGGTGCGGGACATCACCACGCGGAAGCAGGCGGAGGCTCAGGTGCGGCTCTTCCGCGAACTGCTCAATCAATCCGGCGACAGCATCTTCGTCGTGGACCCGGCCACCAGCCGCATCACCGACGTGAACGAGAGCGCCTACCGGCTGTTGAACTACTCGCGCGACGAGCTGCTCCAGCGCGGCATGGTGGACATCCAGACCGCCCTGCGCGATGCGGCAGCCTGGCAGGCGCACGTCCGGCAGCTCGAAGCCCAAGGCCCGATGCTCCTGGAATTCGAGGGCCGGCGCAAAGACGGCACCCTCGTGCCCGTCGAGGTCAGCGCCCGGCACATCGTGGTCGCGGGCCGGCCCCACATCCTTGCCGTCTTGCGCGACATCACCGCGCGCAGGCAGGCGCAGGAAGCGCTCCGCCAGTCTGCGCAGCGCCTGCGTCTCCACGTGGAACAGGCTCCTCTGGGGGTCATTGAGTGGGACCTTGCCTTCCGAGTGACGAAGTGGAATCCAGCGAGCGAAAGACTCTTCGGCTACACGTCCGCCGAAGCCCTGGGGCAACCTGCGTCTTTCATCGTGCCGGAAGCAGCTCGAGTTCACGTGGACGGCGTGTGGCAAGCGCTCTTGGAGCAGAAGGGCGGGCACCGCAGCACCAATGAGAATGTTTGCAAAGATGGCCGCTCCATCCTCTGCGAGTGGTATAACACGCCACTTGTTGACGCCGCTGGGAATGTCGTCGGAGTGGCCTCGCTGATTGGCGACGTCACGGAGCGCAAGCGGGCGGAGATGGCGTTGCAGGAGAGTGAAAGCCGCTTTCGTCAACTGGCCAATTCCTTGCCCCAACTTGTTTGGACCTGTCAAGCAGATGGACCGTGCGATTTTCTCAGCCAGCGATGGGTGGATTTTACCGGCATCCCGGAGGCGAAGCAATTGGGTTTCGACTGGCTGCAGCAACTCCACCCCGACGACCGTGCGCCCACCGTGGCCGCGTGGCAGGCGGCGGTCGCTTCCGGGGCGGACTTTCGGGTGGAGTTCAGAATCCGCCGCCATGACGGTGAATACCGGTGGTTCGATACGCAGGCGTTGCGGTTGCGTGACGCGGGAGGGCACACCGTGAAATGGTTCGGCTCGAACACCGACATCACCGGGCGCAAGCACGCGGAGGAGGCGCTGCAGCGAAGCTACGAGCGGTTCGATCTGGTCGCGTGCGCAACCAAGGATGTGATTTGGGACTGGGATCTTCAGACGAATTTGCTGTGGTGGAACGACAACTATCAGACCATGTTTGGTTATTCCAAGGAGGAGACAGTGCCGGGCATAGAATCCTGGGTTGCCTTTATCCATCCCGATGACAGCGAACGCGTCCTCGCCGGCATCCACGCAGCCATTGACGGCGGGCGCCGCCATTGGTCCGACGAATACCGGTTCCGTCGTCGCGACGGACAGTATGCACAGATCTTCGATCGCGGATTTGTGGTGTGGGATGCGAAAGGCAAAGGCATCCGGATGATCGGCGCGATGACCGACATCACCGCGCGCAAGCAGGCCGAAGTGGCGTTGCAGCAGAGCGAGGAGCGCTACCGACTGCTCTTCGACGACAACCCGCTGCCCATGTTTCTCCACGACGTCGAGTCCCCCCGGCTTCTGGCGGTCAACGAATCCGCCGTGCAGCTCTACGGCTACACGCGGGAGGAGTTCCGCGGCATGGCGGACGAGCAAATCTGCCATCCGGAGGATGTTCCCGTGCTGCGCGGGCGGATTGCGCAGGACCGGACGGGGAGCGGGTCTTCCGGCGAGTTGCGGCACCGGCGGAAGGACGGCGCGATTCTCCACGTGGAGACTTTCTCCCGGCCGGTGACGTTCGGCGGCTGCCGCGCGCGGCTCGTGCTCGTGCACGACCTCACGGAGAAAAAGCTGCTCGAGGGGAAATTCCTCCACGCGCAGCGGCTCGAGAGCATCGGCATGCTGGCCTCGGGCATCGCCCACGATCTCAACAACGTGCTCGCCCCGATCGTGTTTGCCGCGCCGATGCTGCGCAAGAGCCTGGCGACTCCGCGCGACTTGAAAATCCTCGACACGCTGGAGCGCAGCGCGGAGCGCGGCACCGGGCTGGTCAAGCAGATCCTTGGGTTTGCGCACAGTGCCACGGGCGAATTCGGGCCCATCCAGGTGAAACACATCGCCCGCGACATCGTCAGCGTCATCGAGGAGACGTTTCCCAAATCCATCCAGCTCGAGAACCGAATTCAAGCCAACCTCTGGCCGGTGCAGGGCAATGCGACGCAGATTCACCAAGTGCTCATGAATCTGTGCGTGAACGCCCGCGATGCCATGCCGGCGGGCGGCACGCTGCGCCTCGTGGCGGCCAACCACCGGCTCGACGCGGCGGCGGCCGGCGCAATTTCCGGCGCCCGGCCGGGCGACTGGCTCGTGCTCGAAGTCGGCGATACCGGCACGGGCATCGCGCCCGACACGCTCGCGCATCTCTGGGAGCCGTTCTTCACCACGAAGCCCAAAGGCAAGGGCACCGGGCTCGGGCTTTCCACCATCCGCGGCATCGTCGCCAGCCACCAGGGTTTTGTCGAATTGGACACGACAGTTGGCCGCGGCACGACGTTCCGGGTGTTTCTGCCCGCCCTCGAAAGCGGGTCGCCCCGGCCAGGCAGTGGCACGCCCCTTGCCGTCCCCGACAGCCACGGCGAACTCCTCCTCGTGGTGGACGACGATGCCCTCATCCGCGATCTCGCCACCGAAATCCTCACGCAGCATGGCTATCGCGTTGTGTGCTGCGTTGATGGCATCGATGCGATCACCGTGTTTGGCGTCCGTTCCAGCGAGATCTCCCTCGTCATCACCGATGTGGACATGCCCCGCCTCGGCGGGCTCGCGCTGGCCCGCGCCGTGTTGCAGATGCACCCCGGCATCCGGCTCCTCGCGATGAGCGGGTGGTCCCGCAATTATACCGGCAACACCGATGTGCCGGAAATCCGGAATCTGGCGCATGAGTTTCTGGACAAACCTTTCAAAGCCGACGAGTTGCTGGGCGCAGTGCATCAGCTGCTCCATCCCCCCCAAAAACCCTGAACCGCCATGCCCTCCATCCTCCTCATCGAAGACGACGAACTGTTTCGCGACGCGCTCGCCACCGCGCTCTCCGAGCGCGGCTACACCGTCACGCAGGCCGAAGACGGCGAGCAAGGCGTGAAGCTCTTTCGCGCCGCGCCCACTGACCTCGTGCTCACCGACATCGTGATGCCCAACAAGGAGGGCATTGCCACCGTTCAGGAACTGCGCCGCGATCATCCCGCGCTCGGCATCATCGCGATGTCGGGCGGCCTCGCGCACGACGCCCCGCTCTACCTCAAGCTCGCCGGCGCGCTGGGCGCCACCCGCACGCTCAAGAAACCGTTTTCGCTTCCAACCCTGCTGACGGCGATCGAAGAAGTGCTCGGCAAAACGGGCGGCCATAACCCGTCGGTGTAAGTAACCGCGCCACGCGTCGCCGCACGTCTGCGGCAAACCAACACCTCAGCGGCAAACCAACACCTCAGGCTTTACCTTTTACCTTTCATCGCCGACGCCCTCGCCATCACCCATGAATTGGGGGTTTCAAGCGCTGGTGATGACGACGAGGACGGATCGGAATGCCGTGACATGCCCTACAAACTTCGTCTCGAATTTCCCGGTGCGATTTACCACGTCATCAACCGCGGAAACTACCGCCGGTGGTTGTTTGAGCAGTCCGGCGCCAAGGCGGCGTTTGAGACGTGCCTTTTCGCCGCCTGCGAACGCTGCGCGTGGGTGCTGCACGCATTCGTGATCATGGGCAATCATTTCCACCTCGGGGAATTTTATAGGGACAGGTCAATTGTGCCGGATTAGCTTCAGACGCTGGAATTGACCTGTCCCTTTCAAATGCCCTGTCTGCTATGGGGTCAGCCGGTTGAACGAAGCCACGGGTTCTCGGGCGAGGATTTTGAACCGCATCCGCTAACAAGTAACAGGCAGACCCCGTCCGATCGGCCGCGGGCGAAAATCATCGCGACTGAGCCTTGGTCAGGTCGCGTTGCTGGTTCTTGGCGTCTGGATTTGGTTGGACAAACTGAAACGGCGGGACCTGCGACGCCATGCGAGGCTTGCCATCTCGCGGCCACCGGCCACGTTTCCGGCATGGTCGCCATTGAAGCAGACAAGCACGAAATCCGCGTGAGCATTCCCACTGTGGGCATGACTCCCGAGGCGGTGAGTGCCTTTGTCTCCTGGCTACGCCTCGAGAGTGCCGTTCGTCGCAGCCAGCTCACGCCGGAAGCCGCGTGGCAACTATCCGAAGACGTCAAGTCCGGTTGGTGGCAGGCCAACGCCCACCGCTTCGGTTCGGCTGAAACCAAGTGAGCCCGACGAAGCTCGTTCTCGATACGAGCATTTTCTTCTCCCTGCTGCTCGGCGGTGAATCGGCGCAGCGCCGGCGCCTGCTGGCCGATCCGGCTTACGCCTTCCACGGTCCGCGCTTTTTTCTGGTCGAACTGTTCAAGCACAAGGAGCGCATCGCCCGCGCCTCCTCCTTGGATGAGGACGAGTTGCTCGAATGTTTCCACGAGTTGCTGGCCCGGCTTATTTTCATCGAGGAAGGCACCATTGCCGTGGGCACTTGGATGGAGGCTCGGCGCTTGTGCCGGGAGGTCGATCCCAAGGATGCGCCCTTTGTCGCGCTGGCCCTGCACCTCGATTGTCCGCTTTGGACCGACGACGAGGAATTAAAGCGTGGTCTGCGCACCAGAGGATTCGACCGCTTCTACGAACCGTGACGCGCGGGATGGGCCGAGCATTACCTTACCGGTCCAAGGGCTGGCCGTACGGTGGTCGAGAGGAAGCGGCGGAAAGAAAAACTGGGGAGGCGTTCACCGCGACGACGACAATCTGTCGATCGTTCACGCCTCTCCTTTTTTTCGGACTCGGCAGTTTGCGCCCGCTTGCAAGATTTTGCCGACGTCGGCTATATTGAGCTGCTCCCAGTGGTTCGCGCTCAGCCGGATCGACGATCCTGTCTGCTATGGGGTCAGCCTGTTGAACGAAGCCACGGGTTCTCGGGCGAGGATTTTGAACAGCATCCGCTAACAAGTAACAGGCAGACCCCGTCCGATCGGCCCCCAGCTCCCGTTGAGCAACAATCACCACGAAAACTTCTTCGCCGGTGTCCGCAGCCGCGCCCGGCCCATCGCCGACGTGGAACTTGGCCACCGCACGGCGACGGTCTGCAATCTCGGCCAGATCGGAATGGTCCTGGGCCGCAAGTTGCGCTGGGATCCGGCGAAGGAGGAGTTCATCGGCGACGACATGGCCAACCGCCTGCGCGGCCGCGCCATGCGGTCGCCGTGGTCGCTCGCGTAGCAGCCGGTCGGATTTGCATACAAGTGTTGGATCGAGGTCACGCGAAACGGTCTCGCCGCGTCGCTTTAACCTTCGACGTGTCTTCAAACCAGTTTGTCATTCTGAGCGAAGCGAAGAATCCAGCGGGAGTAACGAAGCCTTGGTGAGGCGCCTGTGTCCAAGTGGATTCTTCGCTGCGCTCAGAATGACAGAAGAATCTTAGGTCGAAAGACACGCCGTGGTCTCGGCGCTGAGAACATCCGCGGCTTGCCGTGCGCGGGCACGCGCAGTTGTCTGAGCACATGCTGTCCCGCTCCCCTTCCGCCCCGCACGATCTCATCCGCTGGGGCATCATTGGCTGCGGCGATGTCACGGAGGTGAAAAGCGGCCCCGGTTTTCAACAGGCGCGCGGCTCGCAACTCGTCGCGGTGATGCGCCGCAATGGCGCGCTCGCCGCCGATTACGCGCGACGCCACGGCGTGCCGCGCTGGTATGACGACGCCCGCGCCCTCGTGAACGATCCCGGGGTCGACGCCGTCTACGTGGCGACCCCGCCCGGCGCGCATCTCGACGGCGCACGGCTCGCCGCCGCCGCCGGCAAACCCGCCTATGTCGAGAAGCCGATGGCCCGCCACGCACCCGAATGTGACGCGATGATCGCCGCCTTTGCCGCGGCCAAACAAAAGCTGTTCGTTGCCTACTACCGCCGCGCGCTGCCGCGATTCCTGAAAGTCAAGGAGCTGCTCGACGGCGGCGCCCTCGGGACGCTGACCGGCGTCAGTTACCGTATGAGCACGCCGGCCCATGCGACCACCGATCCGGCCAAACTCCCCTGGCGGCTCAACGCGGAGGACGCCGGCGGCGGACTGTTGCTCGATGTGGGTTCGCACACGCTCGATCTGCTCGACTTTTTCTGCGGGCCGCTGACGGAGGTCCACGGCACCGCCGCGCGCCTCGCCGGCCCGGGCGACGTCGAGGACGCGGTGACGATGACGTTTCGCACGGCCGCCGGCGTGCCCGGAAGCGCGGCGTGGAATTTCGCGAGCCAGGTGAAGGACGATCGGCTGGAGTTCACGGGGACGGACGGTCGCGTAACGCTTTCCGTGTTTAGCAACGAACCGCTGCAGCTCGAGTCGGCGCGCGGGGTGGAGTTTTTTGAGCTGCCGAATCCGCCGCACATCCAGCAGCCGATGATCCAGACGGTGGTCGACGAACTGCTCGGCCGGAGCACGTGCCCGAGCACGGGTGAGTCGGCGCAGCGGACGTCGGCCGTGATGGACCGCGTGCTCGCGGCGTATTATGGCGGGCGCGACGACGCGTTCTGGCTGCGGCCGCTTTCCTGGCCCGGCCGTAAATAGACCTGCATCTAACCTGGACATTTCACACTCTTCTCTCATGCGCAGCCACACAGTGTTCGAGAATCGTAGCCGCGGTCGGAGCCGTTTGGAGCGTCCAGGTTATTGGCAAAACCGCAGCGGTTTTGCTTGTAGCCCGCATTTCCCGCACACTCACGATTCCACCCCGCCTGTGCGCTCTTGGACGGCCGAAAAAAACGCTGAGAGTGTGAAAAATGCGGGCTAAGCC
>JACQWL010000391.1 GCA_016209255.1 Verrucomicrobiota bacterium
TACACGGAGCGGCTGATCGAGCGGGCGCGCGCCGCCTTCGGCGACGACTTCTGGGGATTCTGGATGCTTGGGGGCATGTCGGGTGGCGGCATGGGTTTCATCTTCGCGCCCGGGCGCCGCCGGGAGGGCCAGGAGCGGCTGTACGAGATCATGCTCGCGACCAAGCGCGAACTGGAGGCCGCCCTGCCGTTCGCGATGAATCCGGTCGTCTACGATTTCGCGATCAACGAGCACGGCTCGGTCGGCGCGCTGCTGACCGGCGCCGGCGCGCTGCTGCCCGTCGGGTACTACCAGCACGCGCTGCCCTCGTGCCTGCGCCGCTCCGCGCGCGAGTTGAGCCCGCACGAGCGCGCCGACCTGCAGCAATTCACGCGCGCCGCCCGCACGCACCCGGAGTTCCAGGCCTCGCTGCCGACCCTGCTCGACCGCCTGCTCCCGACGGCCGAGGGCGTCGATCGGGGCGGCGATCGCCTCGCCGCGTTGCTGGCGGAAAACGGTTTCGACCGCGCACAGCACGCGCAGATTCGCGCCGACCTGCGCGGCGGCCGGATCGGCCTGGCGATGAACCGGCTCCCCGCCACGACGAAGATCGAGGATGTGGCTGCGTCCGAGCTTTTCGAATGCGATGGGGAATTCGGTAGGTCAGGTCTCAGACCTGACCTACTGGACGCCGGCGAGGCCGCGTTGCGCCGCGGCGAAGTGGCCGTCGTCGGTTACGCGGCCGGTGTCGGCAGCCGCTGGACGCAGGGCGCGGGCGTCGTGAAGGGCCTGCATCCGTTTGCCCGGCTCGGGGGCCGGCACCGCAGTTTCATCGAGACGCATCTGGCGCGGACCCGCCGGGCTGCGCTCGCCTGCGGCACGTCGATTCCGCACGTGTTCACCACCAGCCACCTCACGCACGCCCCGATCGAGCGCTGGGTGCGCGAAAATGCCGGCGACGCGTGGGAGCGGGAGGTGTGGCTCTCGCCCGGCCGCTCGATCGGCCTGCGCCTCGTGCCGACCGTGCGCGACCTTCACTTTGCCTGGCAGGAAACGGCGCAGCAGAAGCTCGACGAGCAGAAGGAAAAGATGCGCGAGAGCGTGCGCGCCGCGCTGACCGGCTGGGCGCGCGCCGCCGGCGAGGGCGCGGACTACACCGACAACCTGCCCGAGCAATGCCTGCACCCGGTCGGCCACTGGTTTGAAATCCCGAACCTGCTCAAGAACGGCACGCTCGCCCGGCTGCTCGCCGCCCGGCCCCGGTTGCGCACGCTGATCGCGCACAACATCGACACGCTCGGCGCCACGCCCGACGCCGCGCTGCTCGGGTGGTTTCAGGCCAGCGGCGCCACGCTCGGCTGGGAAGTCATTCCGCGGCGCATCGAGGACCACGGCGGCGGCCTGGCGCGGGTCGACGGCCGGCTGCGGCTCGTCGAGGGCCTGGCGCTGCCGCGCGAGGAGGACGAGTTCACGCTCACTTACTACAACACCAACACCTGCTGGATCGACATCGACCGGCTGCTCGCCCTCTTCGGCCTCACCCGCGGCGAACTCGCCGACACCGAACGGACAGCCGCTGCGGTGCGCACGCTCGCCGCCCGCCTGCCCACCTACGTCACGCTCAAGGAAGTGAAAAAACGCTGGGGGCACGGCCAGGAGGACGTGTATCCGGTCGCGCAGTTCGAAAAGCTCTGGGGCGACATGACGGCGCTCGCCGAGTGCAGCAGCGTGTTCGCCGTCGTGCCGCGCATCCGCGGCCAGCAGTTGAAAGATCAGGCGCAGCTCGACGGCTGGGTGCGCGACGGCTCGGCCGCGCAGATCGAAGCGCTGTGCGCGTGGTGAGCGGCGGCGTTCCGGCTCGCTGCGCTCGCCTCCACGCCGCCGCTGAGCCGTAACGATTCGGTCGAACGCACTTATCATTCGCAACGACGAGAACTGAAAGGTGGACGGCGACCTCCGGGCGCCGTTGGGCCGTGTCCGCAGGAAAAACGCGCCCGGAGGTCGCGTTCCACCTTGAGCCAAATGAATCGTCACGGCTGAACATTGTGCGCCGCGGCGCACAATCTGCGGCCAAGGTGGGCCGCCAAGCCACTTCACCGCGGATGACGCGGATCAACGCGGATGAATGCAGGTTGACCGGGACATTCTCTGTTTCAATTCCGTGCGAGATCGGTTCTGCTCCCGGCGGTTGCGAAACCCTTGCCGCCCGACCCAGCAAACGGCAAACTCAGTTGGTCCCGATAACACTGATGCGGAAAAAAATGAAAGCGCTGCTATCGCTGTCGTCAGTTTGTCTGTTGGCTGCGGGTTGCAGCGCTGTCCCGGGTGATGCCGCACTCCGCTCCGGCCATCCGTCGCAGGCTGCAAAGCAATACGAATCAGAATATCGGCAAGGCTCCGTCGATGCCGGTCTTCGTTATGCTTCCATGTTGTCGGATGGGACGGGAATTCCAAGAGACGAAGAAAAGGCCTTTTGTATCTGGAGTGATTTGGCGAACCGGAATGTCCCGGTTGCTTATCATAATCTTGGAGTGGGCTACGAGTATGGGAAAGGCACGACGAAGGACCTAAAGAAAGCTGAAGATGCCTATCGGCGTGCGGCCGAAGCAGGAGTGCTGTGGTCAATTTTTAATCTCGGCACGCTCTACTCGAATCAGATCGCTCAGAAAGACGACGATGTGGAAGGGCTTTCCCTCCTCTTGCGGGCAAAGCGCCTCTCGACTGGGAATTCCGATGCCGAAAAGGCGATCCGCGAGGATCGCTTGGGACACATCGCGCAGATAAAGGCCAGGATGACTCTAAGTCAGATTGCCCAAGCCGAAATGTCGTCCAACAAATAGAAGATCTCCAACGCGGAGACGCGGAGTTCGCGGAGAATACGTGGCTTCAGGCCGACATTTGCCGCGCGACGCTCCAGCTCGAGATCGAGGTCACGCTCGTGCAGCCCTGAAGGA
>JACQWL010000380.1 GCA_016209255.1 Verrucomicrobiota bacterium
ACCCTGGTCGCCTTTGGCGGCGCCGGAGGCGGGTAAACCGCGGCGGCTTGCCCGCCTCGGGAGGGTTTTGCTTTTAACCCGCATGTACTCGCAGGAAGCGCAGAAACACCGCCACGTCCATCGTCGGCCAAGCGTGAAAACCAACCAGAGTGTGAAAAATGCGGGTTAGCGGGGCTGGAGTTTTTGGATTGCCGCTTCAAATATTCCCAGCGCGCGATCGCGATCCTCGGGCTGCCGGTATTTGCCCGCGGATCGGTAGAGCGCAATCTTGTCCGTCAAGCGCGCGGCGAGGAAGGAGGCGTCTGACGGCGAGGCGATCGGCTCGTCCCCCACGAGTACGCGGATGGGTGCCGTGTGGGCGAGGGTGTGCTGGCGGATGTTGGCCTCCTTCAAGAGGGCTTGCTTTAGTTCGCCCGTCCCCCGCGCGGCCACCCACGCGCTTCGATCGAATCTCCACCGGCCTTTGATCCGCCAGCGATGGGTCGTCCCGTCGCGGCTCTTGACCACCTCCATCGCGATCGCCTCGCCCTGGCGGACGATTTCGAGCGTCTGGAGGTCGCGGGGGCCGCTCAATTCGGCCT
The DNA here is from genome assembly GCA_016209255.1 of Verrucomicrobiota bacterium. Lineage (GTDB taxonomy): Bacteria > Verrucomicrobiota > Verrucomicrobiia > Opitutales > Opitutaceae > ER46. Next base: position 582 of record JACQWL010000380.1, read on the forward strand.
CCACCACCACCTCGCCCCCGCCCGCCGGCAAACGCACCGTCCCGCCCGGACCCGCGCGCTCCACCGCCAGAGCAATCATCGGCCCGCTCGACACGAAGGTCTCGCCGCGCGCGATCGCCTCCTTGAACGCATCGAACGCCACGCTGCCGCCCGTCTTCGCATAAGTTCGAATCTCGCCCAACAGCGGCTGCCACGGGAGGCGCGACGGATAATTGGGAAGGTCGGTCCCGGCGACCGGCGGGACGATGAAGCCGCAGTTCAACAGTCGATACCAGATTTCGATTTTGTAGAGGTGCGTGTTCGCGATCTCAAAAAAATCCGACCGGCCGAGAATCGTGTCCGCCACGCCGGTCGAGCTGAGTCCCAGTTCCGCCCCGTGCGCCGGACCCACGATTCCGCCAAGTTCCTGCGCGCGCGACAGCACGTCGAAGAATGGCGGCCAATTGTGCGGGTGTTCCCCCGCGCCGGTGAGGGTCGGCCCGACGATTTCACGCGCACCCAGCAGGTTGATGTGTCCCTGAAGATTGTCGCGGTACTCCTCCCCCGGCCGGATCAGGCGTTCGCCATTCGACGCTTCTCCCCGGGAACCGTAGGCGTACTGAGCGGCCCAAAATCCCGGCAGGTTATATCCCTTCGCGACCATGAAGTGCGCCTGGCTAAGGTCGTCGCCGGCGAGAATCGTCAGCCAGTCGGCATCGTGGGCCGGATCCAGGCGATCGTAATGCGCGTGTTCTTCAACCGCGATCCAGCCGCGGGCGCGGACGTCGGTCCAGCGCCGCAGGTTGACGGTCGCGTCGGTCACCCGGCCGGTCACATCGAGGGAAATCTCCTCCGGCCGGTACTCGAGGCCCTTGACGGCGTAAACCACCACCCGCCCGGCGCCGGGCGGCAGCGGGACATCGACCGGGCCTGTTCCCCGGCTGTAGCAGGCGGCGAATTTCTGTTTCTTGCCGTTATGAATCGACACGAACCTCAACCCGCCGGTCCCGAGCCCGTCGGGAACGAAATCGCGGTCGTCGACTTCAAGGCTGAAGCGTGCCGCGGTCGGCCGGCCGGTGGCTGCATCCACCACCTGCAGGCTCAGGCGTTTCTGGTCGGCACCGATGGCGACCGGCGCAGTCACCTCGTAGGTCGGGCTGTGGTGACCGGTCGGCTCATGGCCCTGGATGCCCGTGCACCAGCCGAGGGCCGCGGTCGCGGAGAGCCAGCCCGCGAGCGTCCGCGTCCTGGCTGCGGCGACGGGATTCCGGGCCGGCGAAGGGAGTGCGATCCATTTCATGTTTCTTCGGCTTCCGAGGTCCGGACACTTCCTTCTCCTGGAGCCTCTTCAAGTCGAATCGTTGTTACCGGCCCCTCGCCCCGTTGATCGCCACGCCCGTATTGCCTTGTGGCCGGTCGTCGTTTTCATTCCGTCCGGCCCCCACGCCCCGCCGCTTCGCCCGAACGCGGCACCCCAATACGATGAACCTAGTTTCCGCAGGTACCACTCGCTGGCGCTCGTGGCTACGAGCGCCAGCGAGTGGCTCATCCGATAGGACTGCAGAATTCGAGATGCCTCGTCACAGTTTTCTGCGTACGTCCCACCCTGCGACCTGGTGGCCAATCCGACGCCGTGCCCTGCTCCTCGCGCTCGGCGCGCTGGGTGGAACCGGTTGGGTCCAGGCCGCGCCAGCATCGTCCCTGACGGCCGATGCATTGCAGATTCTCGAGACGCATTGCGTGCAGTGCCACGGCGGCGAAAAGACCAAGGTGGGCTTCGATCTGACCACCCGCGAATCGTTGCTGCGCGGGGGAGAGAGCGGGCCGGCGGTGGTTCCCGGCCAGCCGGAATCGAGCCTGCTCTACCGCATGGTGACGCATCGCGAAGATCCGGGCATGCCGCACAAAAAGGAAAAATTGCCGGCAGAAACGCTCACGACGCTCGCCGATTGGATCGGCGCCGGTGTGCCTTACGCCCGGCCCTTGAACAAGGGCGCAACCGCGGCGCCAGCTCCAGGCGTCAAGGCGGAATTCACCATCACGGCCGAGGATCGGGCGCATTGGGCGTTTCAACCGGTCCAACGCCCCGCGCCGCCGCCGGTGAAGCAGCCCGGCTGGGTGAAATCGCCGATCGACCAGTTCATCCTCGCCGGCCTCGAGGCGAACGGACTGCAACCCGCGGCGCCCGCCAGCCGGGCAACCCTCATCCGCCGCGTGACGCTGGATCTCACCGGCCTCCCCCCGACCCCGGCCGAGGTCGATGCGTTTGCCAACGACTCCTCGCCGGATGCGTACGCCAGACTCATCGATCGGCTGCTGGCGTCGCCCCACTACGGCGAGCGCTGGGGCCGGCACTGGCTCGACCTGGCGCGCTTCGCCGAAAGCGATGGCTTTGAACACGACGCCGTGCGAGCGCACGCCTGGCGCTACCGCGACTATGTCGTGCGCGCCTTCAACGACGACAAGCCCTACGACCGCTTCATCCGCGAACAGATTGCCGGCGACGAGCTGTTTCCCGGCGAACCCGATGCCTTGACCGCGACCGCGTTCAACCTGCTCGGGCCCGACATGGTCGACTCCGCGGATCAAATCCAGCGGCGGCGCAACACGCTCAACGACATGACCGACACCACGGCGCTCGCCTTTCTCGGCCTGACGATCGGCTGCGCCCGCTGCCACGACCACAAGTTCGAACCGCTCTCGCAGCGCGACTACTACTCGCTGCAGGCGTTTTTCGCGCCGGCGAAGTTTCGCCCGGACCTGCCGGTGCCCACGCCGGCGGAGCGCGCCGCCTACGAGACGGCGCTGAAGGCTTATGACGAGCAGACCAGGTCGCTCCAGGAGGAGATTTCCACGCTGGAGGAGCCGTATCGAAAGATCATTTACGCGCGCAAGCTCGCCAAACTCTCGGCCGAGGCGCAGGCGGCGCACCAGACCCCGCGGGAGCAGCGCACGGTCGAGCAGGAAAACCAGATTCAGGAGACGGCGGCGCAGCTCGAAATCTCCCCGAAGGAACTCGTCTCCGCGATGAAGCGGCCCGACCGGGAACGCCACCAGACGTTGCTCGCCGAGCTCAAACCCTATCCGAAGCCGCGGCCGATGCCGGCGTCGCTGGCGCTGCAAAACGGACTGCCCGCCCGGACGCACGTCTTGCACCGGGGCGACTACAACCAGCCGGGCGATCCAGTCGCCGCGGGTTTTCCCGAGATTCTGCGCGGCCGTTCGGCGGCGCCTGAGCCAACGCCCGCCGCGGCGCCGCACCGCGCTCCGCTGGCAAACTGGATCGCAAGCCCGGAGAACCCGCTGACCGCGCGCGTGATGGTGAACCGCATCTGGCAGCATCATTTTGGGCGCGGGCTCACGCCCACGCCGAGCGACTTCGGCACCCATGGCCAGAAGCCGACGCATCCGGAACTGCTCGACTGGCTGGCGTCCGAGTTCGTGGCCCGCGGCTGGAGCGTGAAGGCGATGCACCGGCTGATGCTGCTCTCGGCCACGTATCAGCAGTCGTCGTCCGTGGAAACGTTGAAGGGTTCAGGCGTTCAATCGGAGCCAGCGGCAAAACCCTTCAACGCTTCAACCGTTCAACCCTTCACCGCTTCAACGACTCAACGCCTCAACGCTGATCGCATCGATCCCGACAACAAACTCTACTGGCGCATGAACCGGCTGCGGCTCGAGGGCGAAGTGATTCGCGACAGCCTGCTCGCGGTGAGCGGGCAGCTGAATCCGACGCTGGGCGGGCCGGGGGTGTTTCCGCCGGTTCCCGCGGAGCTCTTCGAGGGCGCAAAAGGCTGGACCCCCAACCAGGACCCGCGCGATCACGCGCGCCGCAGCCTCTATATTTTCGTGCGGCGCAACCTCCGGTTTCCGTTCCTCGAGGTCTTCGACGCCCCGGACAGCAACCTGAGCTGTCCGTCCCGCGGGCGCAGCACCACCGCCCCGCAGTCACTCACGCTGCTCAACGCCGGCGAAGTCCTGACCGCCGCCGAGCACACCGCGCAGCGGATCGAGCGCGATGCCGACTCGGCCGAGGCGCGCCTCACCCTCGCCTACCGGTTGATTCTGGCGCGGCCGCCAACGGAACCGGAGCGCGGGCTGTCGCGGGAATTTCTGGCGCGCTCGCCGCTGCGCGAGTTGTGCCGCGCCTTGTTCAACCTGAATGCGTTTGTGTACGCAGACTGATTTTTCCCTCGGTCTTTCTCAGCGCGGCGCCGGACGCCCGCTGCATCGGCCGGTTCGTACGATGGCGGGATGCAAACCGGCGGGCGATCGAAGTGGCTGACGGCACATGAGTCTCGGGGCTTGCCATTCCGTTGCCGTCGCTCATCAGGAAGGCATGGAGCGGAATCCCAAATCCGGCAGTCAATTCGAACCGCTCGAACCGCACCTTCGCGATCTCTACCGGGCGGCGACTCCCACGCAGAAACTCGCCGCGGTTGCCCGGCTCAACGCGACGTTGATTGGCTTGAAGGAAGCGGAGCTGAAGGCGCGCCTGCCCGCCCTCGCGCCAGAGCAAACGCATGCGCTGCTTCGCAGTTGGTGGCTTTCGGCCCACGATTAGCCGATGTGGGACTGGCTTTTTCAATTCGTTGAACCCCTGGTTCGCGCAGCGCCGGTCGCTTCCGGTAGCCGGACGTACGTTGTGCTTTGCGGTTCCCGAGGCCGTCATCGTGCACAAGCTCCGCTTTTATCGTGAAGGGGGCGGCGAACGCCATCTTCGCGACATTCGGGGGATGCTTTCGGTCAGTGGAGACCGCATCGATCGCGCGGCCATCGACCGGGCGTGCGAGAAGCTTGGTTTGGCGGAAGAGTGGCGGGTTGTCCAGGAACCCTGATTTGCGTCCGACTGCTCGCGTCACGCTTTTCGCCATGACTCACGGATTGTAATTTCATCGGTTCGTCTCCACTAGGTAGGAGGTACCCACATGAGCCACTGCTGCGGACCCAACGGCCCTGCCACGCGCCCCACGTCGCGCCGGCAGTTTTTGCGCCATGCCGGCGGCGGCTTCGGCATGCTCGCCCTGGCCTCGATGCTCGGGCGCGACGGCCTGCTCGCGGCCGCGCCGCACGCGCCCCTGCGCGCGGGGGCGCCGAATCCGCTCGCCCCGCGCCCATCGCATTTTCCGGCGAAGGCCCAGCGCGTGATTTTTCTCTTCATGTCGGGCGGGCCGAGTCATGTGGATCTGTTCGACCCGAAGCCGGATTTGATCCGGCTCGCGGGCCAGCCGATTCCGGAGTCGTTCGGCACGTTCAAGACGCGCCGCGCGGTGGCAAAAAACAAACTCCTCGCGCCGCTGCGCGCGTTCAAGCCCTACGGCGAATCGGGCATCGAGGTTTCCGACTTTCTGCCCAATATCGCCACGTGCGTCGACGACCTCTGCCTGCTGCGCGGCTGCCACGGCGACAGCGTCACGCATCCGGAGTCGGTGTATCAGATGAACACCGGCTCGATTCTCATGGGCCGGCCCAGTCTCGGCGCCTGGGCGACGTACGGGCTCGGCACGGAAAATCAAAACATGCCGGCTTTCGTGGTCATGCCCGATCCCGCCGGCTGGGTGAAGGGTGGCGCGCCGGCGTGGGGCAACGGCTACATGCCCGCGAGTTACCAGGGCACGATTCTGCGCGGCGGCGAATCGCCCATCCTGCATCTGAACACGCCCAAGGGAATCAGCGCCGAACAGCAGCTCGCCACGGTGGATTTCATCAACCAGTTGAACCGCCAAAATCTCGTGCCCGGCGCAGAGGACTCGGAACTGGCGGCGCGCATCGGCGCCTACGAACTGGCGTTCCGGATGCAGCAGCATGCGCCCGACGTGGTGGACGTTGCCAAGGAGACCGCCGCCACGCGCCAGCTCTACGGCCTCGACGACAAGATCACGGCGGAGTTCGGCCACCGCTGCCTCCTCGCCCGGCGCATGGTCGAGCGCGGCGTACGTTTTGTGCAGCTCTACTGCGGCGACACCAACGGCTGGGACGGACACTCCGACATGGAGGGCAACCACTCGAAGCTCTGCGCCCAGAGCGACCTGCCGGTGGCCGGACTCCTGAAGGATCTGAAGTCGCGCGGGCTGCTGGACTCGACGCTCGTGATCTGGGGCGGAGAGTTCGGCCGCATGCCGATGAGCGAGGGCACCAACGGCCGCGACCACAACCCGCACGGTTTTTCCATGTGGCTCGCGGGCGGCGGCGTGAAGGGCGGCCAGGTCATCGGCGCGACCGATGCGGTCGGCCTGCGCGCCGAATCGGAAAAGACCCATGTGCACGACATCCACGCGACCATCCTGCACTTGCTGGGCATGGATCACACCCGGCTCACCTTCCGGCACAATGGCCGCAACGAACGGCTGACCGACGTCAGCGGGACCGTGATTCGAAAAGCGATCGGGTGAGCCGTAACAATTCAGTCGAACGCACTTTTCATTCGTAACGACGAGAACTGAAAGGTGGACGGCGACCTCCGGGCGCCGTTGAAGCCGCGTCCGAGGGAAAAACGCGCCCGGATGCGCCGGAGGACGCACAGGGGCTTGTCCGCCTCCGGCGG
>JACQWL010000382.1 GCA_016209255.1 Verrucomicrobiota bacterium
CCCACCACCCGCGGGGGGGTTTCTCCCCCCGCCCCCCCAACGCCCCTACATCTCGATGGCATCGCTACGGTTTCAGCCTCCCGATCAATGGCAACCGTTCCGGCGCGGTGGCAACCTCGGCGGATCGGTTCTCGTCGTCGTGATGGTCACGCTGATCTTTGCCACGTTTGCGCTCCTCGCCTTCATGGAAAAAGCGAGCAGCGATTTGCTCGTCGATCGGCGCGAGGCGGTTGCCCGCCGGCTGCGGATGGAGGCCTATTCGGCGCTGGAGGTCACGCTGGCCGTGCTCGAGGATTTTCGCGCGGCGAACAACGGCCTGCACAGCCCCGCGGAAGGGTGGGACGATCCGCTGGCCTTCGCCGGCTACACGCCCGCGGAGGATCGCGCGGTCGAGATCGCGTTCGAGGATGAGAGCGGAAAGATCTCCCTCCCGCGGGTGAATGCGATCACGCTCACCAACCTCTTCAAAAACTGGGATATCCCGCAGGTGGATGCGGAGGCGCTTGCCGATGTGCTCATGGGCTGGATGAAGAAGAATCACATTTATTCCTCCGCGGTCGCCCCCGACTATGAGCAGAGCCCGATCCCGTTTGAGGCCCCGGGCCGTTCGCTGCGTTCGTTCCGGGAACTCGCGGCGATCGACAAGGTGCGCGACCTGTTTTTCGACTCCGAGGGCCGGCCGAACGACCTCTGGAGGCGATTTGCCGACAGTGTTTCGCTGCTCGATTTTCAAAAGGCCAACCTCAACGGAGCGCGGCCCGACACCCTCGCCGCGGTCGGCCAGTTTGACCAGACCCAGCAGCAGAACCTGACCGATTACCTCAAGGGCTCCGGCTCGTACCAGACGCAGGGTCCGGGCTATTTTCAGAATGCGGGTGACGCCCAGCGGATCACGGGTCCGACGGGCGACGTCGCGGGATTTGGCACCACCATCAGTGCCCTGCGCATCATGGTGACGGTGCACGATGGCCGTTCGCAGTTCCGCCTTGCCGCCGTGATTGCGCCGCCGAATGGCGCGACCAGCGTGCACGCCACGGCAACGTCACAACGCACGCAAGCGTCGGCCAGTTCGGCTCAGACGGCCGCCCAGCAGCAAAACCGGCCCAGCGCCACCCAGAACAACCCCCAGGCGGCCGCGGCCGCCAACCGTACAGGCGCCGGCGCGCAGAACCTCAGATATCCTTTTGCGCTCCTGGAAATTCGCGAGAATGATGAGATTTCTCCCGCTCCTGCGCCGGTCGTGGCGAGCATCGAGTAGTGGGCAGTGAGCACACCAAACTGTTGCACCGTCCGTCTTTTCCTACTCGCCACGCGCTGCTCGCTCCTCACACCTTTTCCTTCATGTGCGCGTCGCCACTTGGTTTCCTCCGCGCGGGCCCGCCGCCGCCCAACGTCGCTCTCCTGCCGGATGCGTTGTTTTTCACCCGCCCGGTGCCGATCGCGGCCGGAGCGACCCCCGCCGAGACCGCGGCGCAGGTCGAGCTTGCGCTCGAGGCGGTTTCGCCGTTCCCGCTCGCCCAACTCTACTACGGCTGGTTTACGGCGCCGGGAGCGGAGCACGCCTTCGTTTTTGCCGCGTACCGGCGCCGTTTCACGGTCGATCAAACCGCCGCGTGGGGTGGCGCGGAACTCGTGATGCCGGGGTTCGCCGCCGTGCTCGGCACCAGCGTGGAGCCCGCCACGACCATTGTGCTCGCCGCCCCGGAGGGTGTCACGGCGGTGCATTGGGAGACGCCGCGGGTCCCGTCGGCCGTGCTGTGCCGGCCGGTCGAGCCCGACGCCACCGACGAGGATCGCGCCCGGGTGCGCGGCGAATTGCTCCGCGCGATCGGCGAAAGCAAGACCGTGATCGACGTCGCCGCGCCACTCACGCCCGAACCGGCGAAAAGCGATCGGGAGGTCGTGTTCCGTTCGGGTGACTTCATTTCGCGCCTGCCCATCGCAGCAGGCGCTGCGCTGGACGTTCGCGACAAGGGTGAACTCGCCGCGTTCCGCCGCGCGCGCCAGCGTGACGTGCTCCTCTGGCGGGTCATGCTCGGATGCGCCGCCGCGCTCCTGCTGCTCGCGGTGGGCGAGTTCGCCCTGCTCGGGGGCAAGGCGTGGCAGAAAGTCCGCGTGGCCAAGCTCAACGCGCAAAAACCGCTCGTCGACAAGATCAAGAATTCGGACGCCCTGGCCCGCCGCATCGACGAACTCGCCACGAAACGCCTCCTGCCGTTCGAGATGATCACCATTCTGGACGGCGGGAGACCGGGGGAGATTACGTTCACCCGGGTGGTCGCATCGACTCAAACGGGGATCTACATGCTGACGGTGGACGCCACCGCGACCAATGCCGGGCAGGTGAGCGTCTACCGTTCGGCGCTCGAAAAGCTGCCGTCCTGCGAAAAGGTGGAAATCCGCAATCTCCAGACCCGGGGCGACACGGCGACATTCACCCTGGTCGTCACCTTCAAACCCGAGGCGATCGCTCCGGCGCAGTCCATCTCCGCATGATTCGCAACCTACGCGCTTTTTTTCTCGGCCGGCTGCTGCGCGAAAAGCTCCTGCTCGTCGCGTTCATCGGTCTGGGCATGCTGTGGTGGCTGTCGTCATTTGGCGCCCAAGTCACCCGTTTCTGGCGCAGCCAAGGCGCCACCACGGCCGCCTTGAAGGAGCAGGAGTTTTGGATTACGAACCGCGCGATCATCGACGCTTCTGCCCAGAAGGCCGCGTCCCGGCTGGTTCCGGAAAAGACCCTCGACGCCACGCGTCTGGTCAACGCGGTCAACCAGGCGGCCGCCGAGGCCGGCCTGCGGAGCAACCAGTACAATTCCACGGGCGGGACCGACGAAACCAACGAGCAATTCACGATCCACAGCCTCAACTATCAAGTGACGGGCGCCGATTATGGCGCGCTCCTCAAGTTTTATCTGAATCTGCAGCAGCGTGCACCCTACATCGGGATTGGCACTTTCGCCCTCAGTTCCACCCGGGCGAACCCGACGCTGCTGAATCTGCAACTGAAGGTTTCCTCGGTCGAGGTCGCCCGGTAGCAGCGTGTCGGAACTGTTACGATTCGGGCGTTGCAGGGGCAGCGGCAATGGAACCAGTTGAAGGGGCCCGACACTTATCCCACCGATGAATTCTGCGTCGTTTTCGAACCCGCGCGCCCTGGCGCTGGCCGCGTTTCTCCTGTGGCTGGTGCCGCGTGCCTCCCGCGCCGAAGACTCGATCCGCTACAAATACGAGCACTATAAGGAAGCGGGCGGGCGCATCGCGGTCGAAACCCAGGGGGCGTATATCGAGAAGGACTTCGGCACCGGCACTCACTTCAAAATCGAGGGCATCCTCGATGCGATTGCCGGCGCCACGCCCAACGGCCAGCCCGCCCCCGCGGGGAGCAACCAAGTGCCGCTCGCCAATCTGCACGAGCGCCGCAAGGCATGGGGCGCCGAGCTCTCGCACCAGCTTCGCCGGGTCAGCCTCGCCGTCGGGCTGGCGAACAGCCGGGAGAGCGATTACGTGTCGAACGGCTGGTCGCTGAACACCGTCACCGATTTCAACCAGAAGAACACGACGCTGCTCGCGGGCTTCGCCGGAACCGACGATGACATCAGGGTGTTCTTCCAGACCCCGCGGGCGAAGAAGCGCACGAACGACGCCATCATCGGCGTGACGCAGCTCCTGAATCCCCAGACCTCGGTCCGGTTCAACCTCACGTGGGGCCGACAGCGCGGCTATATTTCCGACCCGTACAAGCTGGTGCAGAAAAACATCGAGGTCTTTCCGGGTGTTTCTCTCCCGCTGACCTTCGCCGAGAACCGCCCGGACCACCGGGAGAAGTGGATCGCGCTGGTCGTGGTCAACCGCGCCTTTCCGGGCGCCCGCGCCGCGCTGGAAGCGACGTATCGCTTCTACCGTGACACCTTTGGCACGAACGCGCACACGGTCGATCTCGCCTGGTTCCAGCGCCTGGGCGAGAAGGCAATCCTCCGGCCGGCGTTTCGTTTTTACGATCAGACCGCGGCGAGGTTTTACCACTACAATCTCGATCGGACGGCCGTGCTCCCGCGCGCCGGCCCGCCCCGCCCGAACGGGCCTTTTTATTCGTCGGACTACCGCCTTTCCGCCATGCAGACCTTCACGTCCGGAATGAAGATCATCTGGGACGCGACCGCCGCCTGGCAGCTCGATGCCGCCTTCGAACGCTACGACATGCGCGGAACGGATGGCGTGACGCCGCAGAGTGCGTATTGCACGGCGAACATCGTCACGGTCGGGGCAAAATTCTCCTGGTAAAAATGGCCGTCGTTTCCCAGTCGCATCGCCCCCCGCCGCCCGCGCCGGCCGGCACCGTCCCGCATGTGCCGTTGCGGAAGCTCTCGTTCCCCGCGCTCGGCACCGTGTGCGAGGTGCAATACGCCGCTCCCGGTGGGGACGCCCAGGCCGCCGTTTTCGAGCGCGCCGCGACGGGCTGGGTCAACGCCTTCGAGGCGAAATACTCGCGCTTCCGGCCCGACAGCCTCGTCAGCCGGATCAACGCCGCCGCCGGTCGCGACTGGACCGCCGTCGATGCCGAGATGGAGGTCATGCTCAGACTTTGCGACACGCTGCACTTCATGACGCAAGGCGTGCTGGACCCGACCGCGCTGCCGCTCATCCGCCTGTGGAACTACAAGGCCGAAAATCCGCGCGTGCCGTCGGCGCCCGAGATTGCGGCGGCCCGGGCCTTGGTGGGCTGGAAGAAGGTGCAGCGCTCGCCGGGCCGGGTGTTTCTCCCCGAGCCCGGCATGGCGCTCGACTTCGGCGGTTTTGGCAAGGAATACGCCGTGGATTTTGTGGCGCAGATCGCGGTTGAGCACGGCATTCCGGCCGCGCTGGTCGATTTCGGCCACGATTTGCGCGCGGTCGGTGTTCCGCCCGGCCGGCCAGCGTGGCACATCGGGCTTGAGGATCCGCGCAACCCCGGAACCGCGGCCGGCAGCATCGCCGTGGTGGGGAAGGGCGTCGCTTCGTCCGGCGACTACCTCCGGTGCTTCGTGGCCGGGGGCAAACGCTACGGCCATATCATCGATCCGCGCACCGGCTGGCCCGTCGCCAACGGGTGCACGCAGGCGACGGTGATCGCTTCGAGCTGCCTCCAGGCCGGCGTTCTTTCGACGACGGCGTTCGTCCTCGGCGTGCCGAAGGGCATCGACTTTGTCCAAAACTGCCCCGGCGCGGAGGGGTTGCTGCACACCGATCGCGCCCGGGCACAAACCCGTGGATTCTTCAATTATGTCGCTTCGAACTGAGCTTCTTCGCCGGGCCGGCGCTCGTCGCCGCCTAGGAAACAGCGCCGTTGTCGCCCGCCGCGTGTGCGGCGGGATTGCAGATGTCCCTGCCTTGCAGTCGGGATGTAGGGGCGTCGCTTGCCGACGCCCGCCATCCGACGTGGAAACGGGCGTCGGCAAGCGA
>JACQWL010000383.1 GCA_016209255.1 Verrucomicrobiota bacterium
GCCGTAATCATTCAGCTGGCTCGAGGTGGGAACGCGACTCGCCGGAGGCGAGCAAGCCCCTGTGCGCCTTCGGCGAATCCGGGCGCGTTTCTCCAGTGGACACGGCCGAGCGGCGCCCGGCCGCCTTCGCCAAGGCTTCGGCGCGCCACAAGTTCGCCGCCACGTCGTAACCCGCAGGGCGAAGACGGGAGGTCGCCGGCCCACCTTTTGGTGTTCGTCTGTTCACTCTTAAAGAGAAGGCCGACTGCATCGACACGGCTTAGGATCGTCGCGCGCATCTTCGGAGGAGAAAGCTTGCCCGCCTCCGGCGGCGCCAAAGGCGACCAGGGATTAAGAGAAAGAGGAAAGAGAGAGATGCCCACCGGCCAACACCGGTTGCGGCCATGTGCCGCGTCGCGAAATGTTCGCGATGGGCCGCCTTGGTATTACTCTGTCAAGTCTGCCACTGGAAATTCGTCGTCCTTCAGAGGGGAATGTCATTTAATGGATGACAATCTGAATTAGCGGCTTTTTGCGAGGAACGTCAAAGCGTGATGTCAGCAGCCGGTCGGAAAGGCCGGCCTCGTATTTCTCCACCGCCTTCTGCCGGAAATAATCTTCAAGGCTGGGTCCGGCAGACTGCCAGATTGTCAGGCGCAGCTGCGCGGCCCCGGCAACGGACGCCTCGGTCCACCCCCATGCAGTCGGCCGCCGGGGCGCAGTCTTGTTGCGCCCCGCCAGCTTCACTTTCCGGGCAATTTCACCTGCACGCTCGGCGCGGTGTCGTCCTTCTTTGGCTCCAACGCCGGTGTCGCCGGCGGAGTGATCGCAGGCGTGGACGGCACCGGCATGCTCGCCCGCAGCGCGAGCGCCCGTTGTGTCCATGGGCTCGCCGCGTCGATTTGCATGAGCTGTTCGGAATATTTCTGCACATCGGCTCCGTTGCCCGCCTCGGCCGCGAGGCTCGAGAGATGATAGGTCGCCTCGACGCGAACGGCCTTGAACTGCTTGGCGTCGTTCGCGAGCTGCTTCAGCTCAACCGTCCCCTCCGCCGTTTTTCCGGCCTGCACCTTCGCGAGGGCGCGACCGAGCTGGGCGCGTACGGCGAGGGGTCCCTCCTTGACCATGCCGAGCGCTTTGTCGTAGCCGGCGATCGCGTCGGCCGACTTGCCGGCAGCATACGCGGTGTCGGCGATGCGCAGCTGGGCGATGCCGCCGAGCGGATGGGAGGAATGGGCCGCGGCGAAGGTTTTCAACTGCTCCGGCGTCGTCGCGGCGGCGTACGCCTTTTCGACATCGAGTTCCCTCTGATGTGCGAAATACTCCCAACCGCCCTTCGCCAGGACCCCGAGGATGATGAGCCCGCAGAGCGCGAGCACGGCGTTGCCATTCTTCGTCCAGAAGAGGTGCAGCCTGTCCTCAAACGAGGTCGCGGTCACCGCGTCGACCGCGACGAGATTGCGGTCGTCACCGGCAGGTTTTGGGCTGGCAGGAGTGGCAGGCGTGGTCATGCGAGAGGGTTTGCGGTTGGAACCGGAGACGAGAACAAATGCCCGCAGCCATGTAAATGCCGGAAATTTTCCGCCGCCGGCTCAAAGCTCATCCGGTGAGTTCGGCGCAACCACCTCCCGGCCAATAACAACTACGCCCGCCCGTCCGTCGCAGGCAATCTCCTTGTCACGCGCCCCGCCAGAAAAAAGCTCAATCGAACACCACCGTCTTGTTCCCGTAGACCAGCACGCGGCCCTCGAGGTGCCAGCGCACGGCCTGGGCGAGGACCGTTTTCTCGAGGTCGCGGCCCTTGCGCACGAGGTCGTTGACGCCGTGGCGGTGCGTCACGCGGGCGACGTCCTGGTGGATGATCGGACCCTCGTCGAGATCGCGCGTCGCATAGTGCGCCGTCGCGCCGATCAGCTTCACCCCGCGGGCGTGGGCCTGATGATACGGCCGCCCGCCCGCGAACGCCGGCAGGAACGAATGGTGGATGTTGATCACCGGCCGGCGGAATTTCTGGAGAAATTCCGCCGACAGCACCTGCATGTAGCGCGCGAGCACGACAAGATCGATGTCGAGCCCTTGCAGCAACGCCAGCTGCCTCGCCTCCGCCGCCGGCCTCGTTTCCGCCGTAACCGGGATGTGGTGAAACGGCAGCCCGTAACCCAGCGCAATGCCCTTGAGATCGGGATGATTGCTGACGACGGCGACGAGGTCGCAGTGCAGTTCTCCTTCTTTCCAACGCAGCACGATGTCGTGGAAACAATGATCGGCCTTCGAGACAAACAGCGCCACCCGGGCCCGCTGCGCCGACGACAGCACCCGCGCATTCATGCCGAGCGCCGCCGCATAGGTGTAGAACGCCGCCGTGTCCGTGCTGTCGTCGCCGTCCTTCGGTTCCCACTCCACGCGCTGGAAAAATATCCCCGCCTCCGTGTCGCGGTGCTGATCTGCGTGCAGGATGTTGCCGCCGCGCTCGAAGATCCAGCCGGCCACGCGGGCGACGAGGCCGGGCTGATCCGGACCGTGCAGGAGGGCGATCAGCGTGGGCGTTTCCATTTCGCGAATCAGGGAAAACAAGGTGGAAAGCTCCAACATCCAAGGTCCAACATCCAATGAAACACCAAGGTTGAAGCTTGGAGTTTGGAGTTTCTTTGGAGGTTGGAGCTTGGAGCTTGGTGCGTCATTTCGCATCGCCGCAATTCATGGGAGCAGCAGCACCTTCCCCGTCGTGCCGCGGCCCTCGAGTGCGCGGTGCGCTTCGGCCGCGGCCGCGAGCGGAAACGTCGCGCCGATGCGCACGGCCAGGGCCCCCGCGGCGATCCACGCGAAAAGATCGTCGGCGCGCGCCCGCAGCTCGGCGGGCGTCTGGGTGTAATGCGCCAGCGTCGGGCGGGTGAAAAACAGCGAGCCCTTCTGCGCGAGCAGGAGCGGCGCGAAGGCCGGCACCGCGCCGCTCGCGTTGCCGAACGAGACCAGCATGCCGCGCGGCCGCAGGCTGTTCAGCGAGCCTTCGAAAGTCTCCTTGCCCACGCCATCGTACACGACGTCGACCCCGCGGCCGCCCGTGAACGCGCGCGTCGCGGCCGCGAAATCCTCCCTCGTGTAGACGCACACCGCATCGGCCCCGGCCTCGCGCGCGAGCGTCGCCTTCTCCTCCGTGCCGACCGTCGCGATCACCCGCGCGCCGCGCGTTTTCGCCATCTGGGTGAGCAGCAATCCGACACCGCCCGCGCCGGCGTGCACCAGCGCCGCGTCGCCCGCGTGCAGCGGAAACGTGCTGCACGCGAGATAATGCGCCGTCATGCCCTGCAGCAGCACCGCCGCGGCGAGCCGCGAATCCACGCCGCCGGGGACCGGCACCGTTTGCGCCGCCGGGGCGATGGCCTCCTCCGCATAAGCGCCATTCACCGCCGCACTCGCAACGCGATCGCCGGCGCGGAAGTCCGTCACGCCCGCGCCGACCGCGGTCACCACGCCGGCCGCCTCCTGTCCCAGCGTGTGCGGCAGCTTCACCGCGTAGAGACCGCTGCGCTTGTAGGTGTCGATGAAGTTCAACCCGGCGGCCTCGACCCGGAACCGCAGCTCGCCCGCGCCGGGTTCGGGCAGGGGCACGTCCTCGGTCCGCAGTTTCTCGACGCCGCCGGTCTCGTGAATGCGTATCGCGTACATGTTTCTTAGTTTGTCATTGCGAGCCCGCCGCGGGCGGGCGCGCTGCTGGATTCTTCGCTGCGCTGCCAATGAACTCCCGGTTGCCAATTGTAGGAGCCTGCTTGCAGGCGATGCTCGATGGGCGCGGATGGACAGGATTTAGAATCGCCTGCGAGCAGGCTCCTACCCCGCGCTGCGGAAAGTTCATTGGTAAGAAACCA
>JACQWL010000049.1 GCA_016209255.1 Verrucomicrobiota bacterium
ACGTCGGGCACTGCAAGTCTCGAAGCGCAGCCTGTCGTCCCGATAGGGCGGATTTCACGCACATTCTTGGAACGGTTGTTTACGGCGTGAAGGTGCGCACGCCAAAGTCGTTTTTACAAAAAACGGGCGTCGTATAGCATAGACCGCTCAAAACAGCGGCGCGTGATTCTTCGGATCCTTGAGCAGCGCCTCGAACCGCGGGTCGCCGCGCAGGGGGAAGTACGCCGCGTCAGCTCGCAAGAAGTGGACGTTCATGTCCCAGAAAAAAGGGATGCGGAAAAGCCGGGTTAGCTCGGAGATCGCGCGGTCTTTGTCGTCCGTCCACGCGTAAACAATCGCCAGGTTGCGGCTCGCCCAGCAACCGATGTTGGCGTTCAGCGCCTCCGGCATCAATTCCACGGCTTTGCGGGCATCGCGCTGCGCCTCTTCCTTTTGGCCGAGAAGGGCCTCCATCAACGACAGGAAAGTCCATAGCTTGCGGTTGGCCGGCTCGAGTTCGAGCGCCGACCTGAGTTCCGCGGGAAAATTCCCCAGCCGGGCGCGCGCCCTGGCCATGTCGCCATGCGCCGCCAGCATCATCGCAGCGTTGGTCGCCTGGTCCCAGTGCGGCGTGTCGTCTTCGTCAAAGTAGGGCTGGATGCCGTCAAGGCGATTCCACTCGGCGTAGTCACCTTTCATGCCCGCCCAATATTTGCGGAGGCTTATGATCCGCGGCGATTCGAGCTGCGCGGGGTCAAGCCGGGCCAGCCAATCGTCTGCTTCCCTGGTTGATCCGGTGGCCGAAAAGGCGAGCTGCACCAGCCCCGCTTGTAGTTTCACACGATCCGGCCGCAAGCTGACGACCCGCCGCCGCACCGCGAGCGCGTCGTCCCAGCGGCGTCCGGCTTCAAGGTTAGACGCGAGATTGTTCGCGAAACCCGTGTTGCCCGGATCGAGTTCCGCGGCCTTGCGCAGGCTGCCCACGGACTCGAGCCATCGGCCTTGCCGGCGCTGGACCTCGCCAAGATTGCAAATCGCATCGGAATTGTTGGGCTGGAGCCGGATGACCTTTTCAAACTGTGCGGCGGCGCGCGGGAAATCGTGGTAGGCGTCGCTGGCGTATACTCCGAGCAATCGGATAATTTCGGGCGAGTCGGGCGCCAGCCGGACGGCGCGCGCAATGGCGGCGTCGGCCTGCGCCAGGCGTCGGGGCGTGGTGTCCACGCCAAAATGCACCTCGGCGGCATGAACGGCGGCGAGTTCTCCCCATGCCTCCGCGAAATTCGGATCGAGATCGACAGCGTCTTGGAGGAGTTTTTCTCTCGCCTTTCGCGTGGTGCCGTCACTTTCCCTGCCGCTTGCGCGGCTTTTCAAGTAGAGATCATAGGCGGCGAGATTCTCGGTTGGGCGCCTCTCCAGGAGCTTTTTCGTTTCCGGCGAGATGGCGGCCTGGAGCGCGCCAACGATCTCGGTCGAAAGGGCGGCCTGGATGGCGAACACCTCCTTCGGCGTAAGCTCGCGATCGTAACTCCTGGCCCACAGATGCTCGTCGGTCGCCGCACGGATGAGCTGCCCGGTGATCCGCACCTGGTTTCCCGCCCGCCGGACGCTGCCTTCGAGGATGTAAGCCACGCCGAGCTCACTGGCGATCTGCCGGATTTTCTTCGTCGTGCCGCGATACTGCATCACCGACGTGCGCGAGACGACGCGCAGCTCCGAGATGTTGACGAGGTTCGTGAGGATGTCCTCGTGCATGCCGTCGGAGAAGAAGGCGGTGTTGTCCTTGTCGTCGCTCTGGTTCTCAAAAGGAAGAACTGCAATGGATTTGTCTGCGGATTTCGCGGCCGCGAAATCCGTAGGCGCCTGCGCCGCTGGAGATGGGGTGGGCCGTGCGCTCCGCCGCGCGGCTAATAGCATGATGCCGAACACGAGGATGGCCGCCGCGGCCGCACCGACACCTAATCGCAACACCCAGGAATGTCCTTGCCGCCGTGGCGTCCGGCCCGCCTGCAGAGCCAGCAAATCCTTCAGCAATGCCGCGCCGTCGGGATAGCGACGGGCGCGGTCGGATTCGCAGGCCCGCAGGATGATTTGATTAAGCTCCAACAACGCGCGGCGATCCGGCAGCGTCCTGAGTTCCGCCGGGAGCCGGGGGAAATCCCGGCGGTCGAAGCCGGTGAGGAGTTCGTAGAGCAGGTGGCCGAAGGCGAAGACGTCGGCCGCGGCGGTGCCCGGGCCCTCCGGCGGCACGAACCCTTCCGTGCCCACGTAGCTTCGTGCCTCGGTGGCCGACGCCACCAGCCCGACATCGGCCAGCTTGGGCGCCCCGTTCACCATGATGACGTTCGACGGTTTGATGTCACGGTGGATGAGCCCGCGGCCGTGGAGGCCGGCGAGCGCCCGGGCCAGTTCCACCGCCAGGCGGAGGCATTTGTCCGCCGGCAGCCGTCCACGCCGCGCTCGCAGTTCCTTAAACGTGAGCGGCACGTACTTCGCCGGATCGATCGTGGCACCAGTCTCCGCGTCGTCGGCCAACTCCATCACGTAATAGAAAAAACCGGCGCTCTCGTCCTGGCCGACGTGCAACAGGGCCATCTGGCCGGGATCATTTTGCGAGATCGCCGCAAACTCCTTTAGTCCCCTGAACTCACGCTCGAACGGCTGCGCATCGCGAAAGCGATTGCGCCAGACAATCTTGATCGCCCGAAAAATCCCCGTGAGCCCCCGGGCGAGCCAGACATCGCCATAGGTGCCCTGGCCCACCAGCCGAAGCAGCTCGTAATCGGCGATTTTGGGGCGGACAGCGCCGCGGTGGGTTACGCCTTCGACGCCGGGCTCCGAAGGAAGGGGTTCCTTTGGTCTCACCCCCGCACTCAATTGAGGTCGGTGCCACAGCGCGATAAAAAATGCCACCGATGCGTTCGGCGCGCAATTGGAGCGCCTCTGCGGGTGCTGCCGCACGATTTCTGAAAGATCCGGTGCGGCGCCTGCGTTCTGGTGGACTAGCGCTTCTCATCACGAGAGCGGTCAATGCCCATCAACTCCCACCATGATTAAATCAATACTTGTAGATTTCCTGTCATTTACGCCGCGTTGGCGTGCGGGTCTGCCTTTGCGGGCGGTTTTTTCCGCCATGGTCATTCTCGTCGCGCCGGCATGCGTCTCCACGATGGAGGGGCCGAAACTCGCGGTCTGGGCCGGTTTCAACGCCGAAGCTCCGCAGCGCACAGACAAGACCTACTCCATCACCTACGGAAGCGCGCTGGTCCAAAGCTGGCTGGCCGCAAGCCCGAAAGCGCTGGCTGTGCTTGGGGCCTCGCTCGAAGAGCTGGGCTATAAGGAAGTCCTCGATCCCGCCGCGGCCACTTACCACATCAATGTTGAGCTGGGTTTCGGCTCCCGCGCGAAAAACGCAATTCGCCTTGAGGAGAACCCCGATTTGAAACTCCAGGGGACTGCGGAAGCGGAGCCCTCCCAAGGGCGTTACATCCAGCGCGTGGAGGAGGACATGGCGCGTACCCTGATCCCCACTGACTCGGCGGGGTATGATTCGTTGATTCTGCGGGCGTGGGACGTCAGCGATCGCAAGGCCGGCTCGGAAATTCCGGTCTGGGAAATCGCCGTCCTGCGGCCCGTCGATGGCCGCGTGCCGTCGCCCGAGCACGTCGGCATTCTGCTGGGCGCCGCCGCCGCGCAGTTGGACGCCGGTTGGACCGGCCTCCCCATCGCGACCGGAGCACGCATCGCGCAGACGAAGTAGATTCCAGGATTCCAAATCACCGGAAATCCTGAATGCTCACGCCGTCTGGCGCCGTTTGAACTTGTATGACCCCTAATCAGGAGCCCCTGTCCACGCTGCACACCCGGCCCAGCCTGTTGGGCCGCCTCCAGCGCTGGGATGATGCGGCTAGTTGGGAAGAATTCCACCGGCTTTATCGCAAGTTGATCTATGGGCTGGCGCGCCACTCCGGCCTGTCGCACGCGGAAGCCGAGGACGTGACCCAAGAGGTCTTGAAGCGAGTGGCGGAAACAATTCATGAATTCGAATCGAATCCTGAACGCGGTTCGTTCCGGGGCTGGCTGATGCAACTGACGCGCTGGCGGATTGCCGACACGTTCCGCCGCCGGCCCAAGGGCGAAGTTCACCGCCAGCGACAGCACGACGAGACCGGAGGTCGCACCTCGACGATCGAGCGCGTGCCGGACGGCGCGGATGCCGACACCGTGTGGGACGAGGAATGGCGGCGTCACCTGCTCGACGCGGCGTGCCAGCGAATCGCCCGCCGCGTCAAGCCGCGGCACTATCAAGTATTCGAACTCTATGTGTGCCAGCAGTGGCCGGTGCTTCAGGTGGCCCGCGAGCTGCAGATCAACCCGGCCGCGGTTTATTTGATCGGCCACCGGCTCACGAAGCAGCTCAAAACCGAGGTCGCGAAGTTGCAGGCGCAGTTGGAGTGACCCAACCAGGCGGGAAGTTTCACGGTGGAGCAGAACGCGTCGGGCTTTCGCGACCGGGATTCGGCGAAACGCCCACGCGTTCCGCTACGACCGCTCGTTGGACCGGTCATTCGGACTGTGAAATACCCGGGCCAAACCCCGAGGATCGCCACTGTCACTTGGTTTCCACGACGAGCGGCTTCACCCGGGTGCCGTCCGTGACCTTGTCGCCGGGGTAGACGACCACGCGATCGCCCTCGCTCAAGCCATCAAGGATCTCCGTCTCGACGCCGTTCCCGCGGCCGACCCGGATCTTGCGCAGACGCGCGCGGCCCCCTTCGATTACGAAGGTCTGCCACGTGGCGCTCCGCTGAAACAGCGCTCCGGCCGGAGCGCGGAGCGCATTCGGATTCTCCCAAATCACGATGCGCGCCTCGACCCGGTAATTGTCGCCCAGGGTGGGGCGCCGTTCGATCGGATCGGTGAAGTCGGCGATCACATAAACGCGCTGCTCCTCCACGCCGAGCGCCGAGATTTTGGTGAACGCCGACGGTTCGACGAGCCGCACGCGCGCGGCCAGCGGCGCCGGTCCGCCCCATTGCTCGAGCATGACGCGCGCGCCCGGTGCGATGGCCACGCCGTCCCGCGAAAGCACTTCAATCCGCACCTCAAGATCGGTGGGATCGCCAATCTCCATGAGGGCGAAGCCCGCCGGCACGACGCGGGCACTTTCCTGCAACACGCGCAGAATCCGTCCGCTCACGGCCGGGGTGAGCACCAGCGGTTCCGCGCCCGCGCCACGGGCCGGGGCGCCGGCCCCGGCGGGCTGACCGCGCGTGAGCAGGGCGCGCGCCTGCTGCAGATCGAACTCGGCCACCTTGAGACCGAACTCCGCGGCCCGGGCGTCCTGAGCGCCGGTTTCCGCGCGCATCTGTGCGGTATCGAATTCCTGCGCCGACAAGACCTGCTGCTGGCGGAGCTGTTTCGCGCGCTCGAGGTCCGCGGCAAACATCCGGGCGGCGGCGTTGGCGCGCTCGCGCTGGGCGAAGGCCGCCTCCCGCGCGGCTTCGGCCGCGCGCACCCGTGCTTCCGCCTGGGCCAGGCTGCGCGCGTCCAGAAAATCCGCGCCGCCCGTCTCGAGCGTTGCCAGCACGGTCTGGCCGGCCTCCACGGTGGCGCCCGCCTTCCAGTCGATGCGGCGCAGCTGACCCGCCACCGGCGCGGAAACGACGTAGCGGTTCCGCACCCGGGTCATGCCCTCCTCATCCACTGTGACCACGAGGGGACCGCGGGAGACGACCGCAGCCTCGACCGGGAGGGCGCGCGGCCAGAGCCCGATCACGATGAGCGCAACCAGCACGGCGCCGCCGACGAGCGGCAGCCGCCGCCGCCAGGCCGGGGCGGCGCCTTTCTTCGCCCCGGAGGAGGGTGGGGGAGCTGGATTCATGAGGAAAGTTGATATCACCAGTGAGGCGCAGCCTCAGCCCGGCCGGTTTTTATGCGCGAATGCGAACCGGAGCGTCGGGCAAAAAAATTCCAAACGCCAATGTTCAAATGCCAAAAAAACTCCAACGCTCAAATCTCAACGGCGACGTGCGCCATCTTAAGTATTCTGGTTGTTTGGGATTTTTTTGGCATTTGGCGTTTGGAATTTGAGATTTTTTACGGTGCATCTCCCGAAAACATGGCCTGCTGACAATGAGTTTTGAACTTCAAGGACTCTAGTCGAGCGCCTTGAGCGCGCTGACGAGATCGATATCGGCGAGCTTGCGCGCGGCGAACAGCGCGGAGAGCGCCGACGCGACCGCGACCACGAGCACGGCAAAGGCGTAGTTTGCCGGCGTGAGCACGAGCGGCAGCCGCACCGTCTCCGTGTTTACGGCGGAGAGGATGCCGCGGGCGAAACCGGACCCGATCAACAACCCGAAAGGCAGGGCCACGAGCGTCAGCAGCACGAGTTCGCCGACCAGGACCGCGCCCACTTCGCCGCGGCTGAAGCCCAGCACGCGCAGGGTCGCCAGCTCGCGCGCGCGCTCGGAAAGCGAAATGCGCGCGCTGTTATAGACAATGCCGAACGCGACCACCGTGGCGAACAGCATGTAGATCTTCTGAATCAGCCCGATGCTCTCGGCGGTGGTTTTGCGAAACCCCTCGCGGATCGAGTCCTTGATGACGCAGCCGGCCACGCGCGGCGTGTTCTTGACCGCGGCGAGGAACTCGTTCCAGCGGCTGCGCTCGACGACCACATGGGCGCCGCTGATCCGATCGCCCTCGAACAGCAGCCGGTTGAGGGCGTGCAATTCCATGTAGGCCGCGGTGCCCGCAAAATCCTCCGCAAGCCCGACGAGCGGCACGGCGATTTCGCGCTCCCGGCCTTCGAGCACCTTCGCCACCACCTCGTCGCCCGGCCGCAATTGGAGGACGTCGGCGAGCTTGGCGGACATGATGACGCCGCGCGGCGGCAGGGTGAGCTGCCGGGGCTCGGCATCGATCACGCGGCTCAACGTGCCCTGGGCCGGCAGGCCCTGCAGCACCAGCCGGCGCACGATCGGCCCCGCGCGCAGCTCGATCGGCACGAAGCGAAACGGCTCCGCGTGCACCACGCCGGGGAGATGGCGAAAGTCCGCGATCGTTCGCGCCGCCTCCGGTTCCACGAGCGAGAGGGTGACCGTCTGCCGCTGGACGACATCCCACTGGAAATCGATCACATAGCTGACGCCGTCGCGGAATGAATTGGGCACGATCAGGATTCCGGTGGCGAGCGCGAGGGCGAGGCACGTCAGTCCGCTGCGCACCGGGCGGCGCTGGATGTTGCGCAGCGCCATCCGAAACGACGCGCTGAACCACCGGGCGACGCCGAGCCGCTCGACCAGGGCCGGCCGGTAGCTGGCGGGCGCCTCGGGTCGCATGGCTTCGGCCGGCGGCAGCCGCACCGCGCGCCGCACCGCGCCCGCCACGCCGCCGAAAGAAGCCAGCGCGCTGACCGCGCCCGCGGCCACGAGCACGCGCGTGTCGAGCTGAAAATCGAGCTGCGGAAAGCGGAAGAAAAGATGATACATCACCACCAGTTTCTGCCCGAGCACGATGCCGCCGAGCGCGCCAAGGCCGACGCCGGCCACCACGATGGCGAGCGAGAATTTGAAATAGTGTCCGCCGACCTGCCGGTTGCTGAAGCCGCACGCCTTGAGCATCGCGATCTGCTCGCGTTGCAGCGCAATCTGCCGGCTCATCACCGAGTTGGTCATGAACGCGGCCACGCTCAGGAACACCAGCGGAAACGCGACCGACAGGCCCTGCAGCACGCGAATCTCGTCGTCGACGCGCCGGTGCGACGGATGATTGATGCGGCCGTAGGCGCCGCGGCAGCCATAGGGCGCGAGCACGCGATCGACCGCGCCGATGATCTCACGCTCGTTCGCGCCGGGCGCGAGGGTGAGCGACACGGAGTTGAACGCGCCGTAGAGCTGAAACGCCGTCGCCAGTTCCTTGTACGGCATCCAGAACACGCCGTAGGTCTTGTTATCGGGCAGCGCGGCCCCCGGAGGGGCCTCGAAAACGAATTCAGGCGAAAGTACAATGCCGGCCAAACGGAAGGTCTGCTTGGCGCCGTTCAACACCGCGGAGAGGGTGGCCCCAGGCTTGAGCCCGTGGGCCTCGGCGAACGCCTCTCCGACGGCAAGTTCGCGCCGCGCCGTCCCGCCGGCCGGGAGATGGCCGGCGCGAACGTGGAGGCGGTTGAGAATCAATTCACCGCGCTCGGGCAGCGAGTTGAGCAAACCGACGGCGGGCTCGGGAAGGCCGGGGACGTCGAGCGTGACTTGAACGGCGATGCCCGTCTGCACGGTCGCGACGCCAGGGATGGCGGCAAGCTGGTTGCGAACGGCGTTCGGCGCCCGTTTCAGGCGGGCAAAGACCTGCGCGAACTGGTGACGCTCGTAATACGTGTCGCGCGTGGTTTCGAGCGAGAGGATCAGCGAGCGCGTCATGATCATCATCGCGAGCCCGCAGGCCATCACGAGCGCCACGGCGAGCGCCTGTGACTTCAGCGCGCGAAGATCGCGGAGCAGCTTGCGGTCGAGGAGGCTCATGATCGGAATGACAGAGGACGGATGTCAGAGGTCAGAGGACGGAGAACAGGCGACGGAGGATGGGAGACGGCAGGATGGGTGAGTAATTTTCTGTTCTCTGTCCTCTGTTCTCCGTCTTCTGTTCTTCGTCCCCTGAACTACCACGCGAGGGCCCGCACCGAGCCGCGGTGCGCGTTCTGGCGGACGTTCACGATTCGTCCGTCCGAGAGGGTGAAAACGCGGTCGGCCATGTCGGCAATGATGGCGTTGTGCGTGATGACGACCGTGAGCGTGCCGAGCTCGCGGTTGAGATGCTCGATCGCCTCGAGCACGGTGATGCCGGTGTGGACATCGAGGGCGCCGGTGGGTTCGTCGCAGAGCAGCACCTCGGGCCGCTTCGCGATCGCGCGGGCGATTGCCACGCGCTGCTGTTCGCCGCCGGAAAGCTGGGCGGGAAAATGATCCATCCGCTCGCCGAGTCCGACGAGATGCAAGGCGTCTTCCGGCGGCATGGGGTCGCGGCAGATCTCCGTGATCAAGGCGATATTTTCGCGGGCGGTCAGGCTCGGGATGAGATTGTAGGCCTGGAACACAAACCCGACCGCATCGCGGCGAAAGCTGGTGAGCGCGGGCTCGTCGAATTCCGCGAGATTGGCTCCGCGGTAGAGCAGGGTGCCGTGAGTCGGCGAGTCGAGTCCGCCGAGTTGATTGAGCAGGGTGGATTTCCCGCTGCCCGACGCCCCGAGCAGCACGATCAATTCGGCAGCGTAGAGGTCGAAGTCGACGCCGGCCAGCGCGGTGACCGCGGCCAGACCTTCCCCGTAAACGCGGGCGAGTCCGCGGACGTGAAACACCGGCTCGCGGTCCGCTGCGGGCGCGACAGGCGAGGGAGAAATGGAGCCGACAGCGGGCATGGTGCGAGACCGCCGAAGAAACCGATTCGCCCGCGGCGCCGCAACGCCCAAACGGCACGGCGCCCGGAATGTTAGCCGCCATCACGCCACAAGGAATTCCGACTCATGCGGCGGTGTTGAGCGCTTCGGTTGGGGAGATGGCGCGGAAGTTGCGGCTCGGCAAGCTGGCGCTGCCCTGCGATCAGCGTGGTGTGCTCGAGTTCGTGCGGGCCGTGTGCCAGCGCCACACCTGCACCTCGCGCCGCTCACGGCGGAAATCTGCCACGAAGCCGAACTGCTGCCGCCGCACCACGAGGATCCATTCGACCGGATGATCATCGCAGCGGCGCTCTCGGCGCGCGCGCCGGTGTTCACGACCGATCCGAAATTCGGGGCCTACGCCGCGACGGTGATCGCCCAGCGTTGACGGCTTATCGCTTCGGCGGCAGCTCGCGGATGAAGGCCCACGAGACTTCGGCGGTCTGGCCGTTGTCGTAGTGGACGAAGAAACCGTGGCGCAGTTCTTCGTCCGCTTCGACGCGGATGACCACCGCTTTGGGCGCAATCTTGTTCGCTTTACGGATGGTTCTATGCGGCTCGAGGAAGGAAAGGCCGTCGTCGAACTCCACCTCGAAGGCGTCCTCCCATTGGCGGTAGGCCACATTCTTCACGCGCGAGAATTTCGCTTTTCCAAATGGGGCCTTGAGTGGATTGAAAAGTTTCATAGGCGGCCTTCGGCTTTGAGTTGCCGCAATATTTCTACCACTTTTCGCGGCGGTTGCCAGTCATCAAGCGGGGCAAAATCATCGAGGGTCACGCGTCCGAGCAAGTTGCCGTTGCCATCGGAAACGTGAACGTGCCGGGGTTCGTGGTCGCCGATCCACCAATCGAAAATGTAACCACCTCGACGAACTCGTCCCATATCGAGAGGCGTTGCGGCCCAGTTTCGGATCGCCTTTACGCCTCGCCCTCGCCCGTCACCGGCTCGCCGACCCTGACGGTAACCTTCTCGAGGATGGCTTTGGAAATTTTATCGGCGAGCTCGGGATTCTCCTTGAGCGCGGCCTTGGCGGCGTCGCGACCCTGTCCCACCAGCGCGCCTTCGTAGGCGATCCACGCGCCCTTCTTTTCCAGAATCTTGTGCTCGAGGCCGAGGTCGAGGAGCGAGCCGATCTTGGAGATGCCCTCGTCATACATGATGTCGAACTCCACCTCGGTGAACGGCGGGGCGACCTTGTTCTTCACGATCTTGATCTTGGTGCGGTTGCCGATGACCTTGCCCTCGGGCGTCTTGATCTGGTCTTTGCGGCGGATGTCGATGCGGATGGACGAGAAAAACTTCAACGCCCGGCCGCCCGAGGTGGTCTCCGGGCTGCCGAACATCACGCCGATCTTTTCGCGAATCTGATTCGTGAAGATACACACGCAATTCGTCTTGCTGACCACGGCCGTCAGCCGGCGCATGGCCTGCGACATCAGCCGGGCCTGGCTGCCCATGGTCATGTCGCCCATCTGGCCATCGAGCTCGGCCTTGGTGATCAGGGCGGCGACGGAGTCCAGCACGATGACGTCGATGCTGTTGGAGCGGATGAGCGTCTCCATGATGTTGAGCGCGTCTTCGCCGCTGTCAGGTTGGGAAACGAGGAGGTCGTCGAGGTTTACGCCGACGACGCGGGCGTATTTCGGGTCGAGCGCGTGCTCAACGTCGATGAAGGCGGCAAGGCCGCCCTTTTTCTGCGCCTCGGCGATGACGCTGAGACAGAAGGTGGTCTTGCCCGAGGACTCCGGGCCGTAGATTTCGATGATGCGGCCCTTGGGCAGTCCGCCGACACCGAGCGCGAGGTCGATGGCAAGCGAGCCGCTCGAGAGCGTCTCGACCTTCATCCTGGTATTGCTGCCGAGCCGCATGATCGAGCCGTCCCCGAACTGTTTCGTGATGGAGGAGAGCGCGAGTTCGATGTTCTTGTCGCGGATATGCGCGGCGGGGCCGGACGCGGCGGAAACTTTGGGGTCAGTGGCTTTGGCGGGAGCGGCTTTGGACATGGCGGAGAGCGGTTGGGAGCTGGGTGGTGAAGATTGAGAACCGAAAAACGCGAGCGTGAGAAGCGCGTTCCGCGATGCAAGGATGGAGCAGTCGAGACCGGGAAACGCATGGAGTGTTCAAATGAACACGTCAAGCAGGGAGTCGGAAGTCGGCACGGTCAAAAACACGCCCTGACCCGGTTTTGGCCGAGTTGATTATTACCCCGAAATCAGGGTGAACCGCAAAGATTCCCCCGGGCAGGAGCCCTCGCGCGCCTGCCGCCGCCGTCAAGGCATGGATTTCGCGGATCGACACCGGTCATCGGCCCCGATTTCCTGCCTGTTCCCATGCTGGTCAAAAACAGACTCATAACTGGCGATGCCGTCGAGAAGATCGCGGAACTGCCGGACAATCATTTTCAGCTGATCATCGCGGATCCCCCTTACTTTCAGGTTTTGCTGGGCGAACAGTGGGACAACCAGTGGAAATCGCCGGAAGCGTACCTCACGTGGACCATGAAATGGGTGCAGGCCTGCCGCGACAAGCTGCGCGACGACGGCCTTTTCTACATTTTTGGCCAGTTGGGAAAACGGGAGCACACCTGGCTGCACGCGTGTTCCATGATCTGCCGCGAGCTGGCCTATCATGACATGATCGTCTGGGACCGGGCCGTCGGCTACAATGAGCGCTACGACAGCTTTACGCCGCAGTATGAGATGGCGCTCGCAGTGAAGAAGGCGAATGACGCCAAGCCCTGGTTCGACAAGGATGCCGTGCGAGTGCCGTACGACGAAGACATCATTGCCGGGTATCTGAAGGACAAGCGTTATAAAGACATGGACCGCCGGCGTGAGCACCTGCGAAAAGGAAAATACGCCACCAACATCCTGCGCGTGCCGAGCCTCAAGGGCAACTCGAAGGAAAAAATCGGCCATCCTTCGCAGAAACCGATCAAGCTGATCGAGATGCTGGTCGAGAGTTCGTCACGGGAAGGAGATTGGGTGCTCGATCCCTTCATCGGCAGCGGCACCACCGCGGAAGCCTGCGAACGCCTGGGGCGAAAGTGGATCGGAATCGAAATCGACCCGGCCTACGCTGAAATCGCGAAGCAGCGGATTGCGGCGCTCAAGACGCTCGACCGGCAGACGCTGTTCTGAGCCGTCGGAATTCAGTTGGATTGAGGTGGCAACGCGACTCGCCGCAGGCGAACAAGCCCCAGTGCGCCTCTGGCGCATCCGGGCGCGTTTTTCCGGCGGACGCGGCCAGTCGGCGCCCGGCCGCCTTCGTTCGCGTTGCGGCCCGCCAGCCCGCCTTTGCCAAGCCGGCGCGGCGAGCAAGCGGCGGCCCTGCATCCAAAGGCATCGTTACGGCCAAGTCAGCGCACGATTTTTAAAATACGATTGTTGTACGTATCGGTGATGTAGAGGGTGCCGTCGGAATGCACGGTGACGCCGTGGGGCCGGTTCAGCTCACATCGCTCGGGCGCGCCACCGACGCCGTCGGCGCCCTTTTTCCCCGTGCCGGCCACGCGCAGGATTTTCCCGGTGGCGGGGACATACTTGCGGATCAGGTGGTTTTCCGCGTCGGCAATGATGACGTTGTCATCGCGGTCGACGCAAAGGTGCTTCGGTCCGTTCATCGTGGCGTGCAACGCATCGCCGCCGTCGCCGTCGGCGCCCTTTTTCCCGGAGGCGTTGACCACGGTGCGGATCTTTCCGTCGGGGCTCACGACGCGCAACGCATGGCCACCGCGTTCGAGGATATAGAGGTTGCCCTTCCGGTCGGGCGTGACGGCGCGCGGATCGACCAGCGGTGCTTCCACCGCCTGCGCGCCGTCCGGCGGGATGCCCTTCTGGCCGCTGCCGGCGACGAGCCGCTTCGAACCGGTCTTGAGATCGACCGCGTGAATGGAGCGGAGGTCGGCTATATAGAGCTGCGTGCCGGTGAAATCGAGCGTGATGCAATAGGGCCCGGAGGTGCGGGCCTGGGCGGCGGGAGCATTGAATCCGGCTAAACTCGTCACGGTACCGGTCGCAACCTGCACGCGGCGCACGCGGCCGTTCCACGTGTCAGCAATCAATACGTCTCCCCCGGGCAAAATGGCGAGATTGTGCGGACCGTTGAACTGCGCCGCAAGGGCCGGACCGCCATCGCCACTGTCACCCGGCGCGGGCCGGCCGGCGACGTGAGTGAGGAGGCCGTGGGCATCGACTTTCAGGAGGCGGTTGCCGGAAATCATCTCGACGATGAACAGGTTGCCGGCACGGTCGAAGTCCACGCCGAAGGGCTCCTTGAGCAGGGCCTGCGTGGCGGGGATGCCGGTGCGGTCCTCGCTGCCGCCGGCGACAAGGACGATTCTTTCGGCGCGCGCGAGCGGCATGAACCCGGCGGAACCGAGGAGGGCGGAAAGCAAAAAAAGGCGAAGGCTCATGGGAGGAAGAGTGGGGGAGGGAGACCGGGGAGACGCGGGAGACGGGGGATCGTTTGCGTAAATCCGGCCCCGGTGCAAGCGGCACGATTGGCGTGAGGACGGGTCGGAAGCGCCGACCCTCGCTTTGGCGGGCCCGCCCGGTCCAGCCTGCGATAGTGCCGACCCAAAAGGGTCAGTCCGCTAGTTGCTACTTCGCCTAAGAAACGTAGGTGCGGTCGGACGGCCCGGCTGTCCGGTTCTCCTGGCCGCACCCGATCTCTGGAGTTCAGAAACTAGCGACTAGCGGACTGACCCCATCGGATCGGCGCGCTGCCCAGAATCGCAGGCCCGATCCGCGCGTTGGCTGTAGTGACTGGTTCGGCGATCGGGAAATGCTCGCGCGCGCAACGGGGATGAAAAACACGATCTTACGGTGGAATATCTCGGACATCTTTATCTGGTTCAGTTGAGGCAGTGGATCACGCGGAGCCGCGGAGCAATCCTGCCTTCTCCGCGGTCTCCGCGGCTCCGCGTGAGCAATGGCTGGGGGTGCGCGAGTGAAGGTCTTCTTTTCATCTGCCGAACGTCCGAGGTCAGCCACGCGCGGACGAGCGCACAAGCCGATTCTTCGAATGACACGGCCCGGTGGAGCGGAGACGCGCCGTCCAGAATCGCAGGCCCAGTCCGCGCGTTGGCTGTGGTGACTGGTTCGGCAAACGCGGAGGTGACCCGCGGCGGCGGACGAGAAACCGGTCATTCTGTGGACGTAGTTGCAGCGCCTTCATACTTTCGCGGAAGCAAGGTGGCGCCATCGCACCGGCAGCGCAGCCAAAAACTTTCCGGTGGCCGAGACCGACTTGTCATCTAATGGATGACAAGAAATCCACGCCCACTTGTCATCCATTAGATGACAAACGTCCCGCCGTGTCTGCTTCCGCCGAACGTCGAAGATGAGCCACGACCGTGGCCGGCGCGCCGCGTGCCGAACTACGATTTGGGTTCTGTGGTTTCAATTCGAGACTCATTCGATAGCACGCGGCGTGACGGCCATGGGCGTTGGCTCTGGCGCCTTGTTGAACGGAGCCGCTGCGCGGCGCAGGGGTGTGGACATATTGAGGAGGACGTGCGATTCTCC
>JACQWL010000399.1 GCA_016209255.1 Verrucomicrobiota bacterium
ACCACCCGGCCACTTAGGACAAAGTAGGCATCGTTGTCCATCGCACCCTGCCGGAGGATGACATCGCCCTTGGGCACGTCCACGACCGCCGCACCGGCCAGGCTCATCCGGCGGTCCGCCACATGAACCGAGGCCAATTCAGGCAGGTGGTGGGCCAGCAGTTCCAGATCCTCCAGGATGGCGTCACGCAGCCGCACCACCCCGAGTGCGGTGGCAGCCGGCTGGGACGGTGCGGTTGGGCCGGCCGACGCGGTGGCGGTGACGCGGCGGACAACCTGCAGCGCGAGGATAATCAGCGCCGGGCCGGCGGTGAAGGCCGAGGCGAGAAAGCGCGGGCCGACAATCGCGGAGTTCCAAAATGGCCGCCCGCCCAGGCCCACGTAAAGAAACGCGGTCACCGTATGAATGGAAATCGCCCACACGATGGCGATGAACACAAACGGAATATAGAACCACTTCGACGGCCTCTTCTTTTGGTAGCGGCAATAAAGCAGATAGCCGCAGATATGTACATTCAGCAATAAATAGCCGTTCAGCACGATCACATCCCAGCTGAGCATCGACGCCGGAAAGTTCATCTGCCCGATGCCCGGAATCAGGTGCCAGAAGTGATCCGGCCGGCCGAGGTCCACCGTCACGAAAGCCAGACACATGATGATCGCGGCGACGGCGAGCAGTTCGCCAAAGATCACGAGATCGTGCAGCTCCTCTTTGTGATAGATGTAGACCGGGATGACCATCATGACCGCCGCGGCCGCCACTCCGACGAGAAAGGTGAAGTTTGCAATGTAGACGCCCCACGACACCTCGTCGCTCATGCCGGTGACGGCCAAGCCGTGGACGAGCTGCTTGCAGTAGGCGTTCAGCCCGAGCAGCGTGATGAGCGTGAGGGCCCCCATCCACGCGTAATAGCGCCAGTCGCCGACGAACGCGATGCGCGCGCACCGCCGGACGAAGAAGAGGTAATTGCGAGTGGCGGTGATCATGGCTGGCGGGACCGTTGAAGCGTGAAACCGGTGGAAATGAACAAATGAACGATTTAACGATATAACGATTTAACAGTTTAACGAATCGAACGCTTCATTTGTCGAAGTAGTAGAAGAACCGCGGGGATGTGCCCAATTCCTCCTTCAACTGGATGAAGACCCGTTTTTCACGCAGGATATAGGAGACCTCACTCTCGGGATCGAGGATGTTGCCGAACTTGCGCGCGCCCACCGGGCAGACCTCGAGGCAGGCCGGGTAGCGGCCCACACGCGTGCGTTGGATGCAGAAGTGGCATTTTTCCATCACCCCCTGCTTCCGCGGCCGGTTGCCGAGATACGCCATGTTCGGATTCAGCCGCTCCTTCGGGATTTCCGGTTTGGCGAAGTTGAAGCGTCGCGCGAAATACGGGCACGCCGCCTCGCAATAGCGGCAGCCGATGCACCAGTCGTAGTCGATTACGGTGATGCCGTCCGTCTCCGTCCACGTGGCGTTCACCGGGCAGGCCTTCATACAGGGCGAGTGCTTGCACTGCTGGCACTGCACCGGCATGTAGAAAAAGCCCTTTTCCGGCACCTGCTTGGGGTCGTAATGGTGTTCGGCCTTTTCGAAGTCGAGCGAACCGTGGGGCAGCTTGAGCACCCGGATGTATTGAATCTCCGGGTTCCGCGAATGGTTGTTCTCCGCCACGCAGGCATGGACGCATTTGCGGCAGCCGATGCAGCGCGTGAGGTTGAGGCAGTAGACGAATTCCACGCCGTCCATCGGCCGGAGGTCGCGCACGTGCGGTCGGATCCCGTACTGGCGCTCCACGTCTCGCTCAATGCGCTTCAGCACCTTCGCCATCTCCTCGGGCGTCATTTCCTTGTAGTATTTTTGCAGAAACTGCTCGACCGAAGTATAGTCACTCAGCTCGCGCAGCGGCGAGAGGCTGGCCGCCAGGGCGGCCAGGCCGGAGAAGGCCGCGGTCGACCGGAGGAAAGTCCGTCGCGTCATCGCGGCGTCGGACGTCCGGTCCGGCGCAGGGGCGGGGTTTGAAGGCGGCATGTCAGTGGGTGGGTTGGGGTGTTGGTGGGACCGCTTCGTGCAGCGAATGGGGGCCCGGCGCCGGTTCGCGAGTTGGGATGCCCGGCGAATGCGGGTTGTGGCAGTTGGCACAGTCCAGTCGCTGACTCTGCCCCTTGCTGCGATCCCAATAGCCGCTCGTGCGGCCGTGCGCCCCGGCCTCCCAGTCGCGGTAGGTCGGACCGTGGCAGCTGCCGCACAACTGGGTGCTGTCGGCAAACTTCAAATCGCGGCCGTCGCGGGCAACCAGGGTCAGGAGATTGGTCTCGCTGTGGCAATTGTAACACAGATTATTGCGGTTGTGCGAGCCATGCCCCATCTTGATATTCTCATGCTCCTTGGGGATGATGACGTTGTGCTTTTCATCCATGTGGAGCGGCAGCGGCTTGTTGCGTTCGTGGCAGCTGTAGCAATCGAAGTCCGACATATCTTCCTTGGCCTTGAGCAGGTCGGCGTACGTCTGGCGCCACGGCTTGACCGCAAGGAAGCCCGGGTCCACGAGCGGAAGCTTGCGTCGCTTTTCGGGATGGCCCCAGAGTTCCGCGAGAAACAGCCCGGCCAGGCCAAGGAAGACCACGGATAGTCCTCCGAGGAGAAAGTTTGTCCTGGTACGGTCGTTTCCCGGAGGAGGATGGAGCTGTGTTTCCATGGACCTTCGGGGGAGGGTCAGCGCGGGGCCGGGCCCGTTACTTCTTCAGGGCACGGACGAATGGAACCAGCTCCTTCATTTCAGCGTCGGACAAGCCCTCGATCGGCTTCATCCTGGTCTTGCCCTTGTCGTCCTTGATGCCCTCTTTCATCGACTTGAACGCGTCCTCGTCGGTGAACTTGGCCTGTACCTTGGGGTCGGCCAGGCTCGCGATGCTGAGTTTCTTGCCCTGCTTCGTGTTACCTATGCCATCGTCGCCATGGCATTTGGAACAGTGTTCGCCCCAGTTGGTCTTGGCGTCCGCGCCGCGGGCGGTGAAGGCGGCGCCGGCTAGAATCGCGACGACGATGGTATGAGAGATCTTCATGGTTATAGGTCGATTTGAGTTGGAAGGTTGGCAGGCTCGCACCGGTGTGGGCCCGTGCCGCCACTATGGATGATCGACGGCGTGGCGGCTCTCCGCATCTTGGCAACGATGCCGCATTTTTTGTCATT
Source organism: Verrucomicrobiota bacterium (assembly GCA_016209255.1). Taxonomy (GTDB): domain Bacteria; phylum Verrucomicrobiota; class Verrucomicrobiia; order Opitutales; family Opitutaceae; genus ER46. Next base: position 3,194 of record JACQWL010000399.1, read on the forward strand.
GCGGTTCAGTATGCGGAGCGGCGCAGCGCGTGGCACATGCTCCCCGCCCGGCCGCCCGCGCCCGCCGTATTTTTTGTTCCCGCGCCCTGACTCGTTCCGGCCAACTTCCAATCGCCCGGGCCGGAAGCGTCGATTCACTCCAGAGCAGTCATATCCCGGAATAACATACAAGACGGTGCGTCGAGGGTCCGTCGCGGCCGGCCGCGAACCAAGAGCCCAGGCAACCACTGCACAGTCATCGCCAACATTTGCGCAGCCAAGGGGTCGATATACCTGCCAATGTCGCCCCGCAACCCGGCTCTGCCTGGCTCAAGCCAACCTAAAACCTCGCTCCCATGATCTCTCGCCCTCGCTGGACCCAAAACACCGTCATCTTTGGAGGCGCAGCCATTTGGGGCCTGCTGCTTGTCTCCTGCGTGATGGTGAACCGGACCATGATCGCACCGCCCCAAATCGCCGGCGCCAGCTTCCTCGGTTCCAAAGCCTGCGCGGAATGCCACGAAAAAGTCACCAGCGGCTTCCACACTTCGACCCACGCCAAGATGCAGGCCCAGGGCGAGCTGGCCAAGAATATCGGCTGCGAATCCTGTCACGGCCCGGGCAGCCTCCACGTGAAGGAGGGCGGCAAGACGGGCACGATCGTCAATCCGCGCCGCTCGCCGGAAACCTGCTTTCAGTGCCATCTGGACAAGCGGGGCGAGTTCAACCTGCCCAACACCCATGCCGTGCTCAGCGGCAAGGTTTCCTGCGGCGACTGCCACAACCCGCACAAGGGCGATGCGGTCATCGCCGGTGGCACCAATCTCCCGCCGGCCAACGAGACGTGCCTGAAATGTCACTCGAGTCAGCG
>JACQWL010000384.1 GCA_016209255.1 Verrucomicrobiota bacterium
ACGACGAGAACTGAAAGGTGGACGGCGACCTCCGGGCGCCGTTGAAGCCGCGTCCGAGGGAAAAACGCGCCCGGAGGTCGCGTTCCACCTCGTGCCAACTGAATCGTTACGGCTTAGACATGCAGTCGGACCCCCATTTCACGAATGAACGGTCGGTCACCAAATGGTGTAGGGCTGGCGCTTGCCTGCCGCGCCGCAGCCTGGCGAAGGCGGGTCGCCATGCCGCGGTGTTCCGTCGTGAAGCGGCCCTACACTCCATTGCATCGTTACGGCTTAAACCACCGGCCACGGACTACTGACCACGGACCTTCCAATCTCACCCCAGAAGTGTTCGAGTGCGTGGTCCGTGGTCCGTAGTCCGTGGTCCGTGGTCCCTAGCCACGGACGGTCGAAAAACTTGACCCGCCTGCCATGAGTTTCGACGTTGGAGGACTCAAGGCGGCCGACTGCGTGGACCGCCGCCTCAGCCCAGCCACGCGTCGCGGTGCGCCGCCACGAACTCGTCGTCGGTCAGCTCGGGGTATTGGCGCGCAACGCGCGTCAGTTCGTCCGCCTGGCCGGCCGAAAGCGCCTCGTGCGGATTCAGGCAATTCACGGACGGCACGAGCCCCTGCCGCCGCAGCACCTCGAGGATGCCCGGAATGCAGCCGCGGAAGCCGTTCGCCGCGTCGAACAGCGCCGCATTCATGTCCGTCACGGCCACGGCGCGCTCCAGCCACCGCGTGTCGAGCGACGGTTGCAGGCGCGCGCGCTTGATTTCGTCGAGCAACTCAACCGCGCGGCGCGTCCACACGCCCCAGTGCCCGAGCAGGCCGCCGACGATCCGGCGTGTGACCCGCGTGCCGCCCGCGCGCGCAAACGTGAAAGGCGTGAGCAAGTCGGCGACGATGGTGTCGTCGTTGCCGGTGTAGAGGGCGATGTCGTCGCGTCCGGCGTCGACGACGGCCCGGATCACATCGAGCGTCTGGTAGCGGTTGAACGGCGCGATCTTGATCGCGACGACGTTCGGTATCTCCGCAAAACGCCGCCAGAACGTGTAGCTTGCGAGCCGCCCGCCCGCCGCGGGTTGCAGATAGAATCCGACCACGGAAATCACATCCGCCACGCGCGCGCAATGTTCCACCATCGCTTGCTCCGCGTCGTTCTTGAACGCCGACAGGCTCACCAGGCCCGCCTGGTAGCCGAGCGAACGGGCCAGCTCCGCCTCGCGCAGCGCCTGGTCCGTGCGGCCGCAGATGCCCGAGATTTTCACGAAGGACCGCGGCGCGCGCGCCAGTTCCTCGTCGATCGTGCGCGCCGCCAGCTCGAGCACCGGCCGAAACAGCCCGTGCTGCGGCTCGCGAATCTCGAACTGGGTGGAGTGCACGCCCACCGCCAGCCCGCCGGCCCCGGCCGCAACGTAGTAACGGGTGATGGCACGCTGGTGCCGCTCGGAGAATTTCCGCTGGGCGTCGAGCGCGAGCGGTTGCGCGGGAATCACGTGCCCGTCGAAAAGGTGTGCGCGGAGGTTCATGTCAGAATTTCCCGTCGCGCGCCTCGAAGTGCGTGGGCTTGCCGAGCAGCCGGCCGCCCGCCTGCAGATGCGCGGCTACGCGCTGGATTGCCGCATCGACCGTCACGGTCGGGGGGCCGAAGAGCCGCAGCGATTCGCTGGCGTCGGCGAGCCACGCGTTGTCCGCCTCGCGCCCCACCAGCACCGGGCTGCGGCCGAACAATTTTCCGAATTCCTCCGCAACCCACCGGATCGACACCTTGTCCGGCCCGGTGACGTTGAGCAGCCTGGGCGGATTCGCCGTGTGCTCCAGGCACTGGATCGCCCGTGCCACCGCGTCGCCCTGCCAGATGAAATTAAAGCTGCCCATCGTCACGTCGACCGGCTCGCCCCGCAGCACCTTGCTCCCGACGTCGACCAGCACGCCGTAACGCAGCTCGACCGAATAGTTCAGCCGAAACATGAGCTGCCGCGTGCCGAACTTGCGCGCATAGTGCGAGAACACCCGCTCGCGACCCACGCACGTGCTCGCGTATTCCCCCAAGAACGCCACCGGCGTCGCCTCATTCGCGCCCGGGCCGGCAATCGGCACAAACGGGTAAACGCAGCCGGTCGAGAACACCACGATGCGCGACGCGCGAAATTTTTGCGCCACCAGCGAGGGCACGACCGTGTTTTGCACCCAGGTTTCCCCCGGCGCCGAGTCGGTGCCGAATTTCTGGCCGGCGAGGTATTCGACGTTTGCGACCTCGGGCAAGTGCGCGACCTGCCCCGCCTCGGCCAGGTCGCAGGCCAGCGTTTTCACCCCGAACCGCTCGAGCTCGGTCCGCGCCTCCGGCCGGCTGAAACGCGAGACGCCATATACGACCGCGGACGTCCGGCCCGCCGCGTCGAGTGCACGGCGCAGCATCACCGCCAGCGACGTGCCCATCTTGCCGCCGACCCCCAGCACGAGGAAATCGCCCTCGAGCTGTTGCACGGTCTCGATCGCGCCGGGCAGCGGCGTCGAAAGCAGATCCTCAATGGCGTGGTCGTCTGGCGGGGGATTGGTCATCGGAATTGGAATCGGGTTTGGCCGTCGAGGTTTCCGCCCCGCGGCACGTGGCCGCAAGCAAAGGATCCCTCGTGCTCTTGCTCGTAATCGTGCTCGTAATCGCGCCGGTCGAGCACGAGCAAGAGCACGATTACGAGCACGAACGAACCACCCGCTGGTCGCGATTTCAGAATCGTCGGGATGTGAAACATCCGGGTGGTCACCCCTTGATCCCTTGCACCCGGCTCCAAAAGCCAAGCGCAAACTCGCTGAACTTTGAGCCCTGTCCGCATTTCTGCCCTCGGTATCCTTGGAAATTCTCTCACGCGGAGCGCGCGGAGACGCGGAGGCTTGCCCGCCTTTGGCGGGAACCGGCGTTGCTCTCCGCGCCTCCGCGCGCTCCGCGTGAAAATCCATCCGAAACAGTGAAATCGCCGACTGGCTGAACGCCCGCCTGATCGCGGAAACTCCTGAGATGCTTGCGGCACTCGACGAAGGCATCCGTTCGCTCGAAACGGAACCGAAGGTACCGCTGGAAGACGTGCGCCGGAGCCGGCAACACCTGCCGCGACCCAAGCGGCACATGTCGCGCCGGCAAAACCGTCACGCCGTCTGCTGTCCTCCTCCGAGTGTCACTGCGGACAACAAGGCACCGCGCTCCACTCACCGCGCCGGCGCGCTCCGAGCGTGAGACATCCTCGGTGCGGTAAGTCACCGCCACCAACGACGCGTGGACCGATCGCCCTCGCTGCGCCTACAGCTCCTTGATCCGGATGTTGCGCCAGCGGACTTCCTCGCCGGGGGCCTTCTTCTTGCCGTCGCCGATGCCGTGGACCTGCAGCGCGATGATGCCCTTGAGCGTCATCCCGTCCCTGAAGTCCGCCGCCTTCACGCCGTTGATCCAAGTCTGGATGTGGTCGCCCTGGCACTCGATGCGGGCCTGGTTCCACTCGCCCTGCTTGAACGCCTTGCGGGCGGCTTCGTTGTCCTTGAGTTCGACCAGCCAGCCCCGGCGGCCTTCGTCGTAGACCCCGCCGGTGAAGGCGCGCGCCGACGGATCGATCTCGTATTGGTAGCCGTGGACGCGGTCGGCGGGAAACTTCTTCTTCTTACCTTTAATCTCCACCTCGGTTTCCTTCACGTAGTACTGGCTGCGAAACTGGACGCCGGAGTTCATGTCGCTCGCGACCTTGAACTCGAGCTCGAGAATGAAGTCCCCATACTGCTTCGCGGTACAGAGGAAGGAATTGCCCGTCCCGGCCACGGTCTGGCCGACGATGGCGCCACCCTCGACGCGGTATTTGGCCGTGCCGCTGTGTTGTTCCCAGCCGTCGAGGTTCTTGCCGTTGAAGAGCGGCTTGAACCCGTCCGGGCCGGCGGCAAGGGCCGCGGTGGCCGCAAACGCGGCGATGAGGGCGATGCGCGTGAAGAATTTCATGATGAGCGGGGAGCGTCGGAATTTTCTGAAACTGACAACCAGGCGGACACTGGAATTTCCAGCGCCGGAGGCAAGAAACGTATTTCGCGGCGGCGGCCCGAAGGCGCAGCTGCCGGCTGGCTGGCTGTGCTCCCGCCGGGCTTGCCACGACGTGAAGTCGATTGTAGGACCGCCGGTGGACAAAGTGCCGCCCGACGGCAAATTCAGATGCCTCATTCGCTCAACTTCACTGCCGGATGGTGGTTGATCCTCGCGGCCTTCGCGAGCGGGGCGATCATCGGTCTCGGGTTCCATCGGGAGGAGTTTCTCGGCGGCTACGGCTCGTTTCGCCGGCGGCTGCTCCGGCTGGGCCACATCGCCCTCGCCGCGCTCGGGATGCTGAACGTCGTTTATGGTCTGTCGCCGCGGCCGGGCGGCGGAGGCACCCTGGCGGCCGTGCCGGGGGCACTGCTGCTGGCCGGAGCGATCGCGATGCCGCTCGTCTGTTTCCTGACGGCATGGCGGGCGCCTTTCCGGCACGCCTTCATCATTCCGGTCGTGCTGCTCATGGCAGCCGTGATTATGATCATCGTCCTGATGCCCGCATGAAAATCGGATTTCTCGCCATGAGCGGCGTGCGCGCGCACGACAAGAAGCTGCTGGAACTCGGCCTCACGCTGCCCGGCTTCGTCGAACGCAGCCGGACCATCGCGTCGCTGCCAAGCCTGGGTCTGCTTTACCTGGCGGCCCGCACGCCCGCCGGCCATGAGATGCGGTATTTCGAAGCCGAGTCGAACGGTGCCGAAGCGCCCGAGGTCTACTCCTGCGACCTGGTCGCCATCAGCACGTTCTCGGCCCAGATCTTCGAGGCGTATGCGATTGCCGACCGTCTGCGCAAGGCGGGCGTGAAGGTGGCGCTCGGCGGGTTGCACGTTTCCGTGCTGCCCGAGGAGGCGCTCGATCACGCGGACTACGTGGTGACGGGCGAAGGCGAAAACGTGTGGCCGGCCGTGGTGGCGGCCGCCACGCGCGCCGCGCCGCCCGCGATTTTCCGGGCGGCGGATTTCGAACCGGTGGACATTGCGCAACTCCCGGTGCCGCGTTTCGACCTTCTCGGCCACCGGACGTACAACCGCTACACGATCCAGACGACGCGCGGCTGCCCGTGGCGCTGCGACTTCTGCGCGTCGACGGTGATGTTGCAGGCTCCTTACCGCCGCCGGCCGGTGGACCAGGTGGTGCGCGACATCCGCGTCATCGAGGAGCTCCATCCGCAGGCCTTCATCGAGTTCGCCGACGACAACACATTTGTCGACAAACCATGGGGCAAGGAATTGTGCCGCGCGCTGGTCCCGCTGAAAGTGAAGTGGTTCACGGAGACGGACGTCAGCGTTGCCGAGGATGCGGAGTTGCTGGAGCTGATGCATCAGGCCGGGTGCCGGCAGGTCCTGATCGGCTTGGAAAGTCCGTCGGCCGGCCCCCTGGCCGGACTCGAGCAGCGGGCCGATCGCAAGGCCCGTTGGGCGGCGCGTTATGTCGAGGCAGTCGGCGCGATCCAGTCGCACGGCGTGACGGTGAATGCCTGCTTCATCCTGGGACTGGACGGGCAAACGACCGCCGTGTTTGGCGAGATTCTCCAGTTCGTGGAGGAAGTGGCGGCATTTGATGTGCAGATCACGCTGCTCACGCCGTTTCCCGGCACGCCGTTGTATGAGCGTTTGCGGCGCGAGGGACGCCTCCTCGAACCCGGCGCCTGGCACCTGTGCACGCTGTTCGACGTGAACTACCAGCCCGCGGGCATGACGCCACAGGAACTGCGCGAGGGCATCTACTGGCTCGGCGAACACCTGTATGGCGAGGAGGCCACGCGACGCCGGCGCAAGGGGTTTTTCAGTCAGTTAAATCGTGAAAGGAATCCAGTATGAAATCGCTGTTACCCATCCGCATCCTGTATGTCATCGCCGCCGCCTATGACGGATTGCTCGGGCTGGCGTTCATTGTGGCCGCCCCGCAAATCTACGAACTCACCGCGATCACGCCGCCCAATCATTGGGGCTACATTCATTTTGCCGCCGGCGTCCTGGTCATCTTCGGGTTGATGTTTTTGCTGATTGCCCTGCGCCCGGTGGAGAACAGGAATCTGGTGCCCTTTGGCGTCCTCCTCAAGGTCTGCTATGTCAGCACGGTCGCGTGGCATGCCTATCAGGGCGACATTCCGGCGCTGTGGAAATATTTCGCCGTCGCAGACGCCGCGTTTTTCTTCCTGTTCCTCTGGAGCCTGGTGCCGCTCGAAAAAGCGGCCGCGGCGGCCACGGCACCCGGCCCAAAAGCGGGCTGATGCGTCGCGCAAGATTTAGTGCGCGGAGTGGGCGGTGGTTGGTCCGTCAGACGCAGAGCGGTGCGGGCGCTGACGCGCGCCAGATCTGACCTTCAAAAGTATTCCCAGGTCCGCTATTCTCACTGTGCGCCTGACCGACGAAGAAAAGCGCATCCTCGCCAGGCGTTCGCGCCGGGCCGGGATGAAGAAGGCCACTTTTGTGCGCCAGCTCATTCGTGGGACGCCTTTCGACACCGCGAGTGATGTCCTGCGGGATCTCGAACAACATTTTGGTGACGACCGGCTGCGCATTGCCCGGCGATGAAGCGCTGCTTGCTCGACTCGTTGCGACAGAGTCGAGCGGGCCAGCGTCTCGGCGAAAACGATGCCTGGCAGGTGGCAGTGGCCGAGTGCATGGATGCGGATCTGGTTGGACACGACCGTGCGTTTGCCGCCTTGGGTGCGCGTTACGATGACCACCGGCGGCCGTAGCGCGGAAAGGAAGGCAGCATCACAGTCCCGGCCTCACCGATTACCGATGGCGCGCGGCGCTTGAGTCGGAGCAGCCGCGATGAAGGCCGCCACAACCTCCTCGAATCCATGGCTCGCCCAGCGGTTGAATAGGGGCCGCCCGTTTCGGTTGAGCCGTTTGGCAACCCAGGGTCGCGCCGATCCGGCCGCGTTCCAACCTCACTTGAAAGTGATTGCAAAGTGCAAAGTTTGACCCCTTTTCCCGCTCGGCCTCAAAGCGGCCTTGTTTCAATTCTCGACATGACCCCATCGGGTCGACCGCTGGAAGATGGTTCAGCCGACTGGCGAGCCAGCGCCGACGCCAGAACTCCGCGATCCGCCCGGTGGCGTCGCGATAGTTTTCGGGGCGGGTGAGGTAGTCAGGGATTTCGCTGGTTTCGCCCCGGAGGAAATCGAGTGCCTGCGCGCAGAGTGGCACGCCGTAGATGAGACGGTGCTGATTGTGGCGGAGCAGATTTTCCGGGTCGAAGCCGAGGAGTTTCAAGCCGGTGCGGCCGAAAAAGGGGACAGGAGTGAACTATCGACAGATTGTCGCCCTCGCGGTGAATGCCTCCACGGTTGTTCTTTCCGCCGCGCGTTCGCGCTCACTGCACGGCCACCGCGCTCAGTCGAGTTCGAGTTGCCGCTTCGCCTGCTCCCAAGGGATGAGCGGCTGGTTCGCATTTTCCGCGATGGCCTGCTCCAGATCGCGCAAGTCTTCCAAATCCTCGACCCGATGCTCCAACCGCGACACGGTAGCGCGGAGCTGTTCAATCTGTTCCAAAACGGCGGTGTCACTCATAGGCTTCTTTTCTGTCTTTGACCGCATACACTTCAATGGTGTCCCCTGCCAGCACGAAAAGCACGCGATGCGAACCGACGCGCAGGCGGTAACGGCTACCTTGGGCTTTGAGCTTGGTTACGTCGCCTTGCAGGTCGTCGCGCAGCGCCTCCCTGCGCTGCCCGAGGTTGCGACGGAGTTCCTTGGGGAAGGCGCGCAATTGTTCACGGGCCTTATCACTGATCGCGAGCCGATAGCGCATATCGAGCCGAAGCTGACGCTGGAAACGGCGACGCTGGCAAGCAAGTTGTCGGGGAAATCCGAAAGAGATTCACGGTGAAGCCTGACCCGTGCGTCCTCGCTCGCCAGCCGAATTTCCGGAAAAACGGTTCAGGCTTTTTGCGCCCACCACTCCAAGCTGGCCCCGCGTCAGGTCACTCAAGGCCGCTGGCCGCGATCGGTCCGGCCCACGATCTCGGATACGGGAGGCGACTCCACGGGGTCAACCCGCTGATCGCTGGTCCATAGGCGAGTAGCAAGCAGCGGGTTGACCCCATCGCTTGTTCCCGTGGTTGTGCCGCCGCGCCCTTCGCCGCCCGTGTTCCCCCGCGCCCCGTCATGAGCCAAGCCCTCGCTTCACTTTCGCCGCCGGTTCTGGAAACCCCGGAGGGTTTGCAAACTCCGCCGGCAAAGACTACCGTCACGCCGCTTCGCAACGACCTCAACCGTCTCCGCCCCTGATGCCCCTGTGTCATCCGGACATCTCCTCCCAACGCGCGCGGCCGCACGGCCATCTCCGCGTGGCGCTCGCCATTTGGCTCGGCGCGGGCGGGTTGGCCGCGGCCTCCGCGCCGCGCGTCGACCACGTGGTGCCCTTTTATCAGTTCACCCAGACGCTGGTCGCGTCGGAAGACATGGAGGTCCGGAGGTACCTGGCGTTTCCCATCACCCTGCGGCTCGGTGGATCCGAACTGTTGATCGCCTACAAACGCGGGTTTGCCCATGCCTTCGATGCGGAGTCGTCCTTTGACGTGCTCCACTACGACATCGCCACGCAGCGCGCCCGGCCCCAGGCGCCGCTCTTTCGGCCCAATAACAATTTCGAGAACGCGGAATTCGTCCGGTTCGCCAACGGTGACATCTCCTGTTTCGTCGACAACCAGCAGCCGTGGCGGGAACCCGGCAGTTCCGAAGCGACCCGTCTCGGGCTGATCGAATTCCGGTCGACCGACGGCGGGCGGACGTTCAAGGACCTCGGCAAGGTCGGGTTGGTCGACGGTGTCGAATACGGCTACGTGTTCGAGGCGATCACCGAGGGCCCCATGACCTGGATGCTGGCCATGACGTTCGCCAACCTGCCGGGGGGAAAATCCATCGTGCCGGGCCGGCCCCGGGCGGGCTGGGTGTCCGTCTTGCGCACCGACGACAACGGCCGGACCTGGCGGAGCGTGAAGAATCTCAGCGAGACCTTTCAGAGTCCGATTAACGAAAGTTCCTTCATCCCCTATCCAGACGGCTATTTGTTCTCGTGTCGTCCTTACACGGACGCCCATTTGCTCGTCGTCACCGATCGCGACTTCAATGTCCGCCGGAAAGTGGATTTGGTCGAGCGCCACGATTTTGTGGGCGCCGCCATCGGACGTCCGCGCGTGTTCGCAAAGGACGGTCGCTTCTACCTGATGGGCCGAAACCGATTCAAGCCGTCGGTCGCTCCGATTCTGGCCGCCGAGTACACGAGATCGCGGGCGCCCGAGCAACGCATCATGCTCGGCCTGTTCCGGTTTGACCCGGAAACGCTCGCAGTGGACAAGCATGTCGTGCTCGACAACGCGGAAAACCAGCGGGTGGTGGACGCCTACTATGCGACCCCGTTCTGGCAGAGCCGGAAGGGGAAAACCTATTTCAACGTCATCACGTATAAGAGCGTATTTGGCCGGATGCCGGACATCGTCCGTTTCGAGTACGAGTGGGACGAGGTGAAGTGACACCCCGGGCCCCCGTGTGCGTGTCGTCAACCCCCATGTTCATTTCCCGATGAAAACCAAGCTCGCTCCGGGCCGATTCCCAGCGGCCATTCTGTTCGCCCTCCTCGCGACCCTGCCGCTGCCGGCCCAGTCGGAGCGCGGCGTCATCGTTGGTCGCGTTTTCAACGCCACCAGCGGTCTTTACCTGAACAACGCGAAGATCACGGTCCAGGGCGTGAATCGCGAGGCCTTCACCAACGAGGGCGGCCATTACCGCCTCGATAACGTGCCGGCCGGCGAACTCGCTCTCGCCGCCTTCTTCACCGGATTGGAACGGAAGATCGCGACCGTGAAAGTGACGGCGGGCCAGACCACCCAGCAGGACTTCGAACTCACCGTCGGGAAGGCGGGCGGGGACGTCGTCGAGCTGGGAGCGTTTGTCGTCGCCGCAAACCGCGAGTTCAACGCGCAGGCCATCGCGACCAACGAACAGCGCTTTGCCTCGGACATGCGCAATGTCGTTTCGGCCGACGAGTACGGCGACATCGGCGAGGGCAACATGGGCGAGTTCCTCAAGCAGGTGCCGGGCGTCGATGTCGAATATGCGGGCGGCGTGGTGGCGCGGACCGCCTCGGTCCGGGGCTTCCCGCCCGAGTCGACGATCGTGACCACGGACGGCGGGGACGTGGCCAACGTCGGCTACTCCGCGCTCAGCCGCGCCGCCAATCTCGATTTGCTGACGATGAACAACGTCGCGCGGGTGGAGATCTTCAAATCGCCGACCCCCGACAAGCCGGCGAACATGCTGGGCGGCGCCATCAATGTCGTGACGAAGACGGCCTTCGAGCAGAAGGCGCCCCGGCTGAACTACCGGGCGTTTGGCACGCTGAACAGCAAACATGCGGGGCAGGGCACGCGGCCGGGGCCGGGCTACGAGGGCGAAATGAATCCACTGCAGCCCGGGTTCGAGCTTTCCTACGTCATGCCGATCACCCGCAACTTCGGTGTGACGGCGGCGGCCACCTATTTCGGGCGGCACAACGAGAGCGATCTCTATCAGGGAACGTGGAATCACAGCACGCCCGCCGCGCCGTACCTCACCGGCTCCGTCCGGAACACCTCGCCGCAGATCCGCAGCGGTGGCTCGATCGGCGGGGGCGTCGACTGGCGGATCTCCGAGCGCGACGTGGTGGGCGGCGCCTTCAGCTATACGGAGAAATATGCGGCGGCCGACGGGCGGGTTTTGACGTCGGCGCTGGGCGCGGGGGCGGTCGGGGATGCGACGTATTCACAATCCCAGGGCGCGCGCGGCTCGGTCACGATGACCGCCTCCGGCGCGGACCGTTACGATCGCAGCACGCACGGCAGCCTGAAATTCCGCCACACGGGCCCGATCTGGCGGGTGAACAGCAACGCGTTCTACTCGTATTCGACGAGCATGGGCCGTGCGGCTGACAAGGGAAAATTCTCCGCCTTGAGCGCCAACATTGCCACCCTGGACATGCGCCTCGAAGGCGTCGGCCGGGGACAATCGCCGTTCAACACCAACATCGTCGCGCGCACGGCGGCGGGGGCGCCGGTGGATGTCTACGACTCGCGCAATTACACCCTCAACACGGTGGGGAGCACGCAGCGCGATGCGACCGGCATCAAGACGGGCCTTAATCTCGATGTCGACCGGTCGTTCGACGTCGGGTTTCCCCTGCAACTCATGACCGGCTACGCGCTGCGCCGGAGCGAATACGATCAGCGATCCCCGAATCTCACGTGGACCTTTGTGGGGCCGGACGGGATCACGGGCAACGCGGACAACCGGGTCGGCCTCTACGACATTCAGAACCAAAGCTACTCGAGGATCGAGCAGCATTTCGGCACGCCGAAGACGCAGTGGATCGACCCGTACAAGCTGTGGAACCTGTTCCAGAGCAATCCGCGCTATTTTCGCGAGGAAACGGCCACCGCCATCCAGACCGCGGCGACACAGCGGCGGAAATTCAACGAGACGATTCACGCGGCCTACCTGCGCGGCGACGCGCGGTTGTTTTCAAACCGGCTGCTCGCGGTCGGCGGCGTGCGCTTTGAGCAGACGCTGAACGACGGCGCCGGCCTCTTGAACGACCTCCGGGCCACGTTGCGGCAGGATGCCAACGGCAACCTGCTGCGCGACGCCAACGGCCGCACGATTCCTGTCACCACGGACCCGATCGAACTGGCGCGGCTGCGCTACAAGACCCTCGGCGGCAAGGCCGAGGGGAGCTACAGCGGGTATTACCCGAGCTTGAACCTGCGTTTCACCATCAATGAGGCGTGGATCGCCCGGGCGTCGTACGCCAGGTCGATCGGCCGGCCGGGCCTGGGCAGCATCCTGCCGGGGACGACGATCACCGATCCCGACGTGGCCAACCCCACGATCACGGTGAGCAACCCGGAACTAAAACCGTGGAAAGCGGACTCGTTCGAAGTATCGTTGGAAACATATTACGGCCGCAACGGCGTGGCGTCGGTCAGCGCGTATCGGAAGGAGCTGACGGGGTTCTTCGCCTCGGTGCGGACGGATGCGACGGAGGCGTTGCTCAACGAGTATTTCCTGCCCCTGGACTACCTCAATTACGACGTCGTGACCCAGACGAACATCGACAGCGGCGTCCGGATCGACGGGCTCGAAGTGAGTGTGCGGCAGCCGCTGACGTTCCTGCCGAACTGGGCGCGCGGCGTGCAGGTGAATGCGAACGTGACGTTGAAGAAACTCACGGGCCCGAGCGCCGCCACATTGCAGGACTTCGGTGGGAGCACGGCCAACTGGGGCATCTCGCTGAACCGGCCGCGCTTCGCGGTGCGGTTCAACTGGAATCACCGCGCCGAATTCCGCACCGGCGCGATCGATGCGAACGGCCTCGCCGATTACCGGGCGAAGGAGACGCTGGTCGACATGAGCGCCGAAGTGCGGCTCTGGAAGCGCCTGGGCGCGTATTTTAGCGCCCGGAATCTGTTCGATCATAACAATGAGATCGACCGCCACGGCCCCAACACGCCGGGTTACGCGCGGATCCGGCAGATCTATCACACCGGCGTTTTCATGACGATGGGGGTGAAGGGCGAGTTTTAGCCTGACGGCCAAGTTCACCGCCGGGCAAAAGGGCGAAGAAGATGCTCGTATCGAGAACGAGCTGCGCCGGGCTCACTTGGCTTCAGCCGAACCGAAGCGGTGGGTGTTGGCCCGCGGCTGTTCCCATTCGCGGTATCTGGTCGTCAGGAAAGTTTTCCTCCAGCGGGTTCAGGCAGGAGCTGCTCAAGGCACACCAGTAGCGATTTTGAGCCATGGCTCAAAATTGGCGGCGCTCGCCGATGGCGCCGAAGTCGCGCCCGCACCGCGACAGGCTCGGGTCCATGCAGTCGAAAAGGTGGGCCGTGCGCTCCGCGCGCGGCGAACACCTCTGAACACCTCAGGCCTTACCATTCACCTTTTTCGGAAACACCTCTCATGAACACCTCAGGCCTTACCATTCACCTTTTTCGGAGGCGCGCGCCGATCCAAGCCACAAGGGTGAAGGGTGAGGCCTGAGGTCTTTTGGTTGCTCTCGAAACAGATTGAACCACAAAGGCACCAAGGCACACCAGGGGCGATTTTGACCCGCGGTTCAAAATTGGTAGCGCTCGCGCTGAAGATGCGCCCGCACCGCGACAGGCTCGGGACCGAGAACTTGCCGAAGGCCGGAAAAGGGGACAGGAGTGATCTATCGAGAGACTGTGGTCGTCGCGGTGAATGCCGCCGCCGTTGTTCTTTCCGCCGCGCGCTCGCGCTCACCGCGCCAGCGCCGCCATCGCCGCCGCGTCGCACGTCACCATCCGCAGCTCATGCGCTCCGTCCGGCCGGGCGAACTCGTAGAAGAGATGCCACTTCTCGTTCGCAAACTTCGCTTCGACGTAGCGCAGCGAGGTCGAGGCATGGGGGCTGGTGAACACGGGACCGTCGGGTGAAAGCGTCTGCCAGCGGCGCAGGTCGGTCGACACCGCGAGCGCGCACTTCTCCTCGTAGTTCTCATGATGGCCCGCGATGCCATCGTAGAAACCGAGATACTTCGCGGGCGACGCAGGACCGGATGAACTTTCGCCTTTTCCCGCGCCCAGCGGCACGGCCGAGTTGAGCCGGCGGCAGTACTTGTCCCAGCCCGTGTCGCCCGGCGCGAACACGACGCCCTGCCACTCCCAATTCTCGAGGTCGCGCGACACGGCGAGACCGGTGGCGGATTTGCATTCGCCCGTGTTGAAAATGTCCAGGGTCTTGTGCGAACCGTCGCTGGTTTTCGGCGTCGGGACCGCGATGCTGAGGAACAGGTGATAAATGCCATTCGCCTCCAGGATCCACGGATCCTTCACCCCTTCGAGACCGAGGGGCGCGGCGGTGAAGATCACCTCGCGTTTCACCGGATCGAGTTGCGCAACGGTCGGCGCCTTGAGCACGGCGGTGCACCAGCGGCCGTCCACCGGATCCACGTAGCTCGTGAAATAACGCCACCGGCCATCGCGACCGCGGTGCAGGCAGCTGCGTTCGATGGAAGCGGAATTGTACCGGTCCTTCGCGATTGTGAGCACGTCGTCCCACGTTACGAGGTCGGTGGAGCGGGCGATACGCACCTCGCCGCCGCGGTCGGGCGGCACGCCACGGGGACGGCGGATGCGATAGGTGAGATACCACGCGTGCTCCGACTCGTCGTAGAACGCGCCGGGGCTGCCGGCCCAATAACCGGGTTCGCGCCCGACCGGTTCGCTGATGACGGTGCCTCGGGCGAAAATTTCGTTGGTGATCATGGGAGAAGTCATGCGCCTACGCCGTAGCCATGCAATAGAACCCGTTCACCCGTTGAGCCGTGCAACCATTTGGTGTGTGTTGGGGCGTCGCTTGTCGACGCCCGTTTCCACGTCGTAGGCCGGGCGTCGGCAAGCGACGCCCCTACATCT
>JACQWL010000395.1 GCA_016209255.1 Verrucomicrobiota bacterium
ACCTCGATTTTGCGCGCCTGCACCGGCTGCACAAGGCGGGGGCGTTTTTCGTCACGCGCCTCAAAGCCGGCATCCGTTTCTATGTCGTCGAGTCGCGACCGATCGACAAGACGGTTGGGCTGCGCTGCGACCAGACGATCAAGCTCAGTTCCCGCAAGGGCCGTCGGGACTATCCCGATCCGTTGCGACGGATCAGTTATATCGATCCGGAAAGCGGCGAGGCGCTCGTTTTCCTTACCAATTGTTTCGCGCTCGAAGCTCTGCTCATCGCACAGATTTATCGCCGCCGCTGGGGCATCGAGTTGTTCTGGCGCTGGATCAAACAACATCTGCGCTTGCGCGGATTTTTCAGTAATTCGCCGAACGGGGTGCGGGTGCAAATCTGGGCCGCGCTGTGCGCCTACTTGCTTATAGCGATCGCGAAACAGAATAAACATCTCGTCCCTTCGTTATATGAAATACTGCAAGTCGTCAGTGTCTCCTCACTTGAGCAAATATCAGTGGAAGAGCTGTTTGCGAACGTCGATACAACGAAAACACAGATTGATACTCCTAAGCAGTGGGAGATCAACTACTCATAACTGGACAGCCGTGCCTGCGATCTTCCCGGGCTTGCCTTTCACTTCGACGAGCGGCCCAGCCCGCTGCTGCAAGTGCGGGAGCGGCTGCGCGCCCGCCTGCCGGACCTCGATGGCCGGAAGCTGTTCTTCATGGCGACGCATGCCCACAGCACGCCCCCTTTCGATGAAAACCAGTATGCCGCCGTCCCCGGCAAGGGCATGCTCCGACCCTCGGAGTATCTCGATTTTCTCCTGCCGAAGCTGCCCGAGGTGGTCGAGACGGCTTGGACGGCGCGCCGGCCCGGCGGGTTCACCTGGGGGCTGGGTCATGCGGTTGTCGGTCAAAACCGCCGCGTTGTCTATCCGGATGGCCGGGCGGTCATGGGTGGCTGGACCAAGAATCCGGATTTCGACCGCGTGGAGGGTCCAGACGATCACGGGGTCGAGTTGCTGTTTTGCTGGAGCCCGGAACACCGGCTGACCGGAGTGCTGATCAACGTAGCGTGCCCCTCGCAGGTCGATTCCCAGGCACTTTTCATTTCCTCCGATTTTTGGGATGGGGTACGCCGTGAACTGCGGCGGCATCCTGATTTCGCCGAGGCGGCCATCCTGCCGCAGCTCGGTGCGGCCGGCGACCAATGGCCGACCCGACACTACGTCCGGGAGAAGGCGGAGGTGATCATGCAGCAGCGGCGCGGTCTCACCCGGACCCAGGAAAAGGGCCGGCGCATCGCCAATGCCGTGCTCGACGTTTACCCCTATGTTAAGGACGGGATCGTCTTCGACCCGATCTTCCGCCATCGCGTGGAGCCGGTGCGACTACCCTATCGGATCATCACGGCGCAGGAGGCGGCGGACATGCGGCAGCAGTTGGATCGTTTCAAGACGGACGTGGACAATCCGCTTCGTCCCGTGCGCTCGCGCTACTTCGGTGTATTGCTGGATCGCTTTGCGGCCCAGCAGCAGGGCGTGCCCCAGACCGGGATCGAAGTGCATGCGATCCGTCTGGGCGACATTGCCATCGTTACGAACCCCTTCGAACTGTTTTGGGACTACGGTCTGCAAATCAAGTCCCGCAGCCCCGCGGTGCTTACGCTCACCAGCCAGCTTTCCGCCGAGGTGGCGCATGCCGAGGCCTATCTTGCGACTCAGCGGGCCGTCGCGGCCGGCGGTTACAGCGCTGAGGCCTTATGGTACAATCACGTCGGCCCCGAGGGTGGCCGGATGCTGGTGGACCGCACGGTCGAGCTTCTCCAGGAGTTGTGGAAATCTGAACCCGTCGGGGGAACAAGATGAAGACTGCGATCAGGCTTTGGTGCGGCGCCGTTTTGTCCGGGGCGCTCGCGTTCGCGGCGGCCCCGGACGGATTTCGCCCGTTGTTCAACGGTCGCGATCTCACCGGGTGGAAGATCCCCGAAGGCGACAACGGCCATTGGAAAGGGGTCGACGGGGTCATCGACTACGATGCGTTGAGCGAAGCGAAGGGGGACAAGCACCTCTGGACCCAGCAGGCGTTCCAGGATTTCGAACTGCTGGTTGACTGGAGGATCAAGCGGGTTTTCGGCATGTATCCGACGCCGATCGTCCTTCCGGACGGGAGTTATCAAAGAGACGCCTTTGGCGAGGTGATTTACGTCCCGGCGATGGCGTGCGACTCGGGCATCCTCCTGCGCGGGACGATGAAGGCGCAGGCCAACATCTGGCTGTGGCCGGTGGGTTCGGGCGAGGTGTATGGTTACCGCACCGATATGAAGATGCCCGCTGAGGTGCGCGCCGCCGTGACGCCGAAGGTGAAGGCGGATCGACCGGTTGGCGAGTGGAACACATTCCGGATTACGGTTCACGGCGACCGCCTCACGGTCGTGCTCAACGGATTCACGGTGATCGAAAACGCGCACTTGCCGGGCCTGCCCCCGACCGGGCCGATCGGACTTCAGCACCATGGCGGGCTCCAGGGTGTGCTCATGAATCCCGCGTCGAGCGCCGTGCAGTTCCGCAACGTGTACATCCGCGAGTTTTGAATTGCCATCGTTGAACATGCACGCGAGCCGCGAGATTCTCGTCAACCGCAGTGGTCCTGGAGCGGCGGCGGCGCAACCAAATGAACCAAGACGGTTTTAAACGCTAATCTGCGCTAATGCCCAGAATCAAGGGCGAGTCGATTGCGGGCATGCGTCGCCTTATCGGCGAAGCGGAACGACGCAGAGTGGATTTGGGGGATTCTATCAGTGAAAATTAGCGTTCAAATGGTTTGGGAGAAAAGGCACGCAGGCGGCGACGATCAATTTCGATCCATTCACCGCGGAATACGCGGCCTGCCTGCCGAAGGCTCTGCCTGTGCGTGGTCGCACGCAGACAGGTCGGCGCAGGCAGGACCACGCGGAAAAAAAGACAGCGGAATCTACTGCTCCTGTTTTTCTGTTTCCGCGTATTCCGCGTGTTCCGCGGTCAAAAAGGCCCGTCGAAAAATTGGCTCTGCCGGCAATGAAATGACCGCCATTCTGAGTGATTACGGCTTTTAGAGATCCGATCTTATGAATATTTTGCAATTGGTCGTGGCATGTGACCTGGCGTTGGCCGCCGGGAGTGGGCTGCACGGTCAGACGGCGGTTCCGGCGCCGGCGACGAACCCGGCGGAGCAGCGACCGACGGTTCCCCGCGGTACAAAGGCCTCCTACGATCTGGCTTACGTCGACCGAGGACACGAACGGCAGAAGCTGGACTTGTTCGTGCCGGATCAGCCGGGGGGATCGCGACCGCTGCTGATCTGGATTCACGGCGGCGGTTGGAGGCAGGGAGACAAGGCCAACTGTCCTCCCTTGCGGCTCGGCTACACCAAGGAGGGCTACGCGGTGGCAAGCGTCAATTACCGGCTGGGCGGCGACGCGATTTTTCCGGCGCAGATCGCGGACTGCAAGGCGGCGATCCGCTGGTTGCGAGCGCACGCGCACCACTATGATCTCGATCCGAATCGTTTTGGAATCTGGGGGCGATCGGCCGGCGGACATCTGGTTGCGTTGCTGGGCACCAGCGGTGGGGTGCAGGAGTTCGATACCGGAGGCCACCTTGACGTTTCGAGTCGCGTGCAGGCCGTGTGCGATTTCTGCGGGCCCACGGATTTGCTGCAAATCGAGGCGCACGCCGCGCCGGACGCGTTGATCAGACGCGACCCGCCGTCCTCCAACGAGTGGCGGTTCATCGGCGGGCCACTTCAGGATCCGAAGAATCGCGCCCGGGTCATTCAGGCCAGCCCGGTGACGCACGTCACGCCGGACGATCCCCCGTTTCTCATCGTGCATGGCGACCAGGATGCAGCCGTCCCGTATCGCCAGAGTGAACTGCTTTATTCCGCGCTCGAGCGCGCCGGCGTCCGGGTGCACTTCCACACGATCAAGGGCATGGTGCACGGGTTCGTCGCCGCGGGCCAGGGGCTGAACTTCAGCGGCCCGGAGATCCCCGCGCTCGCGCGGACGGCGTGCTCCGCGGCACGCGCCAGAGTGCCGTCGATTATTCGGTCAATCCATATGGCCTCAACGCACCGGTGTTTGCCGACGATCTCGGCACGCATGCCCACTGGCTGGTGTCGGACGTGCCCGGCGAATCGACGACGCTCTCTTTCGGCACCGAAGGTCTGACCTTCCACTTTGCGCACACGGGAGCGCCGACGGGCATCAACCGGCACCAGGCAATTTCGAAGGGCAGCTACCCGCTGCTGCCGGGGAAGAAGCTGACATTCCGGGTCAACTACAACTGGGCAACGGGGTCCGGGAACAACTGCCATTCGGGTTTTACGGTGTTTGCCCACCAGGAACAGGACGAAACCAATGCCTACTTCGGCAATCTGAATCCGGAAAACGGCGACGAGTACAAGATCAAGGCGAAGGAGCAGAACCGGCAGACGTTTCCGGAGGACGCGGTGAAACTCCGCTTCGGGCTGCCCACCGGCGTGGCGAAGGGCAAGGATGTCATCATCCGGCTCGACGGCGATTCGCGGAGGATCGAATGGCTGTTCGTCGATGGCGGCTGCGAGGTCAGCCTCGGCGCCTGGGCGTCGGCCTTTCCAGATCGCGTGCGGGTGCGGCTGCATGGCCGCGATTGGGGCATCTTTCCGACGCCGGATCGCGTCACCTTCGCCCGCTTTCAAGTTTACTATGAAAACAAATGAGAAATCACCGGCCCGCCAGCCGCGCCACGACGCGCGTCGCCGTGAGTTCCTCCGGCTGGGCGCGCAGGGTGCGGGGCTGTTGGCGCTGGGGAATCTCGCCGCCGGGTTGCACGGTGCGCCGGACCAGCCCACGCCGCCCTCGGTCAGCGGTGCCTACCCGGGCAACGATCCCGGCCCCTTCGAGGTAATCGAGGAGCGGCCCGTGGCGGTGAAAATGCGCGCCGGCATCACGGTTTTCGCGACGGTCTACCGGCCGGCGCGCGCCGGCCAGCCGGTGGCCGGACGCCTGCCGGCCGTGCTCGTCCGCTCGCCCTATGACCGCAGCAAGTACGGGACGCGGGCGCGTTATTTCGCCGCGCACGGCTATCTTTCGGTCACGCAGGACGTGCGCGGCCGATTCGAGTCGGAGGGGAAATTCGGGCCGGGTTTTTCCGAGGTCGAGGATGGAGCGGACACGATCGCGTGGCTCGCCCATTTCCCGCGCTACTCCGACATTCCCATGCTCTGGGTGACCGGCTGGTACGACGGCTACCCGCGCTGTTTCTGCAACGCCTACGGCCTGATGAAGAAGCTCGGCCGCGGCGCCAACCAGCACCTGTTGCTGGGGCCGTGGATCCACGGCCAGCTCGGGGGCAACGTCTGCGGCGACGCGGATTTCGGCCCGCACGCCCATATTCCCGAGATGGATACGCAGCGCATCTTTTTCGACCGGCATCTGAAGCGCGTGGATGCGGCGCCGCGCACCTCCCGCGTGCGGGCCTTCGTCATGGGCGGAGGGAGCGGACGCAAGACGGCCGAGGGCCATCTGCACGCGGGCGGCACGTGGTGGCATGGCGACGACTGGCCGCCGCCGGGGATGCGCATCACGCCATATCATTTGCACGCGGACCGGACGCTCCGGGCGGTGCTTCCCGGCCGGGCGGAGGGGCAGACCCGCTGGCGCAGCGATCCGAACGATCCGGTGCCGAGCATCGCGAGCCCGTGGATGTTCATCGGTCACACTCCGCGTGGCCCGGCCGACCAGCGCGAGCCGACAGCGTTGATCGGCAATTGCATCCCCGGGCGTCCGCTCGCGGCCCGCGCGGACGTCTGCGTATTCCAGACGCCTCCGCTTCGCGAACCCTTGCGCGTTCTCGGTCCGCTCATTGTCCGGCTGTTGGTGAGCAGCGACGCGCCGGACACGGACTTCGTTGCCAAGCTCGTGGATGTGTACCCCGCCAACACCGACTATCCCGAGGGCTACGGGATGACGGTGTGCGACGGGACGCAGCGCATGCTTTACCGGGAGAGCAACGTGAACCTGAAGCCAATGGAATCTGGCAGAGTATATGAGATTGCGATCGAGTGTTTTCCCGCGGCGAATCTATTTGCGGCTGGGCACCTGGAATATTTCCAGTCGGCGGACGGTCATGGAATCGATCTCCACGTTGCCACTCGCGCGCCGCTGACCGCGGAATGGCACACCGTGGTTGTCACCGTGGATCCGATGCCAGCGGGCGGGGACGTGGTGAAAGTGTATTTCGACGGATGGCGGCAGGACCTCTCACGGTTGGTCGACACCGGGCGGCACGGAACCCACCGAGCCACCGGATCCCGGCTGACGTTAGGGTGCCACTTCGACGAGTCGGGCCGGCCGGTGGATTATTTCCGGGGCTTCGTAAACCAGTTCGCGGTCACCGCGGACGTCGTGACTGCAGAGGAAGCGATCGCGATCCACGCCGGCGGCACGCCGGTCGCGGCGCATGCCGTCCTCGATCACCTGGTCAGCGCGCCGCATTTCGACGCCGCGATCGATTCTGCGGACGGCTATGTCATCCCGGATCACCGGCCGGGAAACCGGTATCGGCAAAGGATGGACCAGGCGGCGCCCCGGCGGCGGAGTCACTGGGTGCGGTGGCTGAATCCCCACGGCCTCGAGATGCCGATGAAGGTGGACGATTTCACGACGGACGAAAATTGGTGGACCTTCAGCAATCAGGCGGGCGCATCTTTTCTCTTCAATGCGCCCGGGCTGCGGTTCCGGACCGAACAGACCGGCACCTTCGATCCTGATCGCGACACCTGCATCGTGGTTTCGAAGGGATCCTATGGTCTGGCGAAGGGCGAGCTTTGGGTGCGGGTCGACGACTACACGTGGGACACCAACCCGGAGTTGCCGCTGACCCACGGTGGTTTCGTGATCCATGACATCCGGAACGACAAGACCTACCTCTTCTGGACGCACCGCACCATGCGGGCAGACCATCTGGGCAATTATCGCTTGTTGTACGGGGTGAACGGCCGGCAGCGGGATTTCGAAACGTCGGTGGCGAAGGGGAAGGACGTCTTTGTGCGGATCGAGGGAACGAGAGTCTCCTGGTTCTATAACAACGACGGGGTGCTGACTCAGGTCTGGTCGGATCAGTCGGTGGACTTGGGCCGGCATGTCCAAATCCGGTTCCACGCCCGGGACTTCAACATCTACCACGGCCCGAGGAACTACGAGTTCCGTCGGATCAGAATCTACCGCTCGAGGCCGGACGATCTATGAGGCTGGACGGCGACCACACGAAAGCCGATGTGGTCGGATCGCCGCTCGGGCTCGTAGCGCAGGCGGAGGGTCGACCGGCAGGATTTTCCGTAATCGGTCCGTGCGCCGCCCCGGCGGACGCGGGAGTATGTGCCGTCGCGGTTCACCGCCCCCTTGCGTGCGGACAAATCCGGATCCTTACTCCACCACCGTGATGTTGGGGAGCGCGATGAATTTCAACTTCCCCCCGCCCTGGTTGAATACCAGTGTCTGCCCATCCTCGGTGACCAGGCAATGTTCGGGTTGCTCGATGCGAACCACGTCACCGTTGTCAAGCCGGAGCGAATACGGCGCAAACGGCCTGCGGTTGTCAATGTCCAGCAAGGTCTCTCGCGTCATGAATTAATGATGGGTCGAGGCTCGCCGTGGGTCAAATGCCGGTTCAACCACCGGTAACGCATCGACCCAGTTCCGATCGCCCGCGACCGCTGGGAGAACCTCACTTGAGCGTTGAGCGTTAAAAGTTAAGCGTTAAGCGTTTTGCCTGTTTGGGGTGAAGTTCGCTGGCAGGAGGAGGCAACGTTTAACGCTCAACGCTTAACGCTTAACTCCCAAATCCGGAGGAGAAACTGCTACGGCGGACAGCGGGGCTTCAACTGTCGGAGGGGTTTAAACTGTGGGAGGGGCTTCAACTGTGGGAGGGGCTTTATGCCCCGACATAATCGAACGAATTTCAGTCGGGACATAAAGCCCCTCCCACCGCTTCCGCGCCGGCGGCTTTCTTCTCGTCTCCGCCCGGCGATGCCGTCACGGTGTGTCCCGGTCATGTCCACCCCGACAGCAGCTCCCACCCCCGAGCCATCGGCCAGCGCAGTCTTCCTGAGCTACGCCCGCGAAGATACCTCGGCGGCCTTGCGCATCGCGGAGGCGCTGCGCAGCCAGGGCGTCGAGGTGTGGTTCGACCAGAGCGAGCTCCGCGGCGGCGATGCGTGGGACCAGAAAATCCGCCGCCAGATCAACGAGTGCAGCCTGTTCATTCCGATCATTTCCCAGCATACGCAGGCGCGCAGCAAAGGGTATTTCCGGCTCGAATGGAAGCTGGCGGTCGAGCAGACGCACCTGATGCTGGAGGGCGTGCCCTATCTCGCGCCCGTCGTAATCGACAGCACGCCGGACGCCGGTGCGGCCGTCCCCACGGAGTTTTTGCGCGTGCAGTGGATCCGGCTGCCCGGCGCGCTGCCCACGCCGCAGTTCGTCGGGCAGGTGAAACTGCTCCTCGACGCGCCGGTGGGTAGCGGAACGGCTTTCCGTTCCGTCCAGCGCGGCTCCGATTTCGCCCCGTTCGACAAGCTCAAGGCTTCGACGGACAGGGAGGTCGACGCGCCTCCGACCAGGGTGGGCCGTGCGCTCCGCGCGCGGCTTGGTTGGATTGCCGGCGCTACGGCATTTATAATTCTCCTCGGTGCTTTCGGTTGGAAACGACTGCATCAGAATTCAGATGCCGTTCCACCATACGAACCAGCGGCGCGACGGAGCGCACCGCCCACCTCAGAAAAACCCGCGCTCGATCCCCATCGCATCGCCGTGCTGCCGCTGGACAATTTCAGCCCGGACGCCAAGGACGAATACCTCGCGGGTGGGATGACCGAGGAGCTCACTTCCTCCCTCTCGAAGATTAGCGGGCTGGAGGTCATCTCCCGCACCTCGTCGGACCGGATAAAAAAAGCGGGCAAGAATCTGTCTGAAATCGGAGCGGAGTTGCGGGCCGGGACGCTGCTGGAAGGCAGCGTGAGCAAGGCCGGCGACCAGTTGCGGATTTCGGTCCAGTTGATCGACGTGGCGAGCCAGCGGCACCTGTGGTCGCACAATTACGACGCGGAGTTCAAGGATGTGTTCAAGATGCGGAGCGACGTGGCCGAGCGGGTGGCCGAGGCGTTGAAAGTCAAATTGCTCGGCACCGAAGTGCAGCGGTTGAAGAAAGAGCCGACGGCCAACTTGGAAGCCTATCAATTGTATCTGAAAGGACGCTTCCACTGGTTCAAATGGAGCGAGGAAGGCGCGATCAAGGCGCGCGAATACTTCACGCAAGCTCTGGTGGTCGACCCAAATTACGCCCTTGCTTACAGCGGGATCGCTGACACTTGGAATTGGAAGGCGGCGCCACGACAGGTCAGGCTCGAGGTCGGAATGGCGGCCAGCAAGGCGCTGGAATTGGACGACACGCTCGCCGAAGCCCATCTCTCCATGGCTTGGATTAAGTTTTGGCTCGATTGGAATTGGGACGCAGCGGAAATCGAATTCAAGCGCGCCCTCGCACTCAAACCCAGCCTGGCGATAGCTCACGATGGCTATGGTCACTCGCTTATTTCGAGGGGTAGGATTGACGAGGGCTTTGCCGAACAGAAAAAGGCTGTGGACCTCGACCCCACGTCCGCCGCCATAATGACTAACCTCGGTTGGTCGTACTACGACACTCGGAAGTATGAGCAGGCGATCGACCATGGACGGAAGGCCATCGAACTGGACGCAAGTTTCATGATCGCACACACGATGGTTGGCTTCGCATTTGCCTTGCAGGGCAAGCCGGCCGAGGCGCTGGCGGAGTTCCAGAAAGCGCTTTCGCTGGGAAGAAATCCGTGGAATATCGGCCACCTCGGTTTTGGCTACGCGCGGGCGGGAAAACCCGAAGAAGCGCGCCGCATCATTGCGGAACTGGATGAACTGTCGAAACAGCGCTACGTCTGTGCCGGCATGCCAGCTCTCATTTACATGGAGTTGGGCGAGAAAGAGCGAATGTTTGAATGGTTGGAAAAGATGGTCGCGGACAGGGACACATGGTGTGTCTGGCTCAAACAGGAACCGGTTTGGGAGCCAGTCCGCTCCGACCCGCGGTTCCAGGCGCTGATGAAGAAAGTCGGTTTGGAGAAATGAACGGTGGGAGGGGCTTTATGCCCCGATGGCTTCTTATCGCAGCCACTCTGGAAATGGGACATCGGAATTCGTCAGCGGACCAAACCAATCCCAGTCCTCCACTGCACAGAAATATCCCGGCCATTTTTCCGCAGCCGCGATCAGTCCGCCGCGATAAGGGTTCAGAAAAATGTACATAAAAACCGGCAGGCGATCTTCGTCGGGTCGCATGCGATGATCGTGGTAGCCATCCTGCCACGATAACTGATGTTTGCGGAGCGCGGGCGACAACCGGCCCTTGAACAACCGCAGGCATTCGGAGAGTGAGGCTTTCGCTCCCAGGGTGAACAGCGCATGAAGGTGGTTGGGCATGACGTCCCACGTGTGGACGTTCCAATACCCTTCGGTTTCGAGCACGAGTCTCTGGTGCTGAAGGGCAGCCAGCACAGGTGGCTCGTGCAATCCCGCGGCCGGGCGCTCGGGGATCATCACTGTGGGAGGGGATTCAACTATGGGAGGGATTTCAGCTGTGGGAGGGGCTTTATGCCCCGACGAGATCGAACGGTTTTCAGTCGGGGCGTAAAGCCCCTCCCACAGCTTCAATCGCCAATAAGTCGGGGCATAAAGTCCCTCCCACGGTTTCGAGCAGACAAGACAACCGTCTCCCGATTCACCGATAAAGTGAATCAACGAGAGGCTTCGGTTTCGGATTTAGTCCTTTTATCCGCGGCCATTAGCGAAGATTAGCGGTTTTTTAGTCTGCGTTTTTTTGCGGCCAAAAAATGTTCGCGCCCGGCGAAAAAGCAGGTGGATGGTGGCGCGGACACGGGGAACATCTCGAGCGATCTGTAACTTGGAGCCACGACGCCCCCGTCGCGGTCTTCGGGGCAAACGCGAGGGCGTCGCGTTCCCATGACAATTCCGGGCTGGATTCAGGCCGTTGCATTTTTACGCCAGACCATATGAATTCGCATAAACAGGTTCCCCATCATGAAAATTCTCGTCGCCTCGATCGCCATGATCTCGGGTCTGTGGGCCGCCGCCGGCCAACCGCGGCTTGCCTGGACGACGTCACGGGTGGACGGCTCTCCGGATCCGCCAAGGGCTTTCGTCCATCAAGAGATCTCTCCGCAGCTGAGATTTTCCGAAGCGGTCGAACTGATCTCCGTTCCAAGCCGCGGACGCTTTCTTCTGCTGGAGCGGAGAGGGAAAATTTTGTCCTTTTCAACGATCGGTGCGGTCAAGACCGCTGACGAAGTTGTGGATCTCCTGACCCTGCATCCCGATCTGCTCAACGCCTTCGGCGTCATTCTCCACCCAAAATTCCGGGAAAACCGCCAGATTTTCGTCTGCTATTCGCGTCCCAGCGACGCGGAGAATGGCGTCAGGGTCTCACGCTTTACCCCATAAA
>JACQWL010000050.1 GCA_016209255.1 Verrucomicrobiota bacterium
CCCCTACACTCACCAATTAGTTTGGCCGTTCAACAGGTAAACGGGGTTCTACTGCATGGATACGGCTAGGCCACGCGCTCGACAATGAGCGGCGGGGGCGTCGGTCGCTTGGGTGCGAGGCGGTAGGCGTTCTTGAAGTACTCGAGCGCCTGCTCGAGCTTCGCCTCGTCGTTGTAGTGAATCATCATCAGCGGCTCGCCCTGTATCACCTGCGTGCCGACCTTCTTGATTTCCGACACGCCGACAGAGTGATCGATCTTGTCGTGCGCATTCGTCTTGCCGACGCCGAGAATGTGAACCCCGCGGGCAATCATCGCCGCATTAATCGTGTGAACGTAGCCGCGCTTCGGCGCGGGCAGTTTCCGGATGTGCCGCGCCGGCGGAAATTTCTCCGGATGTTCGATGAAGGAAACGTCTCCGCCCTGGGCCCGGACGAGGTCCTTGAATTTCTCGAGGGCCGAGCCGTCGGAAAGATGCCGCTGGACCGTCTGCTTGGCCGAAAGCGTCGAACCTGCCACCCCCGCGAGCCGCACGATTTCCATGCCGAGCTTGAGCACGAGTTCCTTCATGTCCTCGGGGCCCTGCCCATTGAGGAGTTGAATCGCTTCCTTGACCTCGAGCGCGGTGCCGACCGTGTCGCCGAGCGGCTGGTTCATGTCGGTGACGAGGGCGACGCAACGGCGTTTCATCGAGCGGCCCACGCGGGTCATCGAACGCGCAAGTTGCTTGGCCTGCTCAAGATCCTTGATAAAGGAACCGTTGCCCCACTTTACGTCGATCACCAGGCCTTCGGAACCCTCCGCGAGTTTTTTCGACAGCACGCTGCCCGTGATAAGCGGCAGGCTTGGAATCGTTCCGGTGTCCTTGCGGAGTTCATAGAACTTGGCGTCGGCCGGAGCGAGATTCTCCGTCTGCGCGACGATGGCGCCTCCGATCCGGGCGAGTTGGGCCACGAAGTGCTCGTTGGTCTGGTGGCTCTTGAAGCCGGGAACCGCCGCGAGCTTGTCGAGCGTGCTGATGATGTAATCGTGTTCGACGCCGCACATCAACGGCACCACGACGCCCGAAGCCATCGCCAGCGGCACCAGCACCAGCGACGTCTTGTCGCCGACGCCGCCGGTGGAGTATTTGTCGATCTTGGGTTTCGCAATATGGGAAAGGTCGATGACCTCGCCCGAGAGCATCATCTCCTCGGTCAGGTCCGCCGTCTCCTGCGCCGACATGCCGGAAAAGTAAATCGCCATCGCGAGCGCCGCCAGCTGGTGCCGCGGCATTTCGCCATCCAGCGTGCTGTCGATGATGTAGCGGATCTCCTCCTGGCTGAATTCGCCGCCATCGCGCTTCTTCTCGATTAGGAAGTTGAACGTAGGCTTGATGAAACGTCTCGTCGGGATGTTTCGCTTGCTAGTCATGTGTAGTAATAGATGGGGGCCAGCGGGGGACCCCGGGTGGCAGAAAAGTTTGCCAGCCAATCCATTTTACAGGAATTAGTCGAGATTAAAGGACCATTCGTCCGCCCCAATCTCAGGAATAAACCCCCGCCGACCAACCGCGTCGCGCTCGTAGAACGGCGCGAAACTATTTCATCTTCGCTCCACCCGCCACCCAGGCGGCAATTACGGCGCGTTCGTAGTCTGTCATCTGGGTCACATTTCCCGGCGGCATCACGCGCGTAGCAACTACTTGTTGGTAAACCCTCTGCGCATTTACAGCCAACACCTCCGGTGCATGCAGCAGCACTCCGCCCGGTGGTTGGGTAGTTCCCGGATACGTGGGCATCGGCGAGTGGCAGGAAATGCACCGCCGTCCCACGATACTGCGGACTTGGTCAAACGTGACCGGACCTTCGACCCTCGGCAATGGCGTGAGGCGCGGCGCCGTCCACCATGCCGTGGCGCTCAGGACGGTCGCCCCAAGCGCGAGATACGGCCAGGCGAAGACCCCCTTGTGTCTGAGGTTGAAAAAATGGCGGATCGCCACCCCTGCCAAGGCGATGAGCGCCAGTACCGCCCACGCATGCCTGTGCCCGTAGGTCGAGGCATGGTGATTGCTGATCATGATGAACAACACGGGAAGCGTGAAGTAATTGTTGTGCACGCTGCGCTGCTTGCCGCGCATGCCGTCGAGCGGGTCGGGCGCGCGCCCGGCGCGCATCGCGTCGACCATCCGCCGCTGCCCGGGGATGATGACGAAAAACACGTTCGCCACCATGATCGTGCCAATCGACGAACCGACATGCATGAACGCCGCGCGCCCGCCAAACGCGCGGCCGAGTCCCCACGCGAGCAGCGCGAGCAGCGCGAACACGACCACACCAAACCACGCCTCGTTTCTTCCCAGCGGCGAACGGCACAACGCATCGTAGACCACCCACGAGCCCACCATGCTCGCGGCGCCGATGCCAATCGCCTGCCACGGAGCCAGCGTGGCGACACTGGGATCGATCATCATCGTCTGCGCGCGCAGCCAATAAGCGACCACCAGCAGCGCGGTTCCCGAAAGCCATGTCGTATAGGCCTCCCACTTGAACCAGTGCAGCTTGTCCGGCAAGGTTCCCGGCGCGACGGCGTATTTCTGTGGATTATAAAAACCGCCGCCGTGCACCGCCCACAATTCGCCGGCCACGCCTTTCTTCGCGGCATCGGAACCGGGAGGCGGCGGGTCCAGGCTGTGGTCAAGCCAGATGAAATAAAACGAAGAACCGATCCAAGCGATGCCCGCGACCAAGTGCAGCCAACGCAACAGCAAACTGAGAAACTCGATCAAAGGTGCATCCATCGTAAGCGCGGGAGTGGACCGCTGATGCCACCGAAGGCAGACGCTCCTCGCAAGTCCGTAGCGGCCGGCCGGCGAACGCTGTTTTGCTCAATCGCCGCCTGCCGGCACCCCAACTCCGCGCGCCGGCGGCCACACTCCACGCTTGCGCGGCACGCTGGCGTTCCCGTTTCCTCGCGTGATGCACGCCTCATTCAACCTCGCCGCCGAACTCGATGCCGCCCTGATGGCGGCCGCGAGCGCGGCTGGACTCGTTGATGCCGCCGAATTCGCTCCTGACGTGCGCCCGGCCGACGCGCGCCACGGCGATTATCAGGCGAACGGGGTGCTCGGCCATGCCAAAGCCCGGAAACTCAATCCGCGGGCCACGGCCGAAAAACTCGTTGCCGCGCTGCCCGCCGGGCTCCACGACGCCTGCGCGATCATGATCGCCGGACCGGGCTTCGTCAATTTCACGCTCAAGCCCGCGGCGCTCCTCGCCTGGCTGCGCGCTCATGACACCGAGGACCATTTGCGCGCCGGCGCCGCATCCGCGAAACACAATCAGACCTGGATCGTCGACTACAGTTCGCCGAACACCGCGAAACAGATGCACGTCGGCCATCTGCGCTCGGCCGTGATTGGCGAGGCGATCGCCCGGTTGCTTGCGTTCAGCGGCGCACGGGTCGTACGCGACAACCACATCGGCGACTGGGGCACGCAGTTTGGCAAATTGATTTGGGCCTACAAGCGCCACCTCGACGCCGGCGCGCTCGCGCAGGATCCGCTGGAGGAATTCGAGCGGCTCTACAAAGCCGGCCATCACGCCGCCGAGGCCGGCCCCGCCGTCATGGATGAGGCCCGCGCCGAACTCGTAAAGTTGCAGGGCGGCGACGCCGAGAACCTCGCCATCTGGCGGAAAATCAACGACGTGTCGCTCGCCGCCTTCCAGCAAATCTACGATCGGTTCGGCATCCGCTTCGATGTCGCGCTCGGGGAAAGCTTCTACAACGACAAGGTCGGACAGATTTATCGGGAACTGAGCGGCTGCGGTCTCGCGGTCGAAAGCGACGGCGCGCTGGTGGTGTTCCACCCCGAGCACCCGCGTTTCAAGCAGCAGCCGCTCATGATCCGCAAACGCGACGGCGCGGCAAACTACGCGTCGACCGATCTCGCGACGATTCTTTACCGCGCCGAGCACTTCCATGCCACGGGCGCGCTCTACGTGGTCGACAAGCGCCAGAGCGACCACTTCGAGCAGCTTTTCCTCACCGCGCAGAAATGGTTTGCGCAATCGGGCCGCCCGGTGCCGCAGCTCCAGCATGTCGATTTCGGAACCATCCTCGGCGAAGACAACCGGCCGCTCAAGACCCGCAGTGGCGAAAATATCAAGCTCAAGGATCTGCTGGCCGAGGCCGAGGAGCGCGCGTTCGCCCTCGTGAGCGGCCGGAGCCTCGACTTCCCCGAGGCCGAACGCCGCGCGATTGCGGCCATCGTCGGGGTCGGATCGGTCCAGTACGCCGATCTTTCGCAGAACCGCTCGAGCGATTACGTGTTCGCCTGGGACAAGATGATTTCGCTCGAGGGCAACACCGCCGCCTACCTGCTTTACGCCATCGCGCGCATTCATTCCATCTTCCGCAAGCTCGCCGCCAGGCCCAATGACCTCGCGATCGAGGGCGCCGCCTCGGCGCTCGAGACTCCCGCCGAGCTCGCGCTCGCACGCAAACTGGTGAAATTCCCCAACGCCCTCGACACCGCTGTCGGTCAGCTCCGCCCGCATTTCCTCTGTCTGTATCTTTACGAACTCGCGGGCGAATTCAGCGCGTTCTACAACGCGGACAAGGTCGGGGTCGACGACGCCGGCATCCGCGGCCGCCGGCTCCTCCTCTGCGCGCGCACCCTGCTCATCCTCGAAACCGGCCTGCGCCTCCTCGGCCTCCGGACGCTGACCCGGATGTAGGGGGCGACGCCCGCCACTGCGCCGCGTCCCGCCCACGGCCCGCTCCCACGATTGGCACAAAACGCTCTTGCCGCTTCCGGTACGTCCTCCCAGCCTTCCCTGCATGGCCACGCAAGAAATTTACATCCGGAACCAGACCGATACCGAGGCCCGCGGGCCGTTCAACGTTGAACAAATCTCCTCCCTCGCCGATGCGGGCCAGGTGACCGGCGAAACGCTGGTGTACGATTCGACGACCGAGCAGTGGGTCGCGCTGAGCGCCAACCCGGAGCTGATGGCGGCCGCGTTTCCGGAGAAAAAGAAACTCAGCCTCAAGGCAAAGGAGATCAAAACCCTCAACAAACCGGACGAGAACGCAAAGGCGATTACGGTGAACGACATGCTCGCCGCCGCCGAGGGCCGCACCGAGGACACGAAGGGCAAGTCCGATCCCGAGATCGCCATGATGCGCGCGGCAAAGGTTGGCCTGATTGGCGCCACCGTCACCCTCGTTGCCGCCGCCGCGGCGGAGATCCTGCCCGCCACTGAGGCCCTCACGTCGATGGACCCGGCAAAAATCATGGCGCAACCGCTGGTGATTCTCGGCGTGGTCGACGTTATCCTCGCCGTGCTGCTCGGGCTTGGCATGTCGACCATCTACTCGTTCGTGCGCTTTCGCGCGGCGCTTGGCTTCGGTCTCATGGGTTTCATGTTCTACGCGCAAGGCTTGTCGCTCCCGCTCATCGAGGTCGCCGCCGGCGCCGCGGGGCTTTATCTTTGCACCGTGTTTGTCACCTTGATTCCCGTGATTGTCGCGGCGGCCGCGGGGATTGGCGGGATGGGCATGCTCGCCTGGTATTTCCTCTCCCACTGACACCGTGGCGCAACCGGCCCCATCGCGCTCGCCCGGCTGGCGGATCGCGGACGCGTGGCCGCGATTGATCCATACCTACCGGACGGAAATCTGGCAGTCGGCACACCTGAAGGACAGGTCGCCGCGGGGTTTCCTCTTTGCCTCGCTGCGCGTGATCTCGATTACGATCACGGTGTTTGGCGAGTCACGCGTCGCCAGCCGCGCCGCCGCCTTGAGCTTCAGCACGCTGCTCGGCCTCGGTCCGCTCATCGCGATCGCCGTCCTGGTGGCGGGCTTCGCGCTCGGGAAGAACGACCCGGGCCTCGTGGCAGACACGCTCAACCGGATGGTCAAGGTCGTCGCACCCCAGGTCGCCCAGTACGAGCAGCTCACCGCCGACCCCGCCGCTGTCAACCCGCAGCTCGTCGACATCATCAACAACATTGTCACCGCGTCGCGCTCCGTTGCCGCCGGCACGCTTGGCGGCATCTCGCTCATCCTGATTGTGCTGCTGCTCTTCAAGAATATCGAGGACGCGTTCAACGACATCTGGGGCGTGCACGAGGGACGGTCGGTGCTGATGCGCATCGTGTTTTACTGGACGATTCTCACGCTGGGCGCGGTGCTCTTTTTCACGTCGGTCGCGCTGCTCGGCGCCGGTGCGTTCGTGAACGTGTTCATGGAAAAACTTCCCGGCGGCGCCCGGCTGCTCAAGGCGCTGAGCTGGTCGCTGCCGGTGTTTTCGTTCACGCTGCTGTCCGCGATTCTCGCGGTGTTTTACCGGGCCATCCCGAATACCAAGGTCTTCTGGCGCGCGGCGGCCATCGGCGGCGCCGTGGTCGCGACGCTGCTCATGTTGAACAATTTTGTCGCCTTTCTCTACGTGAAGCGCGTCTTCCTCGAGCGCAGCCTCTACGGTACCCTCGCCATCGTGCCCGTGCTGATGCTCGGCCTTTACACCTTCTGGCTTTGCGTGCTGATCGGCGGCATCGTCAGCTACGCGGTCCAGAATGTGCACTTTCGCAACAGCCAGGCGGCGTGGACCACCCTCACGGAATCGATGCGCGAACGGCTTTCGCTCGTGGTGTTCCTCTCCATCTGCCGCCGGTTCCGCGACTGCCTGCCGCCGACCTCGGCCTCGCACCTCAGCACCATGCTCAAGGTGCCGACGCAGCTCCTCAACGAGTGCCTCAACCGCCTCGTCCTCGTCAAACTCGTGACGATTGTCCGGCCCGAACCCGGCACCGCGGCCTCCGACTATCTCTACCAACCCGCGCGGCCGTTGAACCGCCTCACGCTTTTCGATTTCAAGACCCTCGACGACAACCTCGGCGAAGATCTGATCGGGGCGTCGCTCGAGCGAATCGACCCGCTGCTGGCGCGATACGACACCGCGCTCAGCCAGCTCGGCGGGCAGGATTTTTTCCAGAAGAACCTCGATCAGCTTCTGGCGGAAAATCCTTTTGACGAATCGCGCCCGCCCTTCGCCCTGGGCGAGCGCCAGCCGCCGAAATGAGCGCGAACCGCACGCCGCCCGTTCCCCCGCGCCGTAGTCACCGCTAAAGGGACAAGGAAGTTTTTTGACCACGGATTGTCTGGCCCGACGCAGCCGCAACCGAAAGACCAGCCAAGGCATTTCACCGCGGATTACGCGGATGGCGCGGATGATCGTCGGTACTCCGCCTTTATCCGCGATATCAGCGCTATCCGCGGTAAACAACCTTGCGTATGAGATCTTCGCAGCCTGAGAACATTTTCAGGGATAGTGAACGGATGGGCACGGATTGATTCGGCGTTTATCCGGGATTGATCCCGCCACCGGCGGGCAAGCCGTGTAACTTGTGCGCCTCGAGCGCATCCGTGGTCAATTTGTTTGGGCAAGAGCCACCGGAAAATTGTCGCGGCCTGCGACGATTCGGACGAAGGGTAGGATCTTCATACGCCGTCGCACCCGACAGGCCGAGCGCGGTCGAAGGGGACGCGGGTTGACGTTTGACACGCCGTCGTACGACGCACTGCGCCAGTCAATATTCAACCCATGACTCCCTTCCGCGCGGCCCGCCAAAGTGTCACGTAATACGTGACACTATGCCACTGCGTGAGAGGAGCGAATTTTTAAAGTGTCACGTATTACGTGACACTTGATGGGGAGCGAACGGCGATACCATCGACATGTTGATCCCGCGTTGCTTCCCGGATTTGACGCGGGCGCAAGTTTACCAGTGCCTGGCCTACTAAGAGGAAC
>JACQWL010000388.1 GCA_016209255.1 Verrucomicrobiota bacterium
CCGTTGCGCCAGGTCATCCCCTCGCGTCACGCCGACGGCCAGATGTGGGTGCGCCACGCGCTCGCGGCGAGGGAAAGCCATCAGGCCCGGGTGCGGTTCACGGTCTCGGACAACGCCCTGATCGGCCGCGAAGTGCATTGGAGCTCGGCTTTCCCGTGGATGATTCGGGCCGCCGGTTCGCTGCATCAGGCCATGACCGGCGCGGCCGGTTCGCTGGCCTTGGAGCGCGCTCTGTTCTGGTTCAATGCGCCCCTGCTTTTTGGTCTCGTCGTCCTCTTTTCCAGCTGGGCCGGGCGGCAGGCGGGCGCGGGCGCCGGACTTCTGGTCGCCCTGGGCATGGTGGGCCACAAGCGATTCTACGAAGGCTTCACCCCGACGTACATCGATCATCACGGCGTGGTGACGGCGGCTGTATTCGGCCTTGTCCTGGGAATCGCGTTCATGGGTGCGGGCTGGTGGAAACCCGCCGCGGGCGAGGCGACGTCCCTGCTGCCGTCGTCCCGGGAGCGGGCGCGGAACGCCGCGATTTTTTCCGCGGCGAGTGGAGCGGTGGGCATGTGGTTCAGTGCGGCCGCGGTGTTGCCCGGCATTGCGATGGTCGGGGCGGCGGGACTCGCCGTGGCGTGGTGGCAGGGCCGCGCGGCGCGGCGCGAGGGGGCGATCTTCGAGCCGGGATTGTGGCGGCTGTGGGGGCGCGTCGGCGCTGGGGCGAGCTTCGTGTTCTATCTTCTCGAATACGCGCCCGCGCACTTCAGCCTGCGGCTCGAGGTCAATCACCCGCTCTATTCCCTGGCCTGGTGGGGCGGAGCCGAGATCGTCGCGATCGTGGCCGCGTGGCGTCTGGAGTCCGCAGAGCCGTTCCGGCGCGCGGCGGGGCGCTTGACCTTGCCGGTGCTCGCGGTGGCGGCGCCGCCGCTGGCCATGCTCGCCGGGGGTTCGGCGGCATTTGCGCTCGGAGATCCGTTCGTCGGCGAGCTGCGCCACTTTGTCGCCGAGGGCAGATCGCTTCTGGCCTCCGCCCGGCAATCTGGGTTTCCGGCCGTGGCCTACGACCTCGCTTCGGTCCTCATCCTCGTGCCCGCGAGGATCCTCCTGCTGCGCCGGCGTGACGAGACCAGGATTGTCCTCGGGTTCCTCACGGCGGTGACCGCGGCGTGGGTGGCAATGGCTTTCTTTGAAATGCGCTGGTGGCTCGCCGGCAGCGGTCCACAAATCGGCCTGCTGCTCTGCCTCATCGCGGTCGGCGCAAGCGCGCGCCCGCGCGCCCGCTGGCTCGTGATTGGAGCGGCGACCGCGATGCTTTTGCTGCCGGCTGGCGTCATGCGCATTGTCACGGCCCGGGCGGAAAACCGGGATCGCGTGGTCAGCGAGGGCGACCTCCTCCAGCCGCTTTATCGCGATATCGCCGCGACGCTGCGGGAAACCCAGCCGGAGGGCGACATTGTGCTGCTCGCCAGTCCGAACGCCTCGATGGGCATCAGTTACTACGGGCGTTTCAAATCGCTGGGCACGCTCTTTTGGGAGAACGCCGATGGCCTGAGGGCCGCCGCCAGGATCTTTTCCGCCGGCAGCGATGAGGACGCCGCTGCGCTCGTCCGCGCGCGCGGGGTGACGCATCTCGCGATCCTCTCCACTGCGAATTTTGTCGGGGAGTATTTTCGCTTGCTACACCCGGATGCCGAACCGGAGCGGGCGAAAGAAACGTTCGGTTACCGGTTGCTGGCGAAGCAGGCGCTGCCGCCCTGGCTGCAACCGGTTCCCTACCGGCGCCCAGCCGGGCTGGAGGGCGCGACCAGATCCGTGGCGCTGTTCAAGGTGGCCTTCGACCAGACCGACGTGGAGCGGCTGTACCATGTCGCCTTCGCGCAGCTGGCAGATGGCGAAGTCGCCCTCGCCGAGCAAACGTTCGCCCTGGCCCTCGCGCGAGTTCCCGCGTCGGCGCGCCTGTCGTTTTGTGAATCCGCCGGCGCGGCGTTTTATCACTACGGCGCCGATGCGGCGGCGGTCCGGATATTCCGCCAGGGGCTGGAATACGGCCAGAACCCCGTGGTTGCCAATCTCCTGGCCTGGATCCTCGCCACGACGTCGGACGCGGCGCTGCGCGACGGCCGGGCCGCGCTGGCGCTCGTGGAAGCGAAGGTGCGCAACGAACCGGACGACCCCACGGTGCTGAGCACGTTCGCGGCCGCGTGCGCTGAGGTCGGCCGGTTTGCCGAGGCGGTCAGCGCGGCCGAGCGTGCCCTCGCGCTCGTGCGTGCGGCCGGAGACCCGGCTGCGGAGGCGCTCCTCCAGCGGCGCCTCGATGCCTACCGCGCGGGCCGGCCGTGGCGTCAGTGAGCGCGGCTTTCGCGGATCGGCACGGATCAAGACGGCCGGTAACTATTCAGGAGGCGTGGGGCGGGATGCCGACCGAGTTGTTTCGATTGAAAATTGAGAATTGAAAATCAGGAATCGCTAATTGCGGTTCGCGTTGTCGCCACTTTTGCCATTCTTCCGGCCTTGTCCAGCGACATGCAGCCCGAGCCGGGTGTCCGGCAAGGCATCGACGACGTTCGCGATGCGCGGCGTCGGCGCTTGCGCCGGACCGCGAATCACCCTCGAGGTACGCTTGAGCTGCCCAATCCCGGCCCACCGCAGGCGGTGGCCCTACAAGACTCCGTTCACCTGTTGAGCCGCGCAAACTAATTGGTGAGTGTAGGGGTGTCGCTTGCCGACGCCCGTTTCCTCGTCGTATGGCGGGCGTCGGCAAGCGACGCCCCAAAATAACGACTGCATCGTCACGGCTAAGCCGGAGCGCAGCGGCGACGAGAGCTACCGGGTGAACACCGCGCCGTGAATTGGCGCCGGGTAGGGCGCTTCGCCCTTCGCGACATACCAGAGGATGCGGTTCAATTCGTCTTCGGGGGCGCGGTCGTACTCCTTGAAATTCATCCGCGCGGACTCCTTCGCGAACGGCGATTTTTTCGTGTTTTTCTCCATCAAATCCACCTGCGGCTGCAGCACATGGTAGGGCGTGACGACGGCTTCGCGCTGGAAGCAGTTGAACATCGGCGTGGCCCCCGCGTCGTATTGCGTGAGCGGCGGCAGCCCGAGGATCAACTCCATCGTGCGAATCATGCTGGCGGTCGTGTACAGCGTGCGATCGACGAAACCGCGTTTGACATACGGGCTGATGACGAAGCCGATCGTGCGGTGCGCGTCGACGTGGTCCGGGCCGTTCTGGGTGTCGTCCTCGATCACGAAGATGGCCATCTCCGGCCAGAACTTGCTGCGCGTGGCGGCGGCCACGATTTTGCCGAGGGCGAGGTCGTTGCTCGCGACGCAGGCGTTGGGCGCGAATGCGCCGGGGGTCGTGCCGAACGTGTGGTTCTCGCCGAGCGACATGATTGTGAAGCGCGGCAGCCCGCCCGCCTGCTCCGCCTTCCGGAGGTCCGCAATCCAGAAATCCGCGAGGTCCATGTCGCGCGCATTGTGCCGGTTGCCCCAGCGGCCGCGGTTCGCCGAGGGCACGCGCTGCGCACCCTCGCCGTAGTTCTTGAAGGTGACGCCGTGCCGGCGGCAGAGGTCCCAGAGGTAACCGTTCGCCGGGTTTTCCATTTCCTCGTTGCCGGGCAGCTTGCCGTGTTTCGAGTAACTGATGATCCACGAACGCTGGTTGAAGTCGGTGGCGATCGCGGCGTCGCACCAGCTGTGGCCGTCGATGCTGACCTCGCTGTTCGAATAGAGGTTGTCGAGCAGCACGTAGTCGCGCGCGAGCTGGTGATGGTTCGGCGTCACCTTTTCGCCGAAAATCGCGAGGTGCGGATCGCCGTTGCCGAGGGGCCGGCCATGGGCGTCCTTCAGGTCGCCGAGCACCTGATCGTAGGTGCGGTTTTCCTTGATGATGTAGAGCACGTATTTGATCGGGCACGGGTCGCCGACTTTCGCCGGCACCACGCCATGGCTGGCGATCGGGGCGCGCGTCAGCGACTCCGGGGTGTAGGGCGAGTTCCTCCGCACCTGCGCGGTGTAGGCGGCCATCTGCTGCGTGTCCGGCCGCGCAATCATGGAAATGGAGCCTTCGAAGGTGCGCGCGATGTAGTCGAAGGGCGGCGATTTGTTGGCCGTGCGCGGGTCGCTCGTGGTCGCCGGGAAATTGGCCCGCGAGGCGAGGCCTTTGCCATTGGCGACGAAAAGCGTCTGGTTGTCGGGACTGACCGCGACGGCGGTGGGATACCATCCGACGGGAATGAACCCGTCGACGATCGAGATGATGTCGCCGCGCTCCTTCGCCTCTTCCGTCAGACGGTTGGAAATATCGACGACCATCACGTTGTTGTTGTCGGCGTTGGCGACGAAAAGCGTCCTGCCATCCGGGGAAATCGCGAGGCCGTCCGGCGTGCTGCCCTCGAGCGCCTGCGGGTAGAGCGAGGTGGAAATGATTTCGCGCGTGCCTTCCCAGAGCCGTCGCGCGGGGCTGGCCGGCTCGCCGAGGGTCTCGAGCTTGTCGGTGGCGATGACATGCACCGTGTTGTCGCCCGCGCAGGCCACGAACATCCGCCCGTCGGGCGCGAGCACGAGATCGTTGGGCCGGAGCCCGACCGTCACGTCGCGCACCCGTACGTTCTTGTCCGCGTCGATGATGCTCACGGCGCGGCTGCCCCAGTTGGTCACGTAAAGATGTTTTTTGTCGGCCCCGAACAGGCACGAGTGGGGATGCTGGCCGGTCGCCACCGTCGCCTCCCGCGCGAGGGTCGTGGCGTTGAGCACCCACACTTCGTGGTTGGCCTCGTTGCAGACGTAGATTTTTCCCGTCGCGGGGTGGATGGCGATGCCCGCGAGAAACACGGGCGCGGCGCCGGCCGCCGGTTGCACGGGCGCGGCGGGCGTCGCCTTCCCCTCCGCGTAGTCGAAGACGTGGATGAGCCCCGTGTCGCCGCCCGGTACGAAGATGCGGCGGCCGTCGCGGCTGAAGGCGACGCCGTTCCAACATTCCTTCAGCGGCAGAAACTGGGAAACCTGCCGCGTCGCCAGATCGAGCAGCGTGACGCCGGTGTCGCTGAATCCGCCGCTGACCGCGACGAGCATCTTCCGGTCGGGCGAGACGATCATCTTCAGCGCCATGTCGCTGATCCGGACGTGCGTGCCCGCGGGCGTCACGCCCCAGCCGTTGAAGAGCAGGTTTTTATCCGGCTGGAGACCGGGCCGCTCGCGCACGGCGGCGCTGTTGACGTCCTCGTGCGCCGCGCGGGTCGCCGGAGGCGGCGCGCACCGGGCGGAGTGGGCGAGGGCGCCGATCAGCATAAGGGTGGCGAGGCAGCGGAGCAGGGGAGGAGAGTTCATAAGGAAGCCGCAGGTTGCTCGGATTAGCCGCGACGGCCGGCTGGGTCAAATCCCCTCTGGCGCGCCTCACTCCGGCTTCACGTCCTTGCGCGCTTCCGCCTCGCGCACCATTTCGGTCCAATACTTCGCGAGGAAGGGCGGGTCTTGCATGCTGTCCAGGATGTAAGAGCGGTTCGCCCGCGAAAGATCCAGCACCGCCGTGATCATCTCCTCCTGATATGCGCCGGCCTCGGCGAGCGGGAGGCCGTTGGGTTCGCGAATGAAGGAAGTCCCGCTCGAGGTTGAACTCGAGCGGCTTGGCCCAATGGAGTTGCACGCAGGAAACTTGGAGCGACGAGGGCATGGCGTAAGAACCCAAGACGGTTTGACGTTCGGTGCGAGGCAAAGAACGACCGGCGGGCCAAGATCCCATCCCGCCTTTGCCAGGACATTTCAAACGGGGCCATGTCGATAATCGATTCAAGATCTCCGCGGTGGACTTGAAATTTGGCAACAGGGGCAGCCGTTGTATCGATTATCGACATGACCCCGTCGCCGTCCCTCGCACGCAGTCCTACCTGCTGCATCCGGCTCGCCTGCGACGCGGAGCAGGTGACGCTGGAGGTGAGCGACACGGGCCGCGGCATCTCCGCCGAGACGTTGCGCGCGATCGAACCGGGGCGCGGTCCCCCAGGCGTCGGCATCGCGGGGATGCGGGAGCGGTTGCGGCTGCTCGGCGGACGGCTGGTAATCGAGTCCGGCCGGCAGGGCACCACGGTGCAGGCGATCGCGCCACGGCGGGAGGAAGTCACATGAACCCCGTGCGAATCCTGATCGCGGACGACCACGATGTGGTGCGCGAGGGGCTGGCGGCGGGCGCGCGCGGGTTTTTATTAAAGACCCAGGCGAAGCACCAGCTCGTGGCCGCCGTGGACGCCTTGGCGCAACACCGGCCGTTCTTCACCGGCAGCCTCCCCGCGAGCGTGGTCGAGGCGTTGCTGCGTCCCGGCCGGCACCCGGCGAAGACGGTCCCGCCCGGCGACCGGCTCACGCCGCGCGAGCGCGAGGTCGTCCAGCTCATTGCCGAGGGCC
The DNA here is from genome assembly GCA_016209255.1 of Verrucomicrobiota bacterium. GTDB lineage: Bacteria > Verrucomicrobiota > Verrucomicrobiia > Opitutales > Opitutaceae > ER46. Next base: position 6,394 of record JACQWL010000388.1, read on the forward strand.
GGACGAGCAAGGACATCGCGCGCGAACTTGGCCTGAGCGTGAAGACGGCGGACGCACACCGGGCCAACGTCATGCGCAAGCTCGACCTGCATTCGGTCAGCGAGCTGGTGCGCTACGCCGTGCGCAACCGGATCGTGCAGCCGTAGGAATTCGCCGCTTCCATCGTGCTCTTGCTCGTGCTCGTAATCGTGCTCGACCGTGTTTTCTCGATTACGAGAACGATTAGGATTCCGCCAAACCTTGCGTCAGCGGTCAACGCTGGAGCCGCGAATCGAAATGGAATGCGACGGGCTTGCCGATTCGAACGCACGCAAAATCCGGATGCGCGGGATTGAGCAGATAGTTGAACTCACCCGGCACCACCACGCTCGGGATTCGCAACGCCACGCTGCGGGCGCTACGCACCCATTCTGCGCCGAAGTGCTGGGTGGCGGGCGAATATGGGTTCGCCCGCCAGCTTGCCGGCACCTGAGCGGGTCGCTCGATGGCTCCCGCCGGCAGCTCGGCCGGAATCAACACCCAGGATTGCGCATACAGCAGTTTGGGATCGCGCACGTTGACGAGCACCTCGAGCGTGGCCAGCGAGCGCGACTCCGCGCAATACACCACGTTGATTCCGGCCGGGCTCCACCGCGCGCCAAATCGGCGCGACCCTTCGCCCGAAAACGCCTCGTCCGCGTAGCGCTTCCGCAACAGCCGCCAGACGAGGACCGCACTCACGTCACGACGCCGTGCGCGATCCGCCCAAGCAGGTTTTCGACCTCGCGCGCGCCTTGCTCCGTGCGTGCAAAGTCGAGCGGCGTGCGCCAGCCGAGCGCCGGCAATTCCAGATTGAGCCACTCGCGGGTGTTTTCGTGGGTGACAAACAGTTGCCTGGCGCAGTCGTAAACGCGCATCAGCCGGACGGCGCGTTCGCCCTCCGGCACTTTGAGCCGGGCCTTCTCCGCCACGCGGCGCGCATAGGTGCGCGGCGGAATATGGATGAGCCGCGCCAGCTCTTCGCTCGTGAAGCCGGCGTGCCGGCCGAATTCGACCACGTCGAGCACGGGCACGCCCTCCTCGACCTTCCGGGCCATCGCGGCGTTGTCGTGCACGTGGCCGTAATCGCCTTTGGCTTGGCGCGCTTTCATGGTCGCGAACGTAGCGGAGCGGGTCCGGTTCGCAAGCCCAATCTGCCATATGGCAACCCGTGCTCTGCCAAATGGCACCCGCCGATCCCGTCCCTAAACCCGGAGAAGAATGCCGCAAGCGGGTAAACCCTGGTCGCCTTCGGCGCCGCCGCAGGCGGGTAAACCCTGGTCGCCTTCGGCGCCGCCGCAGGCGGGTAAACTTCCGCGCGCCTATAGGCGCGACGCACGTGGCCGCCGGCTCCCCCGAACTATTTGTGCCTTTTCGTGGCCCAAAACCCGGGCGTTTGGTTTCGTGTGGTTCGTGTATTTCGTGGTTAATCCATCTGAATCGCTGGCTTGTTCCCTTGGTCCGTCGTCCGTAGTCCCGTGGTCCGTCGTCCGTGCCCCCGTGGTCCGTCGTCCCGTCGTCCGTAGTCCGTGGTCCCGTGGTCCGTCGTCCCTTCGTCCGTCTACAGGGTTTACCCTAGGGCATCGCTAGAGTTCTATTCCGCCCCGCGGGCGCGATACTTGGCCCGGTTCGAAATCGAACCAGTCATGAATGCCGAAACCCATCACCGCGCGGGCGCGCCCCAACGCATTCGCGTCCTCATCGCGGACGACTCCGCCGCGTTCCGGAGCGCCGTCGGCCAGTTGCTGGAGCGGCTGCCACACGTCGAGGCGATCGGCGCCGCCGAGGACGGTGTTCACGCCCTGGCGCTGGCCGCCAGCCTGGTTTGCGTCACGCCGGCCCTCCGCACTCAGGGGTGGTGGGGCCTGACGATGATGTCGCCTGCGACCGCGGTCGTGTTTGCAGTCTTGGGTGCGGCGATGGTCTTGGATTCGTGGCGGGATGCCTTGGGCCCCACGCTCACTCAATTTTCCGGCCACGTTTGGCTGGCGTTGCCGGAATCCGAGGCGATGAAACTGGTCGAGTCCACCGGGCCGGAGGCGGAGGCCAACCGGGCCAAAGCGCGCATGATGATGTTTGACGAGAAGTATCATCAGGCCAAGACCGCCGTCATGGGGCCGATTCACGATTTCCTCGTGCTGGTGGACCAGCGCACGCTCGCGGCCGTCCACGCGGCGGAAAAAAGCGCCACGATTTTCCGCGGCGTATTTATTGCATTCGGCCTTGGGTTGCTGCTCGCGCTCTGGCGCACCTACGTGGCCTTGGGCGACACCTTGGGGCCAACAGCTATATCCGCAAACCGGTGAGCTTCGCGGAATTCTCCGCCGCGGTCGCGCAGCTGGGCGTTTACTGGCTGGCATTGAACGAGGCGCCGCCCAGCGGGAAATAACCACATGACCAAGCCATTGCATATCCTGATCGTGGAAGATTCGGCGAGCGACGCCGGCCTGGTCGCGCGGCACATCGAGCACGCCGGCTACGAGGTGCGCTGGGAACGGGTGGACACGGCCACCGACCTGCGGGCGGCCCTGGAGCGTGAACCGTGGCACGTAATCCTCTGTGATTACAGCATGCCGGATTTCAGCGGCACGGAAGCGCTGGCCATCGTCCGCGCCAGCGGCTGCGACGTGCCGTTCATTTTCGTGTCGGGTACCATGGGCGAGGACGCGGCGGTCGAGGCGATGAGGGCCGGCGCGCACGACTATGTGGTGAAAGGCAGCCTCAAGCGCCTCGTGCCGGCCATCCAGCGCGAGTTGCGCGAGGCGGAAGGGCGGCGGGCGCACAAGCGGGCGGAGGCGACGCTGCGCCTGGAGAGCGCCGCGCTCGCCGCCGCGGCCAATGCCATCATCATCACGGATCGCAACGGCACCATCGAGTGGGCCAACCCGGCCTTCACCACCCTGACCGGCTACACGCTCGCGGAGGCCGCGGGCAAAGACCCGCGGGAGCTGGTCAAGTCTGGCCAGCAGGAGCGCACGGTTTACCAAAACCTGTGGGAAACGATTCTGGCCGGCCGCGTTTGGCACGGCGAACTGATTAACCGCCGCAAGGACGGCAGCCTCTACCCCGAAGACCAAACCATCACACCGGTGCGCGACGCCGTCGGGGAGATCGCGCACTTCATCGCCATCAAAGAGGATCTCACTGCGCGCAAGCAGGCGGAGGCGGCGCGGCGCACGAGCGAGGAGCAGTATCGCTCGTTGTTCGAAAACATGTCCGAGGGCCTCGCCGTTTGCCAGATGCTCTTTGACGGCGACCGGCCGCAGAACTTCGTCTATCTGAAGGTCAACCATGCGTTCGAGACGCTGACGGGATTGAAGAATGTGGCGGGCCGGAAAGTGACGGAGATCATCCCCGGCATCCGCGAGTCCGATCCCGCATTGTTCGAAATTTATGGCCGGGTGGCCCGGGGCGGCGCTCCGGAGAAGTTCGAGATTTATCTGGAGGCACTGAAGATGTGGTTTGCGATCTCGACGTATGGCTCCGGCCAAGGGCAATTCGTGGCCGTATTCGACGTGATCACCGCGCGCAAGCGGACGCAGGAAGAGATCGCAAAGTGGAAGAATCGCTACGAGGCGACGGTCAAGGCCAGCGGCCTGCTGCTTTATGACTGGGATCCGGCGACGAATGCGGTCACCTGGGGCGGCGATAGCGAGCGGATCCTGGGCTACTCCCAAGACGAACTGGGCCACGATTTGGCCTCTTGGCTGGAACTGATTCACCCGGACGACCGGCCCGCCTTCAATCAGGAACTGGAACGTACCGTCGCAGACCGAAAGCCCTTCCACCTCCAGTACCGGGTGCGACGCAGAGACGCCAGCCACATCGTGGCGCAGGACGATGGCTACTTCGTTCTGGATGCGCAGGACCAACTCATGCGCATGGTGGGTTTCGTGGCGGACATCACCGTGCAGACGCGGGCCGAGGAAGCGCTGCGCGGCGCCGAGCAAAAATACCGCGCCATCTTCGACCACGCCGTGGAAGGGATTGCCCAAACCACGCCCGAGGGGCAGTTTATTTCCGCCAATCCGGCCATGGCGCGCATCTTCGGCTTCGACTCGCCCGAGGAACTGATGCGCGAGCGGACGGACATCGCGCAGCAGATCTACGTCAACCCGGCACGGCGCGAGGAGTTCAAGCGCTTGATGGAGGAAAACGATAACGTTTCCGGCTTCGAGTATGAGGTCCAGCGCCGGGACGGCAGCGTGATCTGGCTGTCGGCCAGTGCGCGGGCGGTGCGCGGCGAAGACGGCCGGGTGGCGTATTACGAGAGCACCATGCTCGATATCACCGAGCGGAAAACCGTCGAGCAGCAGTTCCTGCGGGCCCAGCGGATGGAGAGTCTGGGCCGGCTGGCGGGCGGCATCGCGCACGATTTCAACAACATCCTGGCGCCGATCATGATGTCGGCGCCGCTGCTCCGGATGGGGAGCTCGGCAGCGGACACCGAGCGCACGCTCGCCACGATCGAGCAGAGCGCGCAGCGGGGGGCGGATTTGGTGAAACAACTGCTCCTTTTCGGGCGCGGAATTCAAGGGGCGCGCGCGGCGATGCGGTTGAAGGATTCGGTGCGCGAGCTGGAGGACATGGTGGGCGAGACTTTTCCGAAAAACATCGAGTTGATCGCTGATCTCCCGCGCGACCTCTGGCTGGTCCAGGCCGACGGCACGCAGCTCCACCAGGTGCTGATGAACCTCTGCGTCAACGCCCACGACGCGATGCCGGACGGCGGGACGCTGACGATTTCCGCGGCGAACCTGCGGCTGAACGAGATTGAAGCGCGGCTGCACGTCGACGCGAAGCCCGGCGCCTACGTGGCGCTCCGCGTTTCGGATACGGGCACGGGCATCGCGCCGGACGCACTCGACCACATCTTCGATCCTTTCTTCACCACCAAGACCCCGGGCAAAGGCACGGGCCTTGGCCTGTCGACGGTGCTCGGGATTGTGAAAAGCCATGGCGGATTCGTGACGGTTCAAAGCGCCCCGGGCCGGGGCTGCACGTTTGCCGTCCACCTGCCCGCGCTGCTCGAGGGCAGCGATCTCGTGCCCGCGGCGGACGCGCTCCCACCAGCCGGGGGGCACGGGGAGGAGGTGCTCGTGGTCGACGACGAGGCGCTCATCCGCGGGTCGATCGAAAAGGCGCTGACCAAGCACGGCTACACGGTATTTACCGCGGGTAACGGCATCGAAGGCGCCGCGATCTACGTTCAGCGCGCCCAGTCCATCAAACTCGTGGTGACGGACCTGAGCATGCCGCAGATGGACGGCACGACGATGATTCAATTGATTCGCCGGCTCAATCCGGCGCTGCCCATCGTGGTGGCGACGGGCTTGAGCGGCGGTGAGGATTGGGAGAAGCGCGTCGCGCAACTCGAGGGGCTGGGCGCGAAGGTGGCCCTTGCGAAGCCGTTTACCGTGGACCGGATTCTTCACGCCGTGCACGAGGCGCTGACGGCGCCGGCATGAAGACCGGTATCCAATCCTTGAACCGCCTCGAATCCATGGGCGAAAAAGAGAGACCACGAGACCACTGACTACTGACCACGGACCACGGACCACGGACCACTGACTACGGACCACGGACCTCTGCTCAGTGAGTACTGAAGACTGATTACTCCGCACCGCCCCAATCCCCCAAACAGATGGCCACAAAAAACACAAAAAGCGCAAGAACCGCGGCTCGTTTTTTCACCTCACGCATAGGCCGCAATCGGCACAGAGGAAAAACTTGGCCGTGGCGTCCTTTGCGACCGTGGCGTGAGGCAGCCCGCGCGCCCTTCTCTTCACGGGTAAACATCATCCGGTGGATTCGCGCCGTCCCTGCCTGCCGGCCGGCAGGCGCGGAAAGGTTTGAGATCCCATGGATTCGAAACGTTTCAAGGATGGGAAAGTCCGTCTCCGAAAAGATCCCTGAACGCCTCGAATCCATGGGCTCTCAACCTATCAAACCTTTCACGCGGAGCGCGCGGAGGCGCGGAGCAAATACCCCGCATCGGCATTTTTCTGCCTCCATCCCTGGTCGCCTTCGGCGCCGCCTTCGGCGGGTGAACTTTTTGCCGAAAAATCCGGGCAGGGCAGGCCGGGTTTTCGTTCGCGCAACGGCCCGCCGGCAACCGGCGGCCCTACACGGCCGAATTCCGTAGGGCCACCGCTTGCGGTGGGCCGGAATTGAAATTCTTACACCTATGAAAATACTCATTATCGATGACGAGAAACCCATGCGGCAGATGGTCCGCATGTTCATGGAGCACGGGGGCTGGGAGGCGATCGAGGCCGCCGACGGGCAGGGCGGCTTGGTGCGGGCGCGCACGGAACGGCCCGATCTCATTCTTTGCGATTTCGACATGGCCGGGCTAAACGGCTATCAGATCCTCGCGGCCCTCCGGGCGAGCGACGCGACCGCGACGATTCCCTTTATCTTGATGACGGGCCGGCCCGAGCGGGCCGGGGCGCGGCAATCGATGGACCTCGGGGCCGACGACTACCTGGAGAAACCGTTCGATCACGCGCAATTGCTCAAGAGCGTCGAGGCGCGGATGGCGCGGGTGGGACACAATCGCCGGCAGGCGGAACAGAAGCTGGCCGCCCTGCGGGAGAGCATTGCGGCGGCGGTGCCGAACGCGCTCAAGACACCGCTCAACGGCATCCTGGGCTACGCCGAGCTGCTGCGATCCGATTTCGATTCGTTTTCGCGCGAAGAGATTCGCGACATGCTGGCGACCGTCCACGACTCCGCCGTGGCGCTCGATCAGTGGGCGGCTCGTTGCTGCACGTACACGGATTTGCTCGCGCGCGCGGGACGCGCGGCTTCTGCCTCCGCTGCCCCGGATTCGCGGGCGCGGCCCGGAACGGTGGAGCTCGAGGCCGTGGTCCGGCAGGCCGGCGCGCGGCACCGGCGCGCCGCAGATATCGCCGTCGTCCTGGCCGCCGCCGCACCCGCCATCGGGGCGGATGAATTGTCCCAACTGGCCGGAGAGCTGCTCGACAACGCGTGCAAGTTTTCGTCGGCGCAGACACCGATCGGGCTCGAGACCTCCGGGCGCGGTGGCCACTGGGAGATGAAAGTGCGGGATGCCGGTCGCGGCCTGACGGCGGAACAGATTCGCGACGTGGGTGCGTTCGTGCAGTTCGACCGCCGGCGTTACGAGCAGCAGGGCACCGGCCTCGGGCTGGCGATCGCGAAGCTGCTGGTCGAACGCAACGGCGGCACGCTGGCGATCGAAAGCGAAGCCGGGCGGGGCACGACCGTCACGGTGCAGCTGCCGCTGGCCGCCGCCCGGAGTTAGACGTATCCAGGCCGGAGAATCCCGTTCAGCCTTCAGTTTTCTTTTCGCTTCGGAGCGAAGACTGCCGGAGAGAGGGCGATTTTAACGAGATCGCAAACGGCGCCAATCCCTGCGGGTAGTCGGGGGATCAGGTTAGGGCTGGGTCCGGTATTGGATAGGTCAGCGGTCTCGAGTGACACCGTCTCCCTTGGGCAACATCTGCCGGAGGTTGATCAGAAATCTGGACCATTGCTGCCTCCCCGATATTCAAATCGAGAGAGTCATGCACCCTGTTCCCCAGCGTTCGACGCTTGTTCACTCGTGGACGGTTTGCGCGAGGAGTTGGCAAAGACCCGCTTCGAACTGGAGGTGCAGGTCAGTCCAGCCAGTTTCTTGGGCAAACCCGACGCGACATTGGAGAAACTGGCACGTGAAAAGCGGGATGCGGCGTGGGTTTTGCTCGGGGCGCCGCCGCCGCTGCAACATTGGTTCATGGAACGAGGGCTGCCGTGCGGCCTGATCGGGGCGCGCCATCCCGGAATCAGCCTGCCGTCGGTGGGAAGCGATTATCATGCGCTGGGCCACCACGCGGCAGGGCAGTTCCTGCGTCGATTACATCGGCAACTGGTCGTGCTTGTTCCGGCCGATGACAAGGCGGGGCACGTCTTTACCATCGCCGGATTCCGCGCCGCGTGCAGCCAGATCGACGGCGCAGAGATGCGCGTAATCCAGCACGACGGCTCGCCAGCCGGCATCCAACGGTGCCTGGCGGCGATGCTGAAACACGCTCCGCCGACCGGACTATTGGTCGCGATGCCCAAATACGCCCTGGCGCGGGGCGCCGCGGCCGTCGCAGCGTTGTCGCCCAACTTCTTCAAACCGCGAACGGTGGAGATGCTGGTCAGTTGCGCCGCCTCCATTGCGGCCGCCGCATGCGCGACGAACCGCTGCCAAATCTGGCGGACGAATTTGGCGTGCTCAAGACGGAGAGTGATGCCCTCTTGCGCGGCAACATGTGGGCCGCTTTCTGCGGCGGCGCGGCGGGTGTGGGAACGGGAAGCGATCAGAAGGCACTTCAGCGATTCCTGGCCCAGAGTTGCATTCCTTTTCAACGGATGTCGCCGGCCAACCATCTCGTTCTAGCCGGTGGCGCCACCCGTTTCTGTCTCGCCGAGGACGGGCGTCACTATCTCGTTTACAGCACATCGGGAGCTTTGCAATTGAGGGTCACCCGACGGGGCTTGAAGGGGCATTGGTTCAACCCTCGCGACCCCAATGCCACCTTGGGCATTCCGTTCCCGGTCGCGGCCGGAAGAGGTGACGTGTCGTTGAAGGAAGTTCAGACCTTCACCCCCCCCGCCGATTCGTCCGAAGACTGGGTGCTTTGGATAAGCGATGGCAGCAATCTCAACGAAGGCTCGAATTTCCCGTCGCCCGGCGCGGCCATCAGCCGGGTTGTAGTGGAAAGACTTGGACCAACGGCGAGATGACTCGAATTCACGGTATGCCCTCCATGTTCACCCGCAAACCAAAGTCTCTCACCGCGGCTCTGACCGCTTTGCTCGCGGGATCCATGATTTTCGGAGCGTCCGCTCCTCCCCGGTCCCAGCCCGGGACGACTTCGAGACGGGACTTGCCGGCGTTCTGGAAAAGCCGGCTCGAGGATGTGGAGAATTCCGTCGGCCACGTGAAGAAAGGGACGATGAGCGTGCGTTGCCCATGGCGTATCTTCGTCCGGCGTTTCCGTCGGCAGGAAACGGGGCCGATGACTTTGTCCCGGAGTCATGTCTTCCGAGCGGGAAGGCGCAGACCCCGCTCCGAATCAACCCCATGAAATCCAGTTTTCGATCGGTAATTCCACGCGAAGATTCGCGTATCCCCCTATGAAGAACATCACCCGTCGGCGTTTTCTCGAAGATTCGATGCTGGCCGCCGCGGCCGCGTCTGCAGCCGCCTTGTCACCCGTCCCGTTGCTGGCGCAGACAGAAGCGCCCGGGGCCAACAGCCGCATCCGGGTCGGAGTCATCGGGTGCCGGATTCGGGGCAAGGTGCACGCCCGCGAGTTCGCGAAGCTCCCCGGCTGCGAAGTGGCCTACGTGTGCGATCCGGATCGGGATCTCGCCGCGGAACTCGCGGCGGAGACCGCCAAGCAACAGAGCACGCGGCCGCAAACGGTGGATTGCTTGTCTAACAAAAACACAAGCGCGGGGATCTTGAACCGGGGGAATTCATGCCGCCTGATTCCGGGAGCTCCCCGCTCCAAAAAAACACCCGTCAACTCATGACTCCCAGGCTTTTCTTCCGTGGATCGCGCCCTGAATCGCTCGTGCCCGGGCGATGGGGGATTTCAAAACCAACCGTAACAAAAAACCAAGACATGAACACCGCCAGCCTCCCCCCCAAAGCAGGTCGACGGCTGTCTGCGCAGGTCAGTCTCGGGCATCGTTCTCCCTCGTTTCACGGCCGGATCGCAGCCACCATCGCCGGGGTCCTGCTGCTCTCGTTCGTCCCGTTAGTGCTCCAGGCACGAGTCGCACCCGGCGCGATCACCGGCCGGATCTTGAACCAGGGGACCGGGCAGTAACCGGTCGCGCGAATTACAATCTCCGCCTCGATTACAAGGCTACGCCCAACCTGAGCGGGTGGTTTCGCGCGGACTACAACACCTATTGGAGCGAATGGCACCAGCACGACATCCTGTTCAATTTTGCCAACGCCGTCAACGGACCGGCCGCCAACTCCCCGACGGCTCCTGGCGTGGAATACTCCCTGAACACGCACACCTCGACTGCGGCGACGGCTCAAATCTCCATGGGGACGGGCGGCCCTTATAAACATGGGGCCACCACGACCCTCACTACCGGCGTATCGTTCAAACGTGGGGCTTTCCGCGCCGATGCGCAGGCGCAGGTGTCTGTCTCCACGAATTACTACGACAATCTGGAATTCGGCCCCGTGAGCGGAGGAAGCATGGGAACGCTGAGCAACCTTTCGTTCCGCTGGGACCGGTGGGGGCCGGGGGATTTTGGGATTAATCTCACGCAACTTGCCGGACCAGACTGGCGGAATCCGAACAGCTATACGGCAGCGGCGAATCCCTTTGTGAAGACGGACATCAGCGGAACGGACCAAAAATGGACCGGCAAGGCGGACTTCCGTTATGATTTACCAGGCTGGAAAATCCCGACCACGGTCAAATGGGGCGGGGATGTCAGCCAGGGCATTCGCGACGTGATCCGCGGCGCCACCCAAAACTATACCTACCTCGGAGCCGACGGGCGGGCCGGCACCGGAGACGAACGGTGGCCGTTGCACCCGAATTATACTTACCGTAACCTTGCCGGTGGAAACGTAAATGGGATCTTCACCATCGATCCGTGGGCGATGGCGCGGGATTTCAACGCCCACCCGGAGCGTTTCATCGCCCCGACACCGCAAGTTCTACTCCAGAACAAATTGACCACGCATTGGGACGTAAAGGAACAAATCGATTTTCTCTACTCCCAGACGATCTTTAAGTTCTCCCAGAAACTGTACATTGCTCCGGGCGTCCGCCTGGAGAAAACGCGCAGCGCCGGCCGTGGCCCGGCCGACATCGGCATCGCGGGCGCGAAGGAGGCCCTGACCGGAAATCCCAGGGCGAACATTCCGACGACCACCCTGGAGTTCATTCAAGCCCCCTACGGCTCCGAGGCGATTAACGAGTCGGACTCAAAGGTGGGTTTTGAAGCGTTCGCTCCGCACCTGGCGTGACCGACGAACACCGCCCGTTTCCGAATCAGCGGTTGCCGCTATCAACCGCGACGGACTCCGTTTTACCTCTGAAAAACACTGGCGGAGCGCCAGCGATTTCAACAAAAACCCGATGCCGGCTTGCCGAGTCGTAGCTCGCGTTATC
>JACQWL010000425.1 GCA_016209255.1 Verrucomicrobiota bacterium
ATCCTTTTCAACCCGGAGGGGCCGTGGTGGACCGCATACATCGAGGCCATGACGGCGAGGAGCACCTGCGCGGTGCAGATGTTCGACGTGGCCTTGTCGCGGCGGATGTGCTGTTCGCGGGTGCCGAGGGCGAGGCGGAGCGCGGGATTGCCCTGGGCGTCTTTCGAAACCCCGACGAGACGGCCGGGCATCTGGCGTTTGAAGGCGTCTTTGGTGGCGAGGAAACCGGCGTGCGGGCCGCCGAAGCCCATCGGCACGCCGAAGCGCTGGGCCGAGCCGACGGCGACATCGGCGTCGAACTCGCCGGGTGCGCGGAGCAGCGTGAGCGCCAGCAGATCCGCCGCCACGATGGTGAACGCCCCGGCGGCATGCGCGGCAGCGAAGAATTTCTCGAAGTCGTGGATCGAGCCGGTCGTGTCGGGGTATTGCACGAGCACACCGAAGCAGTTTCCCCCGACCGTCGACGTGCGGTGGTCGCCCACGACGACCTCGATGCCGAGCGGCTTCGCGCGGGTTTTCACGATGTCGATCGTCTGTGGGTGGCAGTGCTCGGAGACGAAGAATGCGCGGTGCGCGGCGGCGTCGCCCTCCTTCAGCCGGTGGCACATCATCATCGCCTCGGCGGCGGCGGTGCCCTCGTCGAGCATCGAGGCGTTGGCGATTTCGAGCCCGGTCAGATCGGTGATGACGGTCTGGAAGTTGAGCAGAGCCTCGAGCCGGCCCTGGGAAATCTCGGCCTGATACGGCGTGTAGGCGGTGTACCAGCCGGGATTCTCCAGAATGTTGCGCTGGATGACGGGTGGCATGTGCGTCTCGTGATAGCCGAGACCGATGAAGCTGCGGAAAACCCGGTTATCGGCCGCGATGCCGCGAAGTTCGGCCAGCGCGGCACTCTCGCCGATGGCGGCGGGAAGCCTCAGCGGCTCACGACGAATCTGCGGCGGCACGGCGGCGGCGACGAGCGCGTCGAGCGACGGCTGGCCAAGGGTCTCGAGCATCGCGGCGGTGTCGTCGGCGCTCTCGCCGAGATGACGGCGGGCAAACGTGTCAGTGGGAGCGAGCAGATCGTGGTGCGGAGACATGCGACCGCACGGTAGGGCGCGCCCCAGGTCGCGCAACCGCGATTTGGCGTGGAAGAATCGATTCCAGTTGGTCTCCGAATTGAAGGTAAGATGCCGCTTGCGAGCTCGCCCCCGGCGCACGCATGGTCCTTCGCCTCAGAAAGCAGACCTTGAACTTCGTTCCGTCTCCCTATCCGACCCGAGAAACGCGCGCCGCCTTTATCGACCGGCGGCTGGCGGAACTCTATCCCGAGACGCCGGTGCCGCTCGCGCACCAGGACGCCTACACGCTGCTCATCGCGGTGCTGTTGTCGGCGCAGTGCACGGACAAACGCGTGAACCAAGTTACGCCGGACCTCTTTGCGCTGGCCGCCACGCCGGAGCAGATGATGCGCGTCCCCGTCGGGGAGATTCAACGGATCATCCGGCCGTGCGGGTTGTCGCCGCAGAAGGCGAAGGCGATCGCGGGGCTGTCGCGGATCCTGGTTGAGCAACATGCCGGGGCGATCCCGCAGACGTTCGAGGCCCTGGAGGAGCTGCCGGGCGTGGGGCACAAGACCGCGAGCGTGGTGATGGCGCAAGCGTTCGGCGTGCCAGCGTTTCCGGTGGATACGCACATCCACCGGCTGGCGCAGCGCTGGAAGCTGACGCGAGGCCGCAGCGTGGTGCAGACAGAGGCGAATCTGAAAATGCTTTTTCCCCGCGAGCATTGGAACCCCCTGCACCTGCGGATGATTTTCTATGGGCGCGAACACTGCACGGCCCGCGGATGCGACGGATCGATCTGTGAGATCTGCCGCGAACTTTTTCCCGGACGAACGCGGGTGGTGACGACGAGGAAAGCCTGATCGGAGAGTTGGTCGGATTTGTTTTCGACGTCAGGCGAAAACGGGATTGATTCGCCGCGCGAGCCGCTCCACGTTCCCGCCCTCACGTTGGACGCTTAGCTCAGTTGGTTAGAGCACTAGTATCACACACTAGGGGTCACTGGTTCGAGTCCAGTAGCGTCCACCATCCTTCGCCGTAGCGGAGCGGAGGCGGGGGATGCCCTCCGAAGCTTTAGCGAAGGAGGGCCATTCGCTCGCAGGCGGCTGAGGCTTCGGATGGCACGGCCAGCCTTCGCTCGCAGCGTAGCGAGAGCGGAGGCTGTCGCGCCGGCTTGTCCCGCCATAGCTCGAAGAGCGACGGCGGAAGCTCAGCTCGCTGTCGCGCGCATCCCCTCCTTGCGGTGCTCAGTTGGGAAATGCGGCGGCACCTGCATCGTGGCGTCACGTCCGCTTAGCCGTGCGGGGAACCTTTCCAACAACGCGACGTGGTCGGCATGGCATTTTTTGGGACTTGAGTGACCAACGACACTGCCAGGAAAAGCTCAGGCCGGCTCGCCTGACGGAAGCAAGTTCTTGTGGCGGCTGCGTTCACCCTCATCGAGTTGACTCTAAGCCGTACGCATTCAGTCGAGGTGGACCGCGTTGTCCTCAACGCGGTCTTTTCCGTCGTACGTTTCAACACACGTTGAGGACAACGCGCGCCACCGGCACTTGCGCTGTGAAGGGTCGCGGCATTGGGGGGGGCGCGCGGGGTCAGGGCGGAACCACTCAGTTCGCTGACCCTTTCGGCTCGCTGGGCGGCCCGCTCGTAACCGGCCATCGTGAACTGTCCGGCCGGAGGTCGGACCGTGCAGGTCTGTTTTCGGCCAGCGTCACCGATAACCTCAGAGATGCGTTCCCGCGTAAGATACAACCGGCAATAACTCTTGCGCCGGTCCCCTTCCTTCCCACAATCCGACCCCTTGGACCGTAGCAGTCGCTCTCCAATGTACTTTCGCCCATCTGGTTCCGGCCTTTTTTCCGCCCTCATGACGATGCTCCCGGTTCTGGGCGCGCCCAGACGCATTCCATCGTAATTGACGCGGTCACCTGGACAACGCCAACCCGCCTCAAACACCGGCCGGCCGGCGCTACGTCGCTCCCATCCATATCAAACCTATCCCGACAATGAAAACACTCGAAAAACTGTTCCTCGTTTCCCTGTTCATTACGACCTTCCTCCGGGCTGCCGAGGAGACCGTTCCACCAACACCTGTCGCTCCGGCGATCACGACGCAGCCGGCTAACGTCACGGTGAATGCCGGACAACCCGCGAGCTTCACCGTCTCCGCCACGGGCACCCCATCGCCAAGTTACCAATGGCGGAAGAACGACAACTCGATCCTCGGCGCGATCAACGCGACTTATTCGATCGCCGCGGCGCAGGCGAACGATGCCGGCAGATACGACGTAATCGTCAGCAACTCCGCAGGTGCGTTCATCAGCGCCGCGGCGACCTTGACGGTCAACGTTGCACCCGCGATCACGGTGCAGCCGGCAAGTGTCACGGTAAATCCCGGTCAGGGCGCGACCTTCATCATCGTCGCGACGGGCACGCCGGCGCCAAGTTACCAGTGGCGCAAGGACGGCAACTCGATCTCTGGCGCGACTGCCGCAAATTATAGCATCCCGGTCGTCCAATCGGGCGACGCCGGCAGGTACGACGTGATCATCAGCAACATCGCTGGTGCGCTCATCAGCGCGGCCGCGACCTTGACGGTTAACCTTGCTCCCACGATCACAGCCCAGCCAACAAGCGTCATCGTGAATCCCGGCCAGACGGCGACGTTTACCGTCTCTGCGACGGCCACACCGGCACCAAGTTACCAATGGCGGAAGGACGGCGCGGCCATTGCCGGTGCGACCAATGCGACGTATAGCATCGCGGCGGTGCAGCCGGGCGACGCCGGCAACTACACCGTCGTGGTCAGCACCAGCCTGGGCGCTGTTACGAGCAATGCGGCCGCGTTGTTCGTCAACTTCGCTCCCGCGATGGCAACTCAGCCGGCAAGCGTGACCGCGGCTGCCGGGCAGGCGGCGAGCCTCTCCGTGGCGGCGATCGGCAGCCCGCCGCTCAGCTATCAGTGGCGCAAGAATGGCGCGCCTATTGCAGTCACCCCCACCCCCACCCTCACATTCAGCAGCCTCCAGCCGGGCAACGCCGGCATTTATCGCTGCGTGGTCATCAACTCCGTCGGTTCCGTCACCAGTGAGCCCGCCATCCTTGGTGTTGCGAGCACCGCCAAGGTGATCGGGTCTGGCGCCGAGGTCGGTTCGAACGTCTTTGTGGCCGCGAACGGCAACACCTACGACCAGCTGCTCCTCCAAGGCGCCGCCGCGACCATCACGGCCGACCCCAACCAGATCACGCGCATCTCCTACATCGATCTCTCCGACGACATCGTGCAGATCGAATTCGCCGGGGCGGGTTCGCTCAGCCTCACGCTCGACAATCCCACCGGGCCGGCTGCGCCGCTGAACTACAATCAGACCGTCGGCTACATGAAAGGACACGCCGGGATCGTTATCGCCGGCGCCAACGAGACCACCAACGTCTTGATTTATAGCGTCGGCCGGATCACGGCGGTGAACCAGGCGCTTTTCCGCAGCGATGTGACCTATGACGGGGTGGCGGATCTCGCCTATGTCGCGATCGCCTCCGCCAACGGGAAGTTCGGCGGGGTACGCATGGGGAACGCCAGCTACTTCGGCACGAACGGCTTCACCGGCCTCTACGCGCCGGGCGTTCAGTTCAACGGGCCGATCTTTATCCACGACATCAGCGCCTTCGATGCTGCCACATCTGCTCTCGTGGTGGGCAGTGCGGGCGACGTTCGGATTACGGGCGGCGATTTGCAGCAGGCCAACGGTCGCGCGGTGCAGGTCGATGGACTGACGCGGCTGCAGATGTCGGCCGGGACCAATTCACACGGAACCGCCCAAACCGTTCAGCCGATCCGGGGAAGACTCGAGCGCAACGGGGTCGACGTGACCACCCAGCTGGTGCCGTAGGCCGCAGGGTCTTTTCTTTTGGTTTCGTAGGTCGTAGGCAGCCCGCTTGCGGGCGCTGGCTGAGCGCGAGCAATCCGCCAGAGGCGGACAAGGCCCTGCCCGTCCTTCGGCGGGTCGCGGCCTGCGGTTTCGCGAGTTGCGAGATCAAAACAAAAGATCGTTCCGCAGGCCAGCCGATGATCTTCTTGCAGGATGGAAGCGGGTTCAATAGGGACAAAAGAGCGGTCGATGCGAATGAACGCTCGGCTCGAAAAAAGGAACCGTCATGAAAATGCTATCCGTTGCAGTGGGCGGGCTGGGGGTGCTGGCCTTGATTCTGGCAATCGTGGAACGACTGTTCGGTTTTCAGATAATGGGAGTGCCTCCGACGGGACTCATCCGCGGTGCGACTGCCTTGTACCTGCTGGCATTGCTCATCATGGTTTACGACCGGTGGTACTGCGGCGCCTCATCCACCACGCCGCCGGCAAAGCCGTAACGCAGGGGACCGTGCGTCTGCGACTGCGCGCGGCGCTTCGGCGCAGAACATAAATCCAAGTCGCATCGACACCGTCGAGCGCCTCAACCGGGGGAAAAAAACGCCTCCCTTGCAAGCGGAGCGCGTTGAACTCAGCCCGCCCGCGGGCGGAAGGCTTTCCCGCACCGCTCAGAACTCGACGCGGAGGGTGAAGGCAAACACGGGTGGGTGGCGGAGGCGCCCTCCCAAAGCTGTGGTCCGACGGTCGTGTCCGGACCGTAAATCAGCGCGGTGCGGTTGCTGACATTGCCAGTGCCCGCGACCTTGAATTCGAGCGACGTGCGGCTGCGTGTGACCGACGGCGCGCGGGTGCGGAAGTTCAGGTTGCCGCCCGAGGCCCCAGTGCCGAAGAGGATGGCGTTGGGGCCACGGGTGGAGCCGACGCGCTCGACGTTGTAGCTTTTGGACGCCACCGCGGTGTGAAACCCGTTGATCGAGAATCCGCCCACCAGCCCGCGGACGCGGAAGGTCAAACCTTGATCGCCAAACATGTTGATCTGGGCACCGGCGCCGCCGGGATCGGCGTCGCCCTTGTTGATTTCGGCGCTCAGATCGTAGCGGAGGATTTCCTCCAGGTTGGTGGCGGCGAGGTCGTCGAGGAAATCCTTGGTGAAAACGCTGATGGCGCCGGGGGTGTCGCGGAGCGCGGTGTTGAGCCGGCTGCCTTCGAGCGTGTTGGTGGCGGCGTAGCCGGTCTCGGTCAGCTCGCTGACGACGAAGGGCGAGAGTTCGACGGGTTCCTCCTTGCTGACCGCTGGCACTGGAGCGCTGGCGGCGCGGGCGGCCAACAGCAGGAGAGTGCTGACGAGAATGGCGGGAATAGCGAGGCGGCGCAGGTCGGTGTGCGTTTTCATTGGATCTCAGGTTTGGACTCAATGCCCGGGGTAAGTCGGCTGCAGAGGCGGGTCGGAACGTTGCGCTGCCTTTCGACGGCGGAGACATCGCCGCGCGTGGCGACAAATCCACACCACTGAACGTGACAATTCAAGCGCGCGTGATTCTTCAAGAATGGAACGGCGCAATCCATGGATGACTTGGTTCCTGCCGGTGTCGCCTGCACCGCAGACGGCTGGCTGCAATATGCCCCAATCTATCCGGTGACGAACGGCCTGCCCGTCACATTTTGCCCGATGCGATGCAAAGATTGACCGGTGGCTGCAGGAGACACGGACCCTCGCAACGACAAACAGGTTTGAAAACGCCCCGGTTGGCTTCTCACTCCCCGTATGAAATCGATTCCCCGGAACAACCGGACGCCGGCGGACCCCTCCCGCCGGGAGTTTCTCATCGAGGGCACTGTGGCCGCGTTTGCTGCCGCACTCCCGGCACCGGGCATGAAGGAGGGCGACGCGAATCTTCCCGGGGAACCGTATAACGCCGAGCAGTTCGAGTCGATGCGCGTCACGGACACCTGGAAAAAGTATGCCGACAAACTGACGTGGGGCAAGGGACAGTGTTTGGCCGTCCTCGACGACGGCTGTGACCTCATAGTGCCGCAATGGAAAGTCGTGCTGCCGTGGGGCAGGAAAGAGATCGCCACCCACGACAGCATTGATGGCGATGACGACCCGAGCCCGGTTCCGCCGGGATATCACGGTACCACGATGGGATATCCGTCTTCGCTCAATTTCGAGGGGACGCTCGGCATCGCTTTCAACAATTACGTCGCGCACGTCCGATGCGTCAGCGTCGTGCATTTGCGCAAGGATGAGTCGAAGACGATGGCCGCCGGCCTGCAGTGGGTGATCGACCATCACCGGCACTACAACATCACGACCGTCAACCTGTCCCCCGTCGACGATCAGCGGCACCGCGAACCGGTCCCGACCGGCATTGACGAGAAGCTGGAGGCGCTGCGCAAACTCGGGGTGTGGGTGAGCGCGCCCTGCGGGAATAACCACTATGCCGATGGCATCTCGTGGCCGGCGTGCCAGCCCTGTTGCTTCGCCATCGGTGCCACCGTCCCGCTCGAGCATCAGGTGCATCTGGACCGCTTTTCCACTACCGCCCTCCTGGTGGCGGCAACGGCGACGTCTTCCTCGAACGGCCATGCCGCCGGCTGCTCGATGATTTTGCGCGAGGCGATCGAGAAGGCTGACTATGACTGGAAGCGCGACGGGGCGACCCTGCCCGATGCGATGATGGCGATTTTTCAGAAGACCGGTCACGTGATCACCGATCCCCAATCGGGCCTGACGTTTCGGGAGCTCGATTTGCTCGCGGCCGTTGACCACGTCTTCGCTCCGGGCCGGTGATCAAGATCGTCCGTTGATTGACCCCAAGAAAGAATTTCCGTGCGAGAGTTCACCGGTCGAGTAACCCAATAGGTTACTCGACCAGGTAGGGTGGCCTGGGCGGGGTCATGCTTTCGGGGGATGGTGAAAATCAAAGGGCGGAGGCGATCTGTAAACCGAGGTACTCGGGAAGTCGGCGCTTCGCGATCCGAATCAGGTTGGGTTGGGCGCCGGATTGAATTGGGGCCGTCCGGCCCCTATTGGAAAATTGGGGATGAACCGTGCTCGCCTTAAGGAAGTGGGTATGATCGCCGCCAGGGCGCGCCGTCCGGCTTGCGCCGGCGCGCGGCGTGCGGACTATCGTGCGATGGACTGTCGTTTGCGTTGCGGGGCGTGCTGCATTGCGCCCTCGATTTCATCGCCGATTCCGGGCATGCCGCACGGCAAGCCGGCGGGAATCCCCTGCGTGCAACTCCTGCCCGACTACCGTTGCGCGCTGTTCGGTAATCCCGAGCGGCCGGCGGTGTGCGTGAGTTTGCGGCCGACCGCGGAGATGTGCGGCGCGAATCGGGACGAGGCGATGGGCTACCTGTCACGGCTCGAGCGTGCGACCGGATGAACGGACCGGAGTTATCGCACCGCGGCGCAGCCGCAACTGAAAGGCCGGAGAGGTCCTTGCCACCGGATTGAATGCCTTGCCGCGCGAATAATTGACGCTTGAGTGGCGCGCGTGGCCAAATCCGACGCCGCTCCCACCATCATCTTCTCCATGCTCGGCGTCTCGAAGAAAATCGAGCGCAAGGAGATTCTGCGCGACATCTCGCTGTCGTTTTTCTACGGCGCCAAGATCGGGGTCCTCGGCCTCAACGGCTCCGGCAAATCCTCGCTGCTCCGCATCCTCGCGGGCCGCGACACCGAAATCGACGGCCGCGTGCATTTCGAGCCGGGCTACTCCATTGGCATGCTCGAGCAGGAACCGCACCTCACCGCGGGCGCGACCACGCGGGCCTGCGTCGAGGAAGGGGTGAAGCATCTGACCGATCTCACCGCCGCCTACGACGCCACGTGGGACGAACTCGGCGCGGCCGAAACCGACGCCCAGAAAGACGCGATCGCGACGAAACAGGGCGACTTGCAGGAAAAAATCGACGCGCTCGGGGCGTGGGACGTCGCGCCGCAGGTGGAGATGGCGATGGATGCGCTGCGTTGCCCGCCCGGCGAACAGATCGTCGAGAGCCTCTCCGGCGGCGAGCGCCGCCGGGTCGCGCTGGCGCGGCTGTTGCTGCAGAAACCGTCCATCCTCCTGCTCGACGAGCCGACCAATCACCTCGACGCCGAGAGCGTGAACTGGCTCGAGCAGCACCTCGCGCGTTACGGGGGCACGGTCATCGCGGTGACGCACGATCGCTATTTTTTGGACAACGTCGCCCAATGGATCCTCGAACTCGATCGCGGCCATGGCATTCCGTGGAAGGGCAATTACTCCTCGTGGCTCGAGCAGAAGCAGGCGCGCTCCGCCGTCGAGCAACGCACCGAGGACCGCCGGCAGAAGGCGATGGCGCGCGAGCTCGTTTGGATCCGCCAGTCGGCCAAGGCCCGCGTGGCGAAGTCGCAGGCGCGCATCACCGCCTACGAGACGATGCTCAAGCAGGACGTCACCGAAAAGGAGCGCGAGTTCGAGCTCATGATCCCGCCGGGTCCGCGACTGGGCGCGCTGGTGGTCGAGGCGAAGAACCTCGCCAAGAGCTACGGCGAGAACCTGCTTTTCGAGAACGTGAACTTCTCGCTTCCGCCCGGCGGCATCGTCGGGGTCATCGGCCCCAACGGGGCGGGCAAGACCACGCTGTTCCGGCTCATCACCGCCGTGGAAAAGCCGGACACCGGCGAGCTGCGCGTCGGCCCGACGGTGAAGATCGCGCACGTGGACCAGTCGCGCGATTCGTTGCCCGACGCCGAGACGATCTGGCAGGCGATCAGCGGCGGCGAGGAGATCATGAAGCTCGCCCACCGCGAGGTGAACAGCCGCGCCTACTGCGCGCAGTTCGGGTTCACCGGCGCCGACCAGCAGAAAAAAGTCGGGGTGCTTTCCGGCGGCGAGCGCAACCGCGTCCATCTCGCCCGCCTGCTCAAGAGCGGCGCGAACCTCATCCTGCTCGACGAGCCGACGAACGATCTCGACGTGAATTCGATTCGCGCGCTCGAGGAGGGGCTGGAAAACTTCGCCGGCTGCGCGGTGGTCGTGTCGCACGATCGCTGGTTCCTCGACCGGGTGGCGACGCACCTCCTCGCGTTCGAGGGCGACAGCTACGTCC
>JACQWL010000426.1 GCA_016209255.1 Verrucomicrobiota bacterium
ACGACGGCGGCCACGAGGTCCAGCACCAGGCCATGCTTCACCATCTTCAACAGCGGCACGCAGCCGGAGCCATAGACGATGGCGTTGGGCGGCGTGGAGTCCGGCAGCATGAATGCCATCGAATCGCCCAGGCACGCGTCGATCGCCGGCGGCAGCGGGTCGGCGCCGGCGGCCTGCGCCACGGCAATGGCCACCGGCACGACCATCGTGGCGGCCGCAGTGTTCGAGGTCGTTTCCGTCAGCATGATCGACACGACCGTGAACAGCGCCACCAGGCCGAATGTGGTTTTCGCCTGAAGCAACTGCGCCAGGCCCTCCCCAATCCATTTCGCCAGGCCGGTTGAAACCATCATGTCGCCCAGCGCCAGGCCGCCGCCAAAAAGCAGGATGGTGCCCCAGTCAATCCGCCGCGCGTCGTCCCACTTCAGCGTGAACTCGCGCCGACGCCAGTCCGTCGGCAGGACGAACAGCAGCGTCGCGCCCAGCAACGCCACGACGCTTTCGGGCAGATGCGCCGCGAACCATCTGGCGGTCGGATGCTGGTCGCCCAGCGCCAGCAGAAACACGCCCGGCGCCAGCCAGAGCGCCACGGTGACGGCGAAGGCGAGCAGGACGTTTCGCTCGCCGCCCGTCCAGCGGCCCAGCTTCGCTTTCTCGGCGCGCAGCCATCGCCCACTGTCGCCCAGCAGGCCCGCCTCCGCCGGGCAGACGCGGTTCAAATAGATGACCAGCGCCACCACGAGCACGACGGCCAGCGGTGCGCCAAAGGCCATCCATTCGAGGAACGAGATGTCGCGGCCGAGATTTTTCCGGATCAGCGCCAGCGTGATGAGGTTGGGCGGCGAGCCCACCGGCGTGGCAAGGCCGCCGATCGACGACGCGAACGCCGCGGTGAGCATCAGGCCGGTGCCGTATTTGAGCTGCGTAAAGTGGATCGACTGGCCGGTGCGCTCGCCTTGCCGCCGCGCCATTTCGGTGAGGATGGCCACGCCGATGGGGAACATCATGGCCGTGGCCGCCGTGTTGGAAATCCACATGGAAAGGAAGCCGGTCACCGCGCCAAACGCCGCCAGCAGCCGCGCCGGGCTTTCGCCCACGCCGCGCAGGCCGAGGATGAGAAACGCCACGCGGCGGTTCAACCCGTGCCGCAACATCGCCTCGGCGAGCAAGAAACTGCCGAGGAAAAGGAAGATGATCGGATCGGCGAAGTTCTTGAATATGTCCTTCGCCGGCGCGACGCCCAGGATGACGCACAGCGCCGGGCCAAACAGCGCCGTGACGGGCAGTGGAATCGCCTCGGTGATCCAGAGGGTGATGACCAGGCCCAGCACGGCCAGCAACTGTTGCGCCTGCCAGGTGAGGTCGGATGAGACCGGCACGCAACTCAGCAGGGCGAACACGAGCGGAGCCGCCACGAAGCCTGTGCGCTGACGGAAATGTTCGAATTGCTCCTCGCGGGCGGAAAGTCTGGCCGTCGGCTCAGTCATGATGGGCGGCGTACCGCGGCTCCTTTGTTCCCCGTTTTCAACGCCCGTTCAAGTTCCGATTTCCCGGCCGCCGGGACAGCCGGACGGGGTCAGGTTGCCAATCTTTCACTCGCCTGGGAGCAGACGAGCCGGACGAGGTCGTGGCCTTTTCCATGTCGCCCCAGCGAACGGGTGAAAGATTATCATCCTGACCCCGTCGATCGGCCGCCGTCGGATCGGCTCCGAGTAATCGGAATCACCGGAAAACGCGTTCTGCCAGTTGCGCAACAAGTCTAAGATCGGCGGGCGGGGCGACATTCGATGGGGGCAGCGCCTGCGCCTGGGCGTAGATTAAACTGGCCCTTTCCGTGGCTCCGAGCCGGAAGTGGGCCATCGCCTGCACCATCAAGGCCGCCGCGCTGTCGGTCTTGAATTGTTCCTGCGCGAGTTGATTGGAGCGATCCGCGGCGTTCAGGGCTTCCGCGAGTTTTCCGGCACGAAGTCGGGCGAAACCGAGCATCCAATTAATCACGACGTCATCGGTGAGGATTGCCGCCGCCGTTTCCATCTGGCGCAGCGCGAGCTGGAGCGAAATCGGATCGGCATCCGGATTTCTCAAAATGGCCTGGCATGATGCCAGCAGGGCGTTCGGATCGTCTCCCCGTGTCTCGGCGATTTGAATGGCCATGTCTCGAACGGCAGGCTGCAGGGCGGCATCCTCGCGAAGGGAGGCGATAAGATCGCTGGCGAACGGAATGATTTTGGCGCGCTCATCCACGATTCGACGCGCGGAATTGACCAGCCGGCGTTTTCGGCTGACATCTTCCGCCGGACGGACTGTTTCCCATAGACGGATAACCCCGTTCACTCCACTGGACGCGAGGGTGCGACCGTCCGGGCTTACCTGCACGGACCAGATGTTCGCTTGTTCGCCATCCATTGTCAGGATCTCGTCGCCGCTCGTAATATCCCACACTGATATGATGCCTCGCTCGCCCGCGCCGAACAACCGCTTGCCGTCCGGGCTGAAGGCGAGGGTCTGAATCCTGCCTCCCTGGGCATTGAGCGTCCGGGATTCGCCCGACGCGAGATCCCAAATCATCGCGTTGGGTACTGTCCCGACTGCGACAGACCTCCCATCCGGACTGAAAACAACACAACGATGGTATCCTTCCGGCCCCCTGAATTTTTTCAGCAATTCACCGCTCGTGACGTTCCAAATCTTCACCTGCCCGTCAAGCGCCGCTCCGCAGGTTGCAATGGTTTTCCCATCCGGCGAGAACCGGATGCCTTCGATGCTGGCGTCGGCTGCCTTGAAGGTGCGCAGCTCCTTGCCGGTTTTCGTGTCCCAGAGTTTTGCCTCGCCGCCGACGCCGCCCGAAGCCACGAGCTTTCCATCCGGACTAAACGCCACCCACCAGACAGGGTTGGAATGCCCGCTGAGAGTTTTCGTGGGCGTGCCGGTCGCCGCATCCCACAAACGCACCGAATAATCGAGGTTGGCGCCCGAAGCGATTTGCCGACCATCCGGGCTGAATGCGACGGCGACCGCCGGGCCGCGATGACCTTTGAGCGTGAGGATCTCCTGGCCCGTGGCGACGTTCCAGATTCTGATCGTGCCGTCGAAGCCGGATGAGGCGAGCCGGCTGCCATCCGGGCTGAATGCCACTTCGCGCAACGCCCCGCTGTGACCGCGCAGGGCGTGGACGTCGGAAGCTTGTCCCGAACTCCAGAACTTGACGACACCGCCAACACCGCCGGAGACGAGCGTTCGGCCGTCCGGTGCAAATGCGATGGAACCGATGTCGCCATCGTAGCCGAGAAACAACGCCAGCTCGTCATAGGCCTCCGTGTCCCACAGTTTGATCGTCGACCCGCCCGCCGCCGCCAGGAGTCGCCCGTCCGGATTGAAGGTGATCGACCGAATTTCGCCCTTGAAGCGGTCGTCGACGATTTTTATTTCCCGACCGGTCGAGACGTCGTGAATCCGGACCGACCCTTCCCGATCGCCCGAGGCCAGCCGTTGTCCGTCCGGGCTGAAGCCGAGTGCGCTGATCCAGCTGCGCTGGCTTGGCACGACCTGGCGTGGGCTCGTGGCTTCCGTATCCCAAATTCGAATCGTCCCGCCGATTCCGCCGGAGGCGATCGTCCGGCCGTCCGGCGCAAACGCCGCCGCCACGAGTGGGCCCAGATGCCCTACGAAGCTTTTGCGCACCTGGCCCGTTGCCACATCCCACAACTTGAGCGTCCGATCTTCACCGTGTGCGGCCAGCAGGGCTTCTCCGTCGGGGGTGAACCGCAGTTCAAAATGACCCGGCACATTCCTGACCTCGCTAAGCTTTTGTCGGCTTGTAGCGTCCCAGATTTCAATGCGTGTCCTATTCCGGACTGCGATGCGCTTCCCGTCGGAGCTGTAGGCAAACGGCACGGATGCTCCAAACACCCGCCCACCGGCAGGGTCCGTCGTCTCCCAAATCTTGTCCCCTGTCGCAACCTCCCACACTTTCAGGCCAAACACAGAATAGGAAGTGCCCATGAGGTGTCGTCCGTCCAGGCTGTATTGCAGCTGCGCAATGTAGCCGGTCGTCGTCTTGAAAGTTTTCAGGCTTTGGTCGGAACGGTAGACCAAACGCTTCCACTCCCAATGCCGCAGGGACTCCTCGCATTCCTGCAGGTACGTAAAGGCGGAGCCGCCGTTGAACTGACGGAGCGCGGTGTCGGCCCGGAGCAGCTGAACCTTGTAAACCTGGTTTCGAAATTTCTCCGCTTGCGCATCGGCGCGCTTTTTTTCCGCCGTCGCGATGCGGGCGTGCTCCGTCGCGCGCGTTTCATTCTGCCGGGCGAGTTCGGCGTTCTGCTGCGCCTCCTTGCGGGCCGCAATCGCCAGCAGCATGGCCGTCAGCGCAAACATCGCCACGAGCCCCAAGCCGCGGACCAGCCACTTCAATCGCGCGGCAAAACTCGCTTGCTCCCCGGCCCGGCGGCGCTCGGCTTCCGCCAGCGCTTTGGCCTGTTCGAGCTCGCGCCGCTGCGCGGCCTCTTTCGCGCGCGTCTCCTCTTCGACCGCTTCGCGGCTGCGTTCGAGAAACGCCACGGCATCGTCAAAGTTGCCGTCATACTGCCCGGCCCACGCGGTGTTGGGCCGGGTTTGCTCCAGCCAGCATCGGGCAACCGAAAGGTCGGGATCGCGGTAGAGCCCGGCTTTGCCCTGTTGCCAAAGGGCCGCGCTTTCCGAGAGCCGGCGGAAAATCCCCACCGACTTGGCCTCCTCGTCCACCCAATCCCGCAACCGCGCCCACACCCGCATGAGGCTTTCATGCGAGAGATCGACGATCGTCGTATCGCGCAGCTCGATCCCGGCGGCCGGCATCAGAAGCGTCACCCCGGTCTGACGAAAAGCGTCGATCACCGGAATCAACTCCGCCTTGTCCACATCGAGAATCCGGCAAAGGGCGTCGACCCGGCGCGGGCGGCGAACGCCGCGCTTTTCCGAGCCCTCGACGGTGAGCGCCTTGAACGCCGCCGCGCCAAGTTGTCGTTGCCGATCGCTGGCCAGCCCGAAATAGACTTCGTCGGCGTGGATGGACAGGGCCTGCGACATCTTGCCGACGCGCTGGTAATCCTCGAGGTCCAGTTCCCCGGCGCCGGGTCGTTCCCGCCAGACGTTCCAGGTGCGCATCAACGCGTGCTGCAGACAGGGCAATTGGTCCTGCTCCTCGCCGAGATCATTCAACAGCCGCTGCAACAAGCGCGGCGTGATCCGTCCCCCGCCCACGCGAATCGGGCCTTCGATCACCGACTTGAACTGTTCCCGGGTCAGGCGTGGGATCAGATATTCGCCCCGGTTGACCGCCTCGGCCAGCCCTTCAAAACGCGAACAATCGCCGATGAAGTCGGAGCGCATCGTCGTGACGACGTAGATCGGCAATTCGGTTTGGGCCGCCGCCTCGCGCAGCATGGCGATGAAATCGTTCGCCAGCTCGCTCTCCGCGGCGCCCGCCTCTTCAAAGCGGAAAATCTCCTCGAACTGGTCCACCACCAGCAGGAAGTTGGTGCCTCGCGGCACGCCGGCCTGTCGTACGGCCTCGATCAGCCCGAACTGGCTGCGACCGAGTGTGGCGATCAGGTTCGGCAGCGCGTTTTCCAGCTGGGGATCGTAGAGTCCGGCTTCGAGCATCGCCTCCGCCAGGTGGGTCAGCGGATCTCCACCGGGATGCATGACGGCGATTTCCCAGTGGGCTCCCGCTTCCAGCATGCTGCCACCTTGCAGGCGGGAGAGCAGCCCGCACCGGACGAGGGAGGATTTTCCCCGGCCCGACGTGCCGACCACCGCCACGAAGCGGTTTCGCTGCAAACGCGCCAGCAATTCCATCGTCTGCTCCTCGCGGCCGAAGAAGAGATAGTCCTCGTCGCTGCGAAACGAACGGAGACCTGGAAACGGGTTGAGCGAGTTGGAGGGCGCTTTCATGGCCGGGTCTGCTTCAGCGCCTGAACAAAAGCTGCGAGGTCCGCGCTCGCCGCGAATTCGGCCGGCTGGCGGATGATGTGCGTGTGGTGGGATTTGAAGCGCTCCTTCCGATGATCGATGGGCGGCGCAACATAGACGCCCTGGATTCCAATCGGCTCGGGACGCCCGTAGCCGGTGGCCTTGAGCACGTCGCGCAGCTTGATCTCCGCCCAGGCGCGCGGGGCGGACCCGTAGAAGACCAGCACGCCATCGCAGCTCACGAGGTTTTCCCGGTGGAGCGTGCTGGCTTCGACGCTGCCGCCGTCGAACGCCGGCAGGCAGACTTCCAATCCTTGTGCGAAGAGAAAATCTTCCAGCGGTTCGACCGCCTGTTCATCCGCCGGCTCGCAGATCACGTAGACTTTTGCCGGGCCGGTCGGCGGCGTGGCAGCGGGGGCCGCAGTGACTGGAGCAGCGGATTTCTTTACCGCGTTATCCAGTTTCTGGATCAGGTCTTTTTTCAACAGGGTTAGATTTCCCTCGAACAGTTCGGCCGCGACATGCCATTCGGGCTGCTCCTGCACCTGGCGAAGAAACGCGTTTTGCCGCTCGTCGGCGGTCCCGCCATCCGCGGGCATCCAGATCAGCCGGGGCAGATCGCGCTGGCGCGCCCGTTCCGCACTCCACCGCAATTGCAGGGCGGGAACAGATTCGGCGGCGTCCTCCGGCGTCGCCCCGTAATGACGGCCCAGCAGGTGCACGGCCACGGCACTCTTCTCCAAATAGGTTCTGACCGCGGCCTCCATCTCATGGTACAGCAGCGGCAGCGGCGTCTCCGGTAACACCTGGTGCCCGCGCTCCAAAAGTTCTCTCCGGATCTTGTCGCGCTCGGGCTGCAGTTCGAACGTGGTCGCGGCGAGAAAAATCGTTTTCCCGGTCGGGCGAATCGGCTTTGATTCGGCGGTGGGGGCGTAGGCCTTGAGCACCGCGCAAATCTCGTGGGCGAGGTCGTAAACCCGCTCAAAAAAGCGCTGCCGGGCCTCTGTCCCAAAGGCTTCGTCGTATTCACGCAGCCGGCCGGTTTCCGCGTCGACGTCAAAAAATTCGAAACCCAGCAACCGGGAGAACAGCTCCGCCAGCCGGGGCGGCATTTCCTGGGGCGACACGGGAGTTTTGACCACCTTGAAAATCCGCGACTTGTTCTCGAAGCTGATCCCGCCCTTCGCCTCGACGACCCGGACGAACTCCTCCAGTTCCCGCCGGCACCAGTCGCTCTTGACGTAGCGCGGCGTCAGGACGGACACGAGCACCTTGGAATCGGAGAACTGTTGGACAAGCGTGTCATCGAACAAATCGCTGCCCTGCAGCTTCGGGTCCCGCCAAATCTTCAACTCCTCTCCCAACAACTGCGCCATGCGCACCTCCAGGCTGCGATGAAATTGAGAAATCCATCCCCGCTGACCCTCGGTCAGCGGCTGATCGTCGATGTGCGCGTAACTGATGAAGACGTCGTTCATTCGGCGGTGATGGCGATCAGCAGGCAACGTGCTCCGGACCGCCGGCAGGTCGGATCGAGATTCGAGGGCCGAAGCCCAAGAAAACGGCCGGCATCGGCGGGGTACATGGCGACATTCGCGGATCGAGCGGGGCTGGCACGAGGCGAAGAGGCAAATGTCCGGCTGGTCCGCTGTCAACGGACGAGTGGTCAGAGTGGCGGCGAGGGGCGCATCCCAGTTTTCTGTAGCGGCGGTTTATGACCGCCGGGAATATTGCGGCACCTCCGACGGCGGTCATAGACCGCCGCTACAGGTGCAGAATCATGAGATGCGCCCCGGCTCCGAGCCGGCCTTGCGGCGGCTATCCCACCCACGAAATCTTCTGAATCCGCCGCGCGAGCTCGATGTCCTTCGCCGTGACCCGGTCGCCGGCATCGTGCGTCGTGAGCCGGATCTCCACGCGGTTGTACACGTTGCTCCAATCCGGGTGATGGTTCAGTTCCTCGGCCTCAAACCCCGCCCGCACCATGAAACTGAGCGCCTCGCGAAACGACCCAAACTTGAACGTCTTCGCCAGCGCGTTGCCGTCCAGCCGCCAGCCCGGCAGCGACCCCTGCGCCGCTTGAATCTCAGCCGCCGTCAGTGGTGTGCTCATGCCCGGAAGATGCATCTTCGCCCGCTCGGGTCAAACCGCACGGTCCAATCCGGCCCGGCGCAAGCGCAGGCCCTGCGCGGCTCATCCGCCAGGTGAAGACGTGAAACGCGATTCCCTTAATTCACCTCCCTGTGCGCTCATGCCTTGTCGCTGTGAACTCGGTGCCGAACTGCCGAATCTGGGATTATCCTTTCCGGGCGGGAAATGGGCGAGCTTGTCATCGTTCGCTCCGCCGCCCTAACCTCACCGAAGCCGCATGTCCGCCCACACTGCAACCGTCCCGCCCCACGTCGCCATCATCATGGACGGCAACGGTCGCTGGGCCAAGAATCGCGGCCTGCCTCGGATCGAGGGCCACCGGCGGGGAGTCGAAACGGTGCGCACCACGACCTTTGCGGCCCGCGATCTCGGCGTGCGGATGCTGACGCTTTACGCCTTCTCGATCGAAAACTGGAAGCGCCCGCAGGAGGAAGTGGGCACCTTGATGGGGCTGCTCGAGTATTACCTGAAAAAGGAACTCGCGACTTTTGTGCGGGAGCGCGTGCGGCTGCGCACCATCGGCCGGACCCATGAGCTGCCCGCCGGCGTGCAGGAGGTGCTGCACACGACCATCGCGGCGACGAAGCATTTCACGGACTACACGCTCGTGCTCGCGCTGAACTATGGTTCGCGCACCGAGGTCGTCGACGCCGCGCGCGCCTATGCGGCGGCGGTCGCCTCGGGCCGGGAAAAGTTCAACGACAGCTCCTGGGCGACGTTCAGCCGCTACCTTTACACCGGCGACATGCCCGAACCCGACCTCGTGATTCGCACTTCCGGAGAAACGCGCATCAGCAACTTCCTCCTCATGCAAGCCGCCTACGCCGAGTTCGTGTTCACGCCCGTGCTCTGGCCCGACTTCACCAAGGCGGATCTCGCGGCCGCGATCGCCGACTACAACCGGCGCGAGCGCCGCTTCGGCCTGACCAGCGAGCAGCTGGCAAGTCCGGCCAAGGCCGCCGCGAAATGACACCGGGCCAGTCAGCCGGGTCGTTGCGGCGTTTCGACATGGGCAAGCGGGTCTTCAGCACCGTTCTCCTTTGGAGCATCTCGGGCACGGCGCTCTGGTTCTTCCGTACCACGGGCGCACTCGTGCTGATCGGAGGCCTTTCCGTGCTGACCCAGGCCGAGTTCTACAAGCTCATGCGGGCCTCCGGCTACCCGCCCTTCTACAAGCTCGGCCTGTGCTTTGGCGGGCTCATCACCATGGCCCCGGTGCTCGAAGCGCGGCTCATCATCCCGACCCACTTCCTGCTCGCGCTGGCCACCGTGGCGTTTGCCGTGCGGCTGCTCGGCGAACGCACCCCCGAGAACCGCGTGGAGTCGCTCTGCTCCACCCTGTTTGGCTTGGTTTACGTTTCGCTGATGCTGCAATACCTCGTGCGCATCGTGACGCCGCTGCCGGACGACACGCTCAGCCCTGATGGCCGGCTATTGCTCTGCCTCTGGCTGGTCGCCGTGGCAAAATTTTGCGACACGGGCGCGCTGCTGAGCGGCCTCGCCTTTGGCCGGCACAAGATGTCACCCGTCATCAGCCCGAAAAAAACCTGGGAGGGCGCGGCCGGCGGCGTGCTCGTGGCGATGGGCATTGCCGCCACGATCGCCTGGCAGGCCCGCGGGCACCTGCCGCCGCACATGACGCCGCTGGTCGCCGCCCTCATGGCGATCCCGATCGCCGCGCTCGGCATCGTCGCCGATTTGGTCGAGTCCGTGCTCAAGCGCCGCGCCAACCTGAAGGACTCCGGCGCCGCGATCCCCGGCCTGGGCGGATTCTTCGACATGAGCGACAGCCTGATCCTCGTGGCCCCGGTGGGCTATTTTCTCTTCCGGCTGCCCTAGGAGCCTGTCGGACTTCCAATGAACACCATGTCTTTGTCCGTGAATCGCATCGCGATGGCGGGCGCCTGCCTCGACAGGCTCCTTAAGCAGCGCTCCGCGCTGCGAAAACCGGTTTTCCCTTCGATTCACCCCTGCGCAGCGGCGGATTGAGGAGTTTGTCGGGCGGAGCAGTTTCTATTGCGAAGGAAAAAACCGAACGATGCCTCCCCTTTCCGCCCCAGCTCCGCGCAAGCGCGTTGTGCTCCTCGGCGCGACCGGCTCCATCGGCGAAACCGCGCTGCGCGTGCTGGCGGCGCATCCGGACAAGCTCGAACTCGCCGGCATCGCCGCCCGATCCAACTGGCAAAAACTCGCCCGGATCGCCCGCCAGTTCGGCGTGCGCCATGTCGGTATCCACGATCCGGCTGCATTCGCCGCCGCGCGCGAAAACCCGGCGGCGTTCCCGCCCGGGACTCAGCTGGTCGGCGGCGTGGCCGGCCTGTCCGAGCTCGCCCGGTTGCCCGCCGCCGACATCGTCCTCGTCGCGGTCGTTGGCACGACCGGTCTGGAGCCGGCGCTCGCCGCCATCACCGCCGGCAAGGATCTCGCCCTCGCCTCAAAGGAAATCCTCGTGCTGGCCGGCAAGTTCGTGATGGCCGCGGCGCGGGCGCACGGCGTCAAGCTCCTGCCCGTCGACAGCGAACACAACGCGGTCTTCCAGTGCCTCGAGGGCCACCCGGCGGCCGGCGTCCGGCGCATCGTCCTCACCGCCAGCGGGGGCGCGTTCCGCGACTGGTCCGACGCCCAATTGGCGCACGTCACGCCGGCCGATGCGCTGAAACACCCGAACTGGGCGATGGGGCCAAAGATCACCGTCGACTCCGCCACACTCGCGAACAAGGGCCTCGAATTGATCGAGGCGCAGTGGCTCTTCGGCCTGCGACCCGCCCAGTGCTCCGCCGTGCTCCACCCGCAGAGCATCGTGCACTGCCTCGTGGAATTCACCGACGGCACGATGCTCGCCCAACTGAGCCCGCCCTCGATGGCCTTTCCCATCCAGCACGCGCTGTTGCATCCGGAACGCGCACCCGGCGTCGATTCGGCGCTCGATTTCACCCAGTTGCTCGAACTCGAATTCCGGCCGGTTGACGAAGGCCGTTTCCCGATGCTGCGGCTGGCGAAGGAAACGATGTCGGCCGGCGGCGTGGCGCCGGCGGTCTTTAACGCGGCTAACGAACTCGCAGTCGCGGCCTTCCTTGACGGCAGAATACCCTTTCTTGCGATTCCCCGGGTCGTTGAGCAAACTCTTGGTTCCATTAAGAATTTCGAACCCACCGACTTGGCTGCTGTTCTCGCCAGTGACGCCGAATCCCGTTGCGTCGCCGCTGTCCGGATCCAATCCCTTTCCCGGTAATCCCTCCCTTCTCCGTGTCTTCCGATCTCCTCCAAACGCTGGCGTCCAATCTCTGGGCGGTATTCCTCGTGGTACTGCTCTTCGGCGGCTCGATCTTCGTCCACGAGCTCGGCCATTTTCTCGCCGCCCGCCGGCGCGGGGTGCATGTCGAGCGCTTCTCCATCGGGTTTGGCCCCCCCATCTGGTCTTACCGCGGGCGCGATGGAGTGGATTATCGCGTTTCTTGGATTCCGCTCGGCGGTTACGTTCTCCTGCCGCAACTGGCCGATCTCGGCGCGATTGAGGGCGAAAGTGAAGCGGACGTGTCGAAGCTGCCGCCGATCAGCTACCTGACCAAGATGATCGTGTTCGTGGCCGGGGCCGCCTTCAACATTCTCTTTGCCCTGGCGCTGGCCTGCATTGTCTGGGTGATCGGCCAGCCGGTCGCAAGCGAGCTCTCGTCCACGACCGTCGCCGAGGTCCTGCCCACGCTCAAGAACGCCGACGGCAAGGATGTTCCCAGCCCCGCGAGCAAGGCGGGCTTGAAACCCGGCGACGTGATCGTGGGCATCGATGGCGAGCCGGTGGCGACCTTCAACGACATCGTCGAGCATCTGGCGCTCAGCAGCGGCTGGACCAGCAGCGGCGAACGCGAGACGGTTTTTCGCATCCGGCGCGGGAGCGAGACCATCGATCTTCCGATCCGGCCCATCTTGGGCGGCAACGAGAAGTTCCGCATGATCGGGTTCGTCCCGGTCGCAAAAATCGTCGTGGGTCGCGTGACGCCCGGCTTGGCGGCCGACAGGGCCGGCCTGCGGGCGGACGACCAGATCGTCGCGATCGACGGGAAACCCGTCCTCACGCGCCCACAGTTGGGTGATGCCCTGCGGCCGG
Source organism: Verrucomicrobiota bacterium (assembly GCA_016209255.1). Taxonomy (GTDB): domain Bacteria; phylum Verrucomicrobiota; class Verrucomicrobiia; order Opitutales; family Opitutaceae; genus ER46. The sequence continues at coordinate 12,209 of JACQWL010000426.1, forward strand.
TCCTGTCGCGCCCGGTGAAGATCGGCGTGCTGCGCGCGGAACAGAACCTCACCTTGCTGCTCGAGTTGCCCAAGGACGCGAAGGTCAGCGCCATCGGCCTCGCCTTGCGGGACGGCATCATCTACGCGCACCCCACCCCCTTCGCGCAGGTCGGCGACTGCATCGTCAAGACCTTCCGCACCCTCGGGGCGCTGCTCAACCCGCGGTCCGACATCGGCCTGTCGCATCTCAGCGGCCCGATCGGCATCATCAGCAATTTCGTCGACGTCTCGCGCGCCGGCCTGCCCTTTGCGCTCTGGTTCACCATCCTCGTCAACGTGAACCTCGCGATTTTCAACCTCCTGCCGATCCCGGTGCTCGACGGCGGACAAATGCTCTTCGCCACGATCGGCCGGCTGCGCGGACGGCCGCTGCCGGTGAGTTTCATCACGACGGCGCAGAGCGTGTTTGTCGTGCTGCTTTTCTCGATGGTGCTTTACGTGAGTGTCTTCGATGTCCGCCGCATCGCCCGTGACGTGAAGGCCGACCGCGCCGCCGAGTCCGCCGCCAAGGCCGAGGCCGCGCCGCCGGGGAAATGAACACCCCCCGGGGCATTCGCCGAAACCGATCATATTGTAGGAGCCTGCTTGCAGGCGATTCGAGACTCAGTCCGTCGGCGTGCGCTGAGAATCGCCTGCCAGCAGGCTCCTACAAGAACCTCCCCCTGTCACCGTGAAGCCCTACTGCGCCTCCCGCTTTCACACCGTCCGCCGCCGCACCCTCGAGGTGAAGGTCGGCGGCGTCGGCGTCGGGGGCGGCAATCCGATTCGCCTGCAATCGATGACGACCAGCGACACCCAGGACCTCGCCGCCACCGTGCAGCAGTCGATCGCGCTGGCGGAGGTCGGCTGTGAAATCGTCCGCATCACCGCGCCCAATGTCGCCGCGGCCAGGTGCCTGCGGGAAATCCGCCGCCAATTCACCGCCGCCGGTTTCGGCCCCGTCCCCCTCGTGGCCGACATCCATTTCCTGCCGGGCGCCGCGATGGAGGCGGTCGAGCACGTCGAGAAAATCCGCGTCAATCCGGGCAACTACGCCGACAAGAAAAAATTCGCCGTCCGCGAGTATTCGGATGCCGATTACGACGCCGAGCTGCAACGCCTCCACGCCGCGTTTTCTCCGCTCGTGCAGCGCTGCCGCGAACTCGGCCGTGCGCTGCGGATCGGCACGAACCACGGTTCGCTCAGCGACCGCATCATGAACCGCTACGGCGACACGCCGCTCGGCATGGTCGAAAGCGCCCTCGAGTTCCTCCGCATCGCCGAGTCGCATTCCTACCGCCAGATCATCCTGTCGATGAAGTCCTCGAATCCGAAGGTGATGATTCAGGCCTACCGGCTCCTCGTCGAGCGCATGGCCCGGGAGGACATGCACTACCCGCTGCATCTCGGCGTCACCGAGGCCGGCGACGGCGAGGACGGCCGCATCAAGGGGGCGATCGGCATTGGTTCCCTGCTGCTCGACGGCCTGGGCGACACCATCCGCGTCTCGCTCACCGAGGACAGCGTCTATGAGATTCCCGTCGCCCGTGCGATCGCCGACAAGGCCATGGCACTCTGGGATCGCGCGCCGGACGCCCGTGGCGCCGATTCCATCGACCCGTATCAATTCGCCCGTCGCGCCACGAATCTCCTCCGCTGCACCGACGCGATCGCCGTCGGGCCCGACCAGCCCCCGCGGGTCATCGTCCGCACGGGTGCAGTGGACGAGCTGCCGGCAATCATTCCGCAGCTGGCCGCGCCAAAACTGAAAGATACGCCCGCCGAGGGCGTGCTGGTCGCAATCGATTCGGCTGGCGCCCTCGCGCGGCTGCCGGAGCCCGCGCCGGCGTTCTACGTGCTCGAACTCGCGCCCTCCCTCACCCTGGCCCAATTGCAGACCGGCGCGGGCGCCCTGCGGCGCGGAACGATGCTGCTGAAAAAATTCGGGGCGGGCGACGCGGCGGCGCTCGCCGGGTTTGCGCCGCTGGCCCGCGGACACGGGTGCATGGTCGCCGCGGAAATCGCCCCGGCCGATTTCGCCGCGCTCGGCGACACCCTGCGCCAGCTCGGCGACCGCGATTTCGTGTTCACGCTGGCGGCGACGCCCGCGACCGCCGGGCACGCGGCCGGCGGTTATCGCCAGCTCGCGGAGGAACTGCGCCGGCTGGAGTCGCGCGCGCCGATCTGGATCCGCAACACCGCGGCAACCGCCGTGCACGGCGACAACAGCTTTTTGTCGAAACTGCTCGAGGCTTCGTTGCTCTCCGGCGCGCTCCTGTGCGACGGCATCGGGGATTTCATCAGCATCGAGACGGAGGGCGACGGCGTGCGCGCGACCCGGCTCGCTTACAACGTGCTGCAGGGCGCGGGCGCGCGCATTTCAAAAACGGAATTCGTCGCCTGTCCCAGCTGCGGCCGTACGCTTTTCGATCTGCAGACGACGACGCAGCGCATTCGCGCGCAGACCGGACACCTCAAGGGCGTGAAGCTCGCGATCATGGGCTGCATCGTCAACGGCCCCGGGGAAATGGCCGACGCCGATTTCGGCTACGTCGGCGGCGCACCGGGCAAAATCAATCTCTACGTCGGGAAAAACTGCGTCCAATACAACATCCCCCAGGCGGAGGCGGACGCGCGCCTGATTGCGCTGATCAAGGAACACGGCCGGTGGATCGCGCCGGAACCGGCGCCAGCGTAGGAGTTTGCCGGCCCTGGCCGGGTTAATGCAGGCTGCTCGCGTATTCGAAAAAAAAGACCCGCCTCCGAATCGTGACCAAGCCGCCGCCCCGCGGGTGGCTTCCGAAGCCGGACTCCGGTCCATGTAATTTCCCGCAAATTACGCTGCCGGATCGGAATAAATTTCGACCTGACTCCCGCGCCGCGAAGCAACGAAAAAATGAGAAAACTTATGCCCAGATCCAGTGTGAACAAGTTGTGGGAAAGTTCGTCTTGAAATGATTTTTTGGTTCACAGTTACTCCGCACTCGTCCACTTCTCTTTCGCTGTCCGATTGTTCTTTCTCATGTCTCTCAAGCTCCGCCCCGCGGGGTCCGCAGTAACAACGGCTGGTTTTATCTAGCCACCAATAACTTACAGATTGCCCTTGTCGCAACTGTTTTTCCCTTGGTGGCCGGACGTGAATTTCGTTACGGCGAGACGATGCAGGCCCGGCCAGATTGACATGCCGAAAGGCCGATTCGAGGCGCAGTGTGAATAAAATCGTCCTTTCCCGCTCCTCCATGCCCTCTTCGTCCCTCGCCCCGAGCCTCTGGGAAACCGTAAAATGCGACTTCAAGGCGCTCTTTCCGGAAGACGTCTTCCAGATGTGGTTCGAGCCCGTGGTGTGCCTCGAAACGACCCCCGATGCCATGACGCTGGGCGTGCCAAACGACTTCGCCGCGATCTGGATTCACGACAACTACCTCGACCTGATCACGCAGCGCCTGCGGCTGACGGCCGGCCGGATGGTCAACGTCACGCTCCGCAAAGCCGATCAGGCCGTCCGCTCGACGGGCGTGGCCGCCGGCGCCCGCACGCACGCCGACGCGGCCCACTCGGCCGCCCGATCCCGCGCCACAACCGTCCGCCGGGCGACGCGTTACGATGAACGCGGACCGGCGGCCGGTCTGCTCAATCCCCGCAACACCTTCGAGAATTTCGTCGTCGGCGCCAACAACCAGATGGCCCACGCCGCCTCGCTCGCGGTCGCGCAGGCGCCCGCCCAGGCCTACAATCCGCTTTTCCTCCACGGCGAAACGGGGCTCGGCAAGACGCACCTGATGCACGCCATCGGCCACGCGGTGCTCCGCCACAACCCGGACTCCCGCGTCGCCTACCTCTCGACGGAGAAATTCACCAACGAATTCATCCAGGGTCTGCAGGAGAACAGCCTGACCAAGTTCCGCCAGCGCTACCGGCACGCCGATGTCCTGCTGATCGATGACGTGCAATTCCTCGCCGGCAAGGAGCGCATCCAGGAGGAGTTCTTCCACACCTTCAACGACCTCTTCGAATCCGGCAAACAGATCGTCCTCACCAGCGACCGGCGCGCCAGCGAAATCCAAAAGCTCGAGTCGCGCCTCGTCTCCCGCTTCGAATGGGGCCTGCCGGCGGACATCCAGGCCCCCGACTTGGAGACGCGTCTCGCGATCCTGCGCACCAAGTCGCAGACGCTGAACTGCCATCTGCCGGAGCCGATCTTGAATTTCATCGCGCAGAACATCACGAAGAACGTCCGCCGGCTCGAAGGCGCGTTGCTCAAGGTCGCCAGCTATTCCGCCCTGACCAGCAAGCCGCTCGACCTCGCGACCGCCGAACGCCTCCTGCACGACGTGCTGATGGAGCAGGCGCAGAATGTCCTCACGATCGAGACGATTCAGAAACGCGTCGCCGACCACTACCAGATTCGCCACAGCGACATGACGAGCAAGCGCCGGCCCAACAACATCGCCATTCCCCGCCAGATTGCGATGTTCCTCGCCCGCACGCTGACCAAGCACTCGCTCCAGGATATCGGCGATGCCTTCGGCGGTCGCGATCACGGCACCGTGATCCACGCCTGCAAGGCCGTGGACAACATGATGGAGCAGGATGCGTCCACCCGTGGCAGCGTGGAGTTTCTCAAGACGCAGCTCTCAAAGTAACCCGCCCGTTCACCCTTCGACTTCAGGGCGGCGTCGGGTAGTGGGTCAGTTTGGGTTTGCCGTAGGCAGCCTGCTCTTGTCGCGCCGAAGCCCGGCGAAGGCGGATGCCGGCGCTTCGCAATGCACCAGCGCGAGCAAGTTTACCCGCCTATGGCGGCGCCGGAGGCGACCAGGGCTCGCGGCCTACCGCAGCCTGCGCCAGAAAGCAAACTGACCCGTTGCCCGGGCTTGGCATCAGTTGCCAAGCCCGTTTTCTTTGGCCACTCTTTCCGACCATGACTCTCACGCCCGAACAAAAGGAGGCCCTCGCCTCGTGGATCGCCGCCGGCGACAATCTCTCGACCGTCCAGAAAAAGCTCTCGGAGCAGTTTCAGGTCTCGATGACCTATCGGGACCTCCGCTTCCTAGTCGACGATCTCAACCTCGCCCTCAAGGACGCCGCGCCAAAAGCGGACGCCGGCGACGTCACCAAGTCTTCCGCCGCGCCCACAGCCGGGGCGGCGCCCGACCCCCGCGGCCCCTCGGCCGGAAAGAAGGGCTTTCTCGAGAAAGCCAAGGAGAAGCTCGGGCTCGCCAAGGAGGATTCCGCTGGCGATGCCGACGCGGCGCTCGAAGACGAGGTCGACGATCTGCCCGCCGACGACGCCGGCAACGTCAGTGTATCGGTCGACAACGTCACGCTCATCCCGGGCGCGCTCGCCAGCGGCTCCGTGACTTTCGGCGACGGCGTGACCGCCAAGTGGATCGTCGACCAGTATGGCCGCCCGGGATTCACTGAAGTAAGCAAACCCGGCTACCAACCCACCCCGGCCGACGGGCGGGCGTTCATGCAGGAATTGAGCCGCGCGCTGCAGAAGCGCGGTTTTTGAGCGCCGCCACGGACGGCCACGGTTTCGGGCCGTTCTTCATTTGCCCGCGGTGGCGAAAATTTTCGCCACCGCCGCGCGAAACTCGCCCGTCGCAAACGGCTTCGAGAGGCAGGCGAGCTTGTTCTCGCGCAGGAAATCCTGGAACGTGTCGTTGACCACGTCGCCGGTCATGAACAGCACGCGATTCGCTGCCTCGGGATCGGTCGCGCGCAGGTGCTCGTAAAGCCGCACCCCGTTCAGACCGGACATCTTCCAGTCGGAGACAATCACGTCGAACTTGCGGCGCCCGATGAGTTCGAGCGCGCGCTGTCCACCCAACGCCGTTTCAACCCTGTGGCCCTCGCCCCGCAGCAATTCGCCGGCGAGCTCGAGAATCCACTCCTCGTCGTCGATGACCAGGACGGTCTTGCCCGATGCCGGGCGGCCGGCGGCCGGAAACAGCGAGGGCGCATCGCCGCGCAGGATCGCCGGTGGGTCTTGCGGCTGTGCCGCCACCGGCAGCTCGATCGCAAACGTCGCACCCTGGCCCGACTCGCTCCGCGCCGAAATCGTCCCGCCGTGCTCCTGAATAATGCCATAACACAGGCTCAGGCCCAGCCCGGTGCCTTTGCCAACGGGCTTGGTGGTGAAGAACGGATCGAAGATTCGCGCCAGATGCTCCGCCCGAATCCCGGGCCCGTTGTCCTGAAACTCGATGACCACTTGGTCCGCCGCCTGGCGGGTGCGAATCACAATCCGCCCCCCGCGCTGGACCGGTTCGATCGCCTGGCGCGCATTGCCGAGGATGTTCACGAAGACCTGCTGGAGCTGATGCGCGTCGGCCATGATCGGCGGCAGCTGCGCGGCGAATTCCCGCACGACGGTGATGTCGCTCGTGCGCAGATCGTAGGCCATGATTTCGAGCACCTCGTCGACGATCGTGTGCAACCCGATTAACCTGCGTTCCGGTTCATGCTGGCGCGCGAAACTGAGAAGGTTCTGCACGATCTTGTGGCAGCGGTGTGCGCTCTTCGCAATCATGTTGAGGTGACTCCGCGTTTTCTCGTCGGTCGACACGCCCTGCAACAGCTCGGAAAATCCGACGACGGCCGTGAGCGGATTGTTCAGCTCGTGCGCGACCCCCGCGACGAACTGCCCGACCGCGGAAAGCTTTTCGCTCTGGATCAGCTGGTTCTGCGTCGTCCGCACCTGTTGCATGGCCCGCTCCAGCTCGGCGCGCGACGACTGCAGGCTGGTGGTCATGTGGTTGAAAGCCACCGCCAGCTCGCCGAACTCGTCATTGGAAAACCGCTCGATCCGATGGGAAAAATCGCCGCGGCCGACCGCCTCCGCGCTCCCGCGCAACGCCGTCAGCGGACGGGTAATCCGCCGCACAAAAAACCACACCAGCGCGGCGCACACCAGGATGCCCGCGCCGCTGAGTCCGAGCAATGTCATCCGCGTCTGTTCCAGGGTGCGCAAACGTTGTTCGCCCGAGGAAAGCAGGACGTACCGAACGCCCGGCGAAGCCGCGCCGGCATCGAGGATGCCCGCCACGGGGAGGTAGCGTTCTCCGCCCACCGTCACCAGTCCGGTCTGGACGTCGGCGCTGCGCTTAGCCGCCGCCGCCCGGACGAGCTGCCGCAGCAACAACTCGTCGCGCTGGGATTCGTTCAGCGTTGCGGCCGCAATCCGGTCGCCGGCCAGCACGACGACTTCAGAGGCCGTGGGCTTGATTTTTTGCAGCGCCGCGTCGCTGATGTGGATGCCGAACACCAGCGCCCCCTTCAGTCCCTCCGGCGGGGCCACCGGTATCGCGACCACGTGGTAAACACGGCCATTCACCGCAACACTGCCCGTCCGTTCTTCACCCTGCAAAGCCGTTCGAACAAATGCATCCGCCGCCGTAGCGAAAGCCTCGCGCGTGATCGCCGCATTTTTTCGACGTGCGCCGCGCTGGTCACCCGCGACGGTGACGAAAAGCGCCAGCTCCGTGTCGTCGCTAAATCCCTCCAGCACATCACTCCGGAGATATTCCTCCATCGTGGGGGCGTCGCCCAATCGCACGATGCGCAGAAAACGCGGATCATTGATGCCGGTATGGAATCGGGCGGCAAGCGCATCGGTGCGGACGTTGAGCGAGCGCACAAACGAATTGTGCGCGATCGCCAGCGCCAGCCGCGCGTCGATTTCCATCTGCCGGCTCATCCGGTCATTCATGATCCAAAGCGTGATCGCCGGCAGCGCGATGAGCACCGTCAGCACCGCGGCCATTACCTTGGCCTCAAGGCTGACGCGAAACGCTCGGTGCGGCGCAGACATGTTACAGCTTCGGCAGTCCGGCCAGCCCCAGCGTGAAATCGATCTTCATGTCCCCGTCCGCCGGCACGACGATTTCCTTCGTCTGGCCTGGCACCCGCTCGTGCCAGGCGCGCAGTTTGTACGTGCCGGCCGGCACGTTCCGGATGACGAAGCGCCCTTTCTCGTCCGCGGTTGCAAAGAACGGATTCGGCACGACCAGGATGATGCAGTGCATTTTCGTGTGAATCGCGCAGAACACGTCGACCCGCCCCACTTTCTCGAATTTCACCTCGGGCACCTTTTCCTTCTTGTAGTAGCCCAGGTCGAATTCCTTCGCCTCCGACATCGAGAACACGTTGTGGAAAATGTCGTCCTCGTTCGGCCAGCGCACCGTCGTGCCCACCACGACCGGCAGCACATGCGGGTCGAAGTTGGCGTCTTTCTGCGTGGTTTTCACGGCCTGATCGCCCAGCGCGCCCGGGGAGAATTCGCCCACCGGCTGGTCGATGTAGACGACAAAGTCCTTCAGGCGCGCGTAATCGATCTTCTCGACGTACTTGTAGCGGCGGCTTTCGTACTCGCCGCCGCCCGCCGCCGGCCCGGCCGCACCCGCCGGCGGCAGGGCGCGGACCGTGCCCGCAATCGTGCCCGCCACACCCGGTGCCGCCCCCGCCATTGCCATGGCCGCCGCCCAGAGGACGCTTTTGGTTGATGGCATCTTAGAACTTCACGCCGATCTCGCTGCCGAAAAAATCTTCCCGCTCGCGCCGTGCGCCGTTGGTCATCCGGCCGTTTTCCCAGGTGTATTCCGTTTTCAGTACCAGCGAAGGGCCAAACCTGTAGCCGAGCCCAAGGCTGAACCGCCGCAATTCCTCGGTGAGCGAGGGCCGGAAGAAAAACATGCCCATCTGCCCCCAGCCCGCGAGCGGATAGCCCCGGGGCGCGCGAATCTCGGAATAGCGCGCTGCGCCGTAAAGCCGGTCCGCCATGCCCTGCACCATTTCCAGGTAGCCGTAGCGGATCCGCCTCGAGTTGTCCGCCCGCGTGTCGCTGTCGTCGAAGCGCGCCTGTCCAAGCGCCGCGCTCACGTGGCCGTCTTTCCAGCGCGCGGTGGCGTCGCCCTCGAAAAGATTGACCCAATACTTGCCCGTGCTCGCCGCGGGCCCGAGGGCGCGGAAAAACGCGTTCGCGAACCACAACTCGGACAAATTGTCCCCGACGGTCGCGAGTTCGCCGGTTCGCATCGCGCTCCCGCTCACGTGCAGCCACGGCGCGGGCTCCCAGCCCACGCGCGCGGCAACGGACTTGTCAGCGTTGAAGTCCCGCAGCCGGCTGACGCCGCCATTCTGCACCGCGACGACATAACGCGCCGGCCCAATCTTGCCGTAGATTTCCACCCCTTCGTCGACGCCCCAAATGTCGCTCAACGAACGGGAAATCAGCGGATTCGCGATCGGGCCCCGCAACTGGTACTCCTCTCCGAACGGCACGTTCAGCCGGCCCGCGCGGAAGCCGAGCTGCCCGGACCGGCCCCACGCCGCGGACACGTCCTCGAAGTCGACGTAGAGTTCCCCGAGCTGGAAATTTTCGACATTGGTCTCGCGCGTCAGGAGCTTGAGCTCGGCGAAGAGATAAACGTTCTTCCCCACCGGGGCCTCGACCGAGATCACGGGATCGTCGACCCGGAACTCCGCCTTCGGAAACTGCCCCTCCCGGCCCGTGTTGAAAAACGCCAGGCCGGCCTCGGCCGATATCCGCACCTCCTGATCGCGTCTCGCCACCGGCAGGCTGGTCGAGGCCGGCCCGACACCGGGACGATCTTGCAGGCTGCGCAGTTCTCGATCGTGGCGCTCGCTCGCCTTCAACACCTCCGCCATCCGGGCGCTCATCTCGTCGATCGTCTTTTGCTGCGCCCGCACCTGCTCCTGGAGCCGGCGGTTCTGTTCGACAAGTTCGCGCAGTTCCAGGCCGGACGGCTCCGCCGCACCCGCCGACGCCTGCGCCAGCGCGAGCGCAACACACGCACCCGAAACTCCAACCAGGCCGGTGGGGCGAGAGCGCACGAAGGTGGGCACGGGGGTGGAGGTCAACGATGGCATTAACCGCAAAGGTGGCAAGTGTGGGGCAAGACGAACAACCGACGCGCTTCGCTACGGACTATTTTCGCGTTTTCGTCCAGCCAGATCGCTCGCCGCCGGCCCCGCCCGCGTTACCCGCGCCGCCGGCTGGCGTTCGCATCGGCTGGATCTGGCCGGACGGAAAGCCCGCCGCGGTCCATCGAAGCACGGCGCCGGGCAGCGTCGTTCCGGAAGGGAAATGCCGCCAAAATCACCCCCCCAAAGAGCTGGATGATAATTCGTGCGGCGGCAGGAAAAAGTGTGACATTGGGTTCTTGCGCAACAAAAACCCCACCATGCCTTCTCCGCGAAAGCCCACGGCCATCCACCCTGATCTCGAGAGCGTTCTGCTCGACGCGGATCAAATCCGCCGGCGGGTGAAGGCGCTGGGCCGCGCGCTGAAGCGCGTTTACCGGGACGAGGAGTTCACCGTCGTGGCCATCATGAACGGCGCGATTCTCTTCACCGCCGATCTGCTGCGCGAGGTCGACAATCCCGTCCGCCTCGACTGCATCCGCATTTCGAGCTATGGCGCCGCCACGGAATCGCGCGGCATTCCCAAGCTGATTCACGGCCTCACCCTCGACGTCGCCGACCGGCACGTTTTGATCGTCGACGACATTCTCGACACGGGCAAGACGCTGTCGTTGCTCGCCTCGATGATTGGCGGCCTGAAGCCAAAGAGCGTGCGGGTGTGCGTGCTCCTCGACAAGGAGGGCCGCCGTCAGGTGCCGTTCGAGGCCGATCTCGTGGGTTTCAAGATCCCGGACAAATTCGTCGTCGGCTACGGCCTCGATTTCGCCGAGCGCTATCGCAACCTCACGTGCATCGGCGTGCTCCGGCCGGACCGCCAGTCCTCCGCGGCGGGAAAGCCGGGCTGAGGAGTCGTGCCTTGGCTGTGGAGCGGGTTTATCCCGCGACTGCCGCTTTTTTGTGTCCCGGCCTGCCTGCCGAAGCTTCTGCCTGTGCGTGGCCGCACGCAGACAGGTCGGCGCAGGCAGGTGCCTTTGTGGTGAACTGAAAATCTCGCTCGTCCCGCCCATGATTTCTTCGTTAAGAGGGGTTTGAGGGACGAAACGCCACGGATTGGAAAGTCCGTGCCGCTCCAAATCATCGCCCGCAAGCAGTCATGTCAGGCGCTTTACGTGTCGAGTGCAGCGCTCGCGGCTTGCTCCGCGGCGAGGGCGGCGACCGGAATTGCCGCGCCGGACATCGCGACGAACTGCCGTCGGTTGATTTTCATGGCGGGGTGAATCCATCATTCTGGGCAAATCGTAAAGAAAATCGAAATCGTGATCTCCGGACCAGTTCCAAGTTGGCTAATCGCATGGCCTCACAACAATGGGGTTCGATCGAAATCGCGCTGGCTTCCACGAGGTCGTCCCAGCCCTGCCCGACAAAACAACCCGAATCCCATCCCATGAACTCCACCAAGAAAGTCGTCTTCGCCGCCGGCGCGCTACTCCTCGGCCCCGGCAGTCTGCCCGCCCAGCCGGCTACGACAGCCGAAGCGGGCCTGATCGGCCGGCGCCATGCGGGCCTCGATTTCACCTACGACCACTACAACAGCGCCGTCATCGACTATGCTTTCGGTGCCGCCGCCGCGCTGAATCTGCCGGTCAACCGCACGATCGATCTCTCCTTCCGGTACGATCTTTCCCACACCAACGACTCGAATTATGGCCTGAACCACAACGCCCTGCACGCCACCGTCCTCACCTACCGGCGGAACGAGTATGGCAACGCCTACTTCGCCGGCACCTTGGGCCAAAGTTGGAATCGCCTGAAAACGTTCGGCGTGCTCTCGCGTGACGACGATGCGTTGTGGGCTCTCTCGACGGGTTACGAAATCCCGGTCGGCGCCGTGACGGCGATCAACGCCCGGCTCTCCTATGGCGATGCCTTTCGCCGCAACAAGAAGACCCTGCGGTATCGCCTCGAAGCCAACCACTGGTTTTCGAGCGACTTCGCCGGCGTCGCCTCGGTCAGCTACAATCAGGTGAAGAACGCCCCCGACACGCTCCTCTACACCGCTGGTCTGCGCTGGGCCCGGTAATCACGATCGCCTGTGAACTCGCGCACGCGCCCCAGCTCCTGGCGCGCCTACACCGCACTCGATCCGTCAGCGAAGGAAGCCACGCGGCGGGCCTTTCGCTTCTTCGTGTCTCTGTAATACTATGTCTGAT
>JACQWL010000397.1 GCA_016209255.1 Verrucomicrobiota bacterium
ATCCTGGCCAAGTCGGACGAGTTCACGAAGAAGGATGCGCAGACGATCGAGTTTCGGCTTCCGTTGAAACCCGACGAGGAGCGCACGCTGACGTATCGCGTGCGTTACGAATGGCGGTAATGGGAGCGCGACCGCCCCCGGTCGCACTTATGAAATTGGGCCGCCGATGGTCGCGTTCCGACGCTCGACCCAATTCGCTGCGCTGCTCCACGGCCAGTCGTCGGCCCTGACGACCAATCCGGCGTTCACCGGGTTTTGGTGAATGTAGTCCACGGCGGCGCGATAGTGACGCTCGTTGCGGATGAACCGGTCGTAATAGTCGATCTGCCACAGGTGGCGTTTTTTTGAAGAGCGATTGGGAGCGCGACCGCCCTCGGTCGCATCAGTTGCTCCGACTGGAATGCGACCGGGGGCGGTCGCGCCCCCACTCAAAATTCGTCGCGCGCTCACGCTTTTCCAGGCACCGATAATGTCGCCAATCGCGTACCGGGCATCCGGTTCGACCAGCACATGCACGTGGTTCGGCATGACGACCCACGCATGGAGCTGATACTCGACACCGTCAAAGTGCCTCCACGTGTCGAGCACGATCTGTGCGTTCGTCGGCTCGCGGAGGATACATGAACCGTGGCCAGCATCGAGGTAGTGTTCGATCGCGGCGCGGCGCTTGTCATCGTCGAGTGTCTGCTCCTCAAGTTGCGCCAGAACATGCGCGGGCAGTGAGTCGGCGAGTCGGTACGTGATCGTTTGGATCGAACGGCCGTCGTCGTAGTGCGGCAAGTAGCCGCGGGAGTGCCAGCCGCGGGGTTCGGGCATGGGAGAGTTTTGGGGCGCGACCGGCTTCGGTTGCAATCATAGAGAATGCGACCGGGGGCGGTCGCGCTCCCAGTTTACAAGAGAACCAGATCGTTGCGGTGTACGACCTCGAGCCGCTTGCGCCCCGGGTGGAGCGCGGCGACGCCGTCGCCGCGCCGGCCGGCCAGGGCCGGGATTTCTTCGCTGCCAAAAGCGGCCTTGCCGCGGGCGAACACATTCTCGTCTGGACCGGCGATGTCGACGATCTCACCCGCGGCGAATTCGCCGCGGGCCCCCGTGACACCCACGGCCAGCAGGCTGCGGCCCTGTTCGCGCAGCACCGGGACGGCGCAGGCATTGACGAAAATCGTGCCGGCGGGTCGTTGGAAATAGGCGAGCCAGCGTTTTTTCGCGTCCATCGGCAGGCCGCTCGGCACAAAAAAGGTGCCGGGTCCGCGACCCGACAAGAGTTTTGCCAGAATTTCGGGCTCGGCGCCGCTGGCGATGAAAACGCCGCACCCGGCCTTGGTCGCAAGCCGCGCCGCCGAAATCTTCGAGACCATCCCGCCGACGGCGGTCTCGCTCACGGTGCCGCCGGCCATCGCCTCGGTTTCAGGGGTGATGCGCTCGACAATCGGGACGATCTTGCCCGTGCCTTTCAAGTCGATCAGGCCGGGCGCGGTGGACAGGATGACGAGGTAGCTCGCGTGGATGAGACTTGCGACCATCGCGGAGAGCGTGTCGTTGTCGCCAAACTTAATCTCGGCGGCGCTGACGGTGTCGTTTTCGTTGATGATCGGAATGGTGCCGTAGGCGAGGAGCTGGCGCAGTGTCTCCTGCACGCCAAGGTAGCGGGTGCGGACGCGGAGGTCGTCGTGCGTCAGGAGCACCTGGGCGACGGTGAGATTGTGCGGCGCAAACCCCGCCTGCCAGGTGTGCATGAGCCGCGATTGACCGATGGCGGCGCAGGCCTGTTTTTTCGAAAGCTCCTTCGGGCGCCTGGTCAGCTGGAGCGCGCCCATGCCGAGGCCGACAGCTCCGGACGAAACCACCAGGACCTCGGTGCCGCGGGCACGGAGGGCGGCGATTTCGGCGCAGACAGCGGCGATGCGGGCGGTGTCGAGCTGGCCGATGCCCGACGTCAGGACGCCGGTGCCGAGCTTGATGACCACGCGCTTCGGCGCGTGGGCGGATTGGGTCTGTGGCACGGCGAGAAAGCTCCAAACTTCAACATCCAAGCTCCAATGAAACTCCAATCATTGATGCTTTGAAGATTCGAGTTTCTCTGGAGCTTGGACAGCCGTTTCGCGGAGTTGACGCTCAAACGGACTCACACCGTGAGCAGATCCTTTTCCTTATGCGCAAGGTGTTCGTTGATGTTCTTGATCGAACTGTCGGTCACGGCCTGGACGTCCTTTTCCAGGCGCTTCGCTTCGTCCTCGGGGAGCTTGGCTTTCTTGACCGTCTCGAGGATTTCGCGGCGGACGTTGCGCACGTGGACACGCCCTTCCTCCGCGAGCCGGTGCGCGGTCTTGACGAATTCCTGCCGGCGCTCGCGACTCATCTCGGGCAGCGGCACGCGGATGACTTTCCCGTCGACGATCGGGTTGAAGCCGATGTTGGCGTCGATGATGCCCTTTGCGATCGCCTTGGTGAGACTCACGTCCCACGGCTGGATCTGGATCAGCCGGGCGTCGGGCGTGGAGATGGCGGCGCATTCCTTGAGGCGCATGGTCGAGCCGTAGGCCTCGACCGTCACGCCTTCGACCATCGATGGCGTGGCCTTGCCGGTGTGGATGGTGCTGAATTCATGGAGCGTATGGTCCACGGCCTTTTTCATTCTTGCCTGGGCGTCAGTAAGGATCGGATGGCTCATGATGTGATGCGTTGAATGCGGTGGCGATAGGAAGGAGTCGAAACGGCGGGGTCGAGTTTTTAGGCCGGCGGCCGTGAAACATCAATTCTTGACCAACGTGCCGATTTTCTCGCCGACGATCGCCTTGCGAATGGCGTGCTCGTCGTTGAGGTCGAACACGAGGATGGGCACGTTGTTGTCCATGCAAAGCGAGAACGCGGTCGAATCCATGACGTTGAGCCGCTGTTTGAGCGCGTCGATGAAGGTGATCTGCTCGAACTTCACGGCGTCGGGATGTTTTTTCGGATCCTTGTCGTAGACGCCGTCGACCTTGGTCGCCTTCAGGATGATGTCGGCGTGCAGTTCGCTCGCGCGGAGGGCCGCGGTGGTGTCGGTGGAAAAGTAGGGGTTGCCCGTACCGGCAACGAAGATGACCACGCGGTTCTTCTCGAGGTGGCGCATGGCGCGGCGGAGGATGAACGGCTCGGCGAGCTGGTTCATCGGGATGGCCGACTGGACGCGGGTGTTGACGCCGAGTTTTTCGAGGCAATCCATCAGCGCCAGGCCGTTGATGACCGTGGCGAGCATGCCCATGTAATCGCCGGTGGTGCGGTCGACGCCGCGTTTCTCGCCGCTGAGTCCACGGAAGATGTTGCCCCCGCCGATGACCACGCAGACCTGCACGCGCAGATCGTGGATTTCCTTCACCTGCTGGCAGATTTTATCGAGGGTCGCGCCGTCAATCGGATCGCCGGACTTGCCGCCGCGCAGGACTTCGCCGGAAAGCTTCAGGATCACGCGCTGGTATCTGGGTCGAAGGTCGGCCGGCTTGGAGTCACGCATGGGGTCAGGAAACGAGCAGGAAAAATCGACGTCAATGCCCGAGATGCCGGACCCCGACGTGGGTGGAGCGCGCCCGGTGGCGGGGCGGTGGGCGCGCGGAGGGCGATTGATGCACGATGGCGTCGTTTCCACTCTTGACCGGCGCGGCGGGCGGCGCAGCTTAGCCCGTCCTCACCTCACTGCCTGATGGTGTAATGGTAGCACAGGCGACTTTGACTCGCCTAGTCGTGGTTCGAATCCACGTCGGGCAGCCATTCGACACGGGCCTCGCAGACTCGGCGCTTGCTCATGGCAGGCCATTTCAAGCGAGGCCGGCGGCGAATGCCCTGAGCAAGCGCAGCGCGTCGAAGGGCTTTCGACCTCCGTCCAATACCATGATTTGGGGCTTGGAACGGCTTGTCG
>JACQWL010000053.1 GCA_016209255.1 Verrucomicrobiota bacterium
AAAAACTGTCTTGGTTCACTTGGTTGCGGCTGCGCCGCGCTGGGTGATCCGCGGAAAACAATGCCTCGCGAAATTGATTCGGTTGCGACTGCGCCGCACCAGGTGTTTCGTGGTTAACCGGGAATGCTCCGCCCCACCAACTTTCGTCTCGCCCCTGCCGAAAGCCCGCCAAACCATCCCATCATGAAGCTCAACCTCCTTCTCTCCGCCTTTGTCTTGATCAGCGCCACGGCCCTCCACGCCGCCGAACGCAAGCTGGTCATGATCGCCGGACCCGTAAGCCATCCGCCGCTGATGCACGAATTCCGCGCCGGCTCCATCCTGCTGCAAAAGCGGCTCGAAGGCATCCCCGGTCTCCGGACCGTCCTCGTCACCAACGGCTGGCCCACCAGGTCGGTCGACGGGAAACAGGCCGACGACAACGCGGTCTTTGACGGGGCGGACGCGATCTTCATCTACTCGGACGGCGGCCCCAACCATCTCGCCGTTCAGCCTGACCGTCTCGAACTTCTCCGCGGTTTCATGAAAAAAGGTGTCAGCCTCGGGTGCGCGCACTACGCCGTGGAGGTCACGCCCGACAAGGGTGGCGCCGAATGGAAGGAATGGATCGGCGGCCACTACGAAAACGCGTTTTCCTGCAATCCCATCTGGGAGGCCGACTACACTACCCTGCCGGCGCACCCGATCACGCGCGGCGTGAAGCCGTTCAAGACGAAGGACGAGTGGTACTTCAACCTGCGTTTCCGCGACGGAAAGGCTGGCGTAAAGGGCATCCTCGTCGCCCGGCCCTCCGACGCCACGCGCGACGGCCCCTACGTGTATCCCAAGGGGCCCTACCCGCACATCCAGGCCGCCAAGGGCCGGCCCGAGACGATGATGTGGGCCGTGGAGCGCCCCGACGGCGGGCGCGGCTTCGGCTTCACCGGCGGCCACTTTCACCTCAACTGGCAAAACGACGACCAGCGCCGGCTCCTGCTCAACGCGCTCGTCTGGCTCGCAAAACTCGACGTGCCGCCGGGCGGCGTCGACTCCGCCGCCGTCACCGACGCCGAGGCCGGGCAGAACCTCGACGAGAAAAAGCCACCGGTGCCGCGTCCCGCCGGGGCCAAAACCGTGTCATCCTAATTCGCGTTCAAGATGAGACCAAACAGCAGAGATGTAGGAGCCTGCTTGCAGGCGATTCGAGACGTTGACCGTCGGTGCGCGGTGAAATCGCCTGCAAGCAGGCTCCTACAAGTTCTGCGCCGGGCGCATCTCTCAATTTCCTCCCGCAAGACGATCCCAGGCAGCCGTATGCCGCAACCCCGGTGAAACCTCCCATCCCTATGAATCTCGGATACCCGATTACCCTCTTGAGCGCCTGCTGCGCCTTGACCTTCGCGCAAATTCAAGACCTCCACGCCGCAAACGCCACGGCCGCCACTGCCACCCGGCAAACGGGGACGATTACCGGCCGCGTGCAGAATGTCGTGACCGGCCAGTTTCTCAACAAGGCGCGGGTTTCGCTCAAGGGAACGGATCTCACCGCGTTTACCGACGCATTCGGCATTTACCGGCTCGTCGATGTGCGGACGGGACCGGTCGTGCTGGAGGTGTTTTACACCGACCTGGATTTGCAGCAGATAGCGCTCGACGTCCCGGCGGGCGGATCGATCGAGCAGAATGTGGGACTGACGAGCAAGGCGCGGTACGGGCAGAACCAGGCGGTGGTCGCGCTGGACGCATTCGTGATCTCGGCGGACAAGGAGACGGATGCCCAGGCCATCGCGACCAACGAGCAACGGTTCGCACCCAACATCAAGAACGTCATGTCCACGGACTCGCTCGGCGACACCCTGGGCAGCAGCGTGGGTGAGTTCCTCAAATTCATTCCCGGGCTGACGGCGGAGTTCGACAATGCGGACATCGCGGGCATTTCGGTTCGCGGCATCGGCGGCGGGATGACCTCGATCACGACGGATGGCGCACCGGCCTCCAATGTCTGGGTCAGCCCGACGCGCAGCGTCGATTTGAGAAGCATGGCGCTCAACGACATCTCGCGCATCGAGGTGACGAAAGTTCCGACTCCGTCGACGCCGGCGGATTCCCTCGGTGGATCGGTCAACATGGTCGGCAAGAGCGCATTCGAGCGCAGCGGCGCACTCCTGCGCTACGGGATCAACCTGGTGGGCAACGGCGACCGCGCCAACCTCACCCTCAAGAAGACGCCCCACTCCTACCTCGATCGCACTACGTACAAGCTGCTTCCCGGATTCAATTTCGACTACACCCTGCCGATCGGAAAAAATTTCGGCATCGTCGTGTCGGGGATGACGAACAACATCTACAACGAGCAGCATTTCACCCGGAATGCCTGGGCCAGCGCCGGCACCGGAACTGCCTCTTCGATCGACCGGCCATATCTGCAGTCCTATCTGGTGCTGGACGGACCGCGGAATATCACGCGGAACACTCTCGGCTTGAAGGTCGACTGGCGGGTCACTCCCCATTCCGTGCTGTCCCTCGGCGGCCAGTTGAACCGGGCGACGACCGAGATCGGCACGCTGCAGCTGACGTTCAACGCGGGCAACAACGGTACGCCGACTCCCGCCACGGGATCGGCATTCAGTTACGGCGATAACTATACCATTGGTGCGACGGGCCGCGGGACGATTACCAACAACGGCACCAATCAGCTCATCAATCAGGAAACGACCGCCGGCAACCTGAACTATCGCTTCGACGACGGCAAGTGGCGGATCGAGGCCGGGCTCAGCACCTCCTTCTCGCTGACCAAGCGTCGCTACGAGGACGCCGGCATCTTTTACCAGATGATTGGCACGAATCGAAACCCGATCCGGGTTTCTATTCTCGACATCGTGAGCGACCGGCCGGGCAGAATCCAAGTATTCGACAACGCCAATCAGCCCATCGACTACAACAATATCGACAATTACCGGGGCACGACGACCAACAACGCCCAAGGCAAGAACTGGTCCAACTACGACTCCGGAAACCTGAGCCTTCGGCGACGGCTGGATTTCTTTCCTTTCCCATCCTCGGTGCAGCTTGGCGGCGCGCGCCGGATCCAGACCGTGGACTTGAAGCCGGGCAACCGGAACTGGACCTTCAACGGTCCCGATGGCAATCCGCTCGCCTCGCTGGCCCCGTACCTGATGCAAGTGTACAAGAACCAGGACTCCGATTTCGGTTTCAAGAACATCCCCTGGCTCTCGCCCAGCCGGGGCTGGAGTGCCTATCAGGCCAATCCGCTCCTGTTCATCAAGACGCCGGCGCAGCAGGTGGCGGAGGAGAATTATCGCATTACCAACTCCGAGCACGTTGCGGAGACGGTTTCCTCGCTCTATCTCCAGGCGGAGGCCAGCCTTTTCAAAAGCCGGCTGAAAATCCTCACGGGCGTCCGTTATGAAAAGACACTCGACGAGGGCCGGGGCTCGCTCTTCGACCCCACTGCCGTCTTTCAGCGCAACGCGAACGGCACCTTTGTCCGGGACGGCGCCGGACGGCAGATCCGGAAGCCTGACGCGGGTCTCGTCGGCTCCATGGAAGAACTGCGCCTGACCCGGCAGGAACGCGCCGCCAAGGCCAACCGGACGTACGATGGCTACTATCCGAGCCTCCACACGACGTTCGACCTCAGGGAGAATTTCCTCGCGCGCGCCGCCTATGCCAGGACGTACGGCCGGCCAAATTTCACCGACATCATTCCCCGGACGACCATCAGCGAACGAGATCTCACCGAAGACCAGCTCAACGACCCGACGGTCTTGAAGGGCACCCTCACCGTCCGCAACACCAGTCTCCGGCCGTGGACCGCCGACAATTACGACTTGTCCCTGGAATATTATACGCCGCAGGGCGGTCTGTTCAGCGCAAGTGTGTTCCTCAAGGAAATCAAGAACTTCTTCGGCGATGCCGTCCGCTTCGCCACCCCGGCGGATTTGGAGGAGGTCGGCCTCGATCCCCGTTATGTGGGCTGGAACTTGTCCACCAAGTTCAACTCCGGCGACGCCCGCATCACCGGAGGTGAGTTCAATCTCCGCCATTCGCTGCGGGGACTGGGAGGTTGGGGCGGATACTTCACGGTGTTTGCCAATGCCACGAAGTTGAACTTGGCGGGAAACCGGCAGGCGTCATTCACCAGCTTCATTCCCAAGAGCGGAAATTGGGGCGCGTCGTTCAACCGGAAACAGATCACCGTGACCACGCGGTGGAATTACCGCGGGCTGGACAAGCGCGGGGCGCAGCTGGCATTCGGGCCGGATGGGTTCGAGTACTACAAGGCCCGCACCACGCTGGACATGTACCTCGCGTATCAGCTAACCCGCCGCTTGTCCCTGGCCGGCAGTGTCAACAACCTGTTGAACGAGCCCCAGACCCTCTTGCGGTACGGCTCGGCGACTCCGGCCTATGCCCGGCAGTTTCAGCGGGCGCATTATGGAGTCCAGTTCGGCCTCGGGCTGAAAGGCACCTATTGATTTTGGCGGGTGCCGCACCCGCCAAAATCAAGCCAGGAGGTCCTTCACCACGCTGCCATGCACGTCGGTGAGGCGGAAGTCGCGGCCCTCGGTGCGGAAGGTCAGGCGCTCGTGGTTGAATCCGAGCTGATGGAGCAGCGTGGCCTGGAGGTCGTGCACGTGAACCTTGTTCCGCACCACGTTGAAACCGAGGTCGTCCGTCTCGCCATAAGAGAGACCGCCTTTGATGCCGCCCCCGGCCAGCACCATGGTGTAACAATCCGGATAGTGATCGCGCCCGAGGATTTCGCTGGCCGCCGTGCGGCCTTCGCGGAACGGCGTGCGACCGAACTCGCCGCCGAGCACGATGAGCGTTTCATCCAGCAGCCCGCGCTGGCGCAGGTCCGTGATGAGGGCGGCGACCGGCTGATCCATCGTGGCGCACTTTTTCGTGAGCCCGTCGCGGATGTCCTCGCGTTCGTTGGTGCCGTGGAAGTCCCAGCCCCAGTCGAACAACTGGACGAATCGCACACCCTGCTCCACCAGCCGGCGGGCGAGCAGGCAGTTGTTGGCGAAGCTCGACTCACCGGGCTGCGCCCCGTAGGCGGCGATGGTTGCAGGGGGTTCGCGCGTGATGTCCATCACCTCGGGGACGGACATCTGCATGCGGTAGGCCAGTTCGTATTGCGCGATGCGCGTGCGGGTTTCCGGGTGGCCGAGTTCGCCGGCCTGGAGCTCGTTCAGGGACTGCAGCGTATCGAGGCTTTCGCGACGCAACGTGCGATCGAACCCCGGGGGATCGGAGGCGTAGAGCACCGGGTCGCCTTTCGAGCGGCATTGCACGCCCTGGAAAACGGAGGGGAGAAAACCGCTGCTGTAAGAATTCTTGCCGCCGTTGGGTTGCACGCCGCTCGAGATCAGCACCACGAAACCGGGCAGGTTCTCGTTTTCGGTGCCGAGGCCATAGGTGACCCATGACCCCATCGACGGGCGGCCGGGACGCGGTGAGCCGGTGAGCAGGAGCAGTTCCGCCGGGGCGTGGTTGAACTGATCGGTGTGCATCGAGTGAATGATGCACAGGTCGTCCGCCACGCTGTGCAGATGCGGGATGGCGTCCGACATCCAGTGGCCGCCGCTCCCGTATTGGGCAAACGTCCGCGGCGTGCCCATCAGCTTCGGGATGCCGGCGGTAAAGGCGAAGGTCTTGCCCTTCACGAACTCGTCCGGGCAATCCTGGCCATCGCGGCGCACCAATTCGGGTTTGTAATCAAACAGGTCGAGGTTCGGCGGCGAACCGGTCAGGTGCAGGTAGATGACGCGTTTGGCCCGGGCCGCGAAATGCGGCTGCCGGACGGCGAGCGGGTTTGCCCCGGCCACGGACGCGGCCGACGCGTTGCGCCCCAGCAGGGTGGCGAGGGCGATCGCCCCAACGCCGGCGGCCGATTCTTTCAGGAAATGGCGCCGCGTGGTGTGCTGCAGGGTTTGGAGATAAGGATGCATGCGGAGCGCCGGGCGTTAGTCGGATGTGGGGGATAGGATGGCGAACGAATTAAGGATAGCCCGTCAACCCAACCAGGCAAACCCCTCAATCGACATTTTCGTTCCGACCGTGGGGCCCCCCGTCCCGGAGGTCTGCCGTGAGAGCGCCGAGGTTTTTCGCCTCTCCCGAAGGTTACTCCCATCATGCCGCGCGCAGCGTGGCTTTAGCCGCCTGTCGGGGAAGGAGCTACCGATTGCTCGAAGAGTCTTCGTCATCGCACAAAAATTTTTAGCCGTAACGATGCAATAGAGTGTAGGGCCGTCGCTTGCCGACGCGCCGCTTTTCGACTGAAACATGCGGCGTGGCGACAAGCGCCAGCCCTACACCAATTGGTGTCCGACCGTTCATTCGTGGAATGTGGTTCGACTGCATGGACACGGCTTAGACTCACGCCCGACAGGCGGCTACGGTTTCATGAGCAGTTCATCGAGATTCAGCAGGATGTTGCCCACCACGGTCCAGGCCGCCAGTTCGACGGGATCGGCCTCCGCCGGCAGCGCGCCGAGCGGGTTGGTGGCCACGGCGATCGCCTGCTCCGGATCCCGGACGAACCTTTCGCGGGTCCTCGCGTAGAGGGCGAGCAACGCCTCGGTTTCCTTGTCGCGCGGCGCACGGGTCAGGCAGAGTCGAAAACCATGGTGCAGTTTGTCGGCCGGCGCGCTGCCTGCGACCGCCATGCGCCGGGCGAGTGCCTGGGCGGCCTCGAGGTAGACGGGATCGTTGAGCGTCACGAGCGCCTGCAAGGGCGTGTTGGAGCGCTCGCGCCGGACCGTGCAGACCTCGCGGCTCGGCGCATCGAAGGTGATCATCGACGGATAGGGATTCGAGCGGCGCCACGTGGTGTAGAGCCCGCGGCGGTACCGGTCCTCACCGATGCTGTTTTCCCAGTCGATGCCGCTGCCAAACGCGGCCGACACCCCCATCTTCGGCTGCGGGGGATTGACCGGCGCGCCATACATTTTTCGACTCAGCAACCCGCTCACGAAAAGCGCCTGGTCGCGAATCATCTCGGCGGAGAGCCGGAAACGCGGCCCGCGCGCGAGCAGGCGATTTTCCGGGTCACGGGCGAGCAACTCCGGCGAAATGCGCGACGATTGCCGGTACGCCGTCGAGGTCACCATCAGTTTGAGGAGGTGTTTGATATCCCAGCCGCTCTCCTTGAACTCGACCGCCAGCCAGTCGAGCAGCGCGGGATGCGACGGCGGATCGCCCTGGGTGCCGAAGTCTTCGCCGGTGCGAACGATGCCGAGGCCAAAAATGGACTCCCAAAACAGGTTCGCGATCACCCGTGCGGTCAGCGGATTGTTCGCATCCACCAGCCATCGGGCCAGCCCGAGACGATTTGCAGGGAGCCCGGCGGACAGCGGATGCAGCGCGCCCGGCAGCCCCGGCGTGACCTCGTCGCCGAGATCGAGGTAATTGCCGCGCCGCTGCACGTGCGTCTTGCGGCTCTTGTCCCCGGCCAGGTCGCTCAGGATCGGCACCGTGGTGAAGGGCTTCACGGCGTCGAGTTGTTTGATCAGCGTGGCGAGGCGCTGCCGCTCGGTCTCCAACGCCGGCGCCACGGTCATGTAATGGCCGGTCACGACCTCGCGTTGCGCTTCCGAACGGTCGGCGGCCGGAATCTTGAGTGCATCGAGCACCGGCGCGGGCGTCCGGATGATCTCCGGGGCGCGCGCATCGCCGCTCGACGAAAGCCGCAGTTTGCCGAGCGTGTGATGCTTTTTCTTCGACAGCTGTTCGATCTTTATGGTCAGCCGCGCGCCAGCCGGCAGCGTCACCGGGGCCGCGGGAATCAAGATCAATTCGTGGCGCTGCCCCACATGCGGTCCGATCGCCCAGCCTTTTTCCCTGCCGGTTTTCGCGTTGAGAACCGAGTCGGCGGCAAAGCCTTCCTGCGTGTAGTCGGCGTGGACCGAGGCGAATCGGATCGTCCGTGCGCCGCTGACGAAAAATTCAACGCTGGGCGCCGGCGCCTTTTCCACGCGCGCCTCCCAAACCACGGCGCGCTGTTCATCCCGCAGCGTCAGCCGCGCGCCGATCAGCCGGCTGCCCAACTTGCCGTCGGTGCGGTTCCACACGACCACGCGCTCGATCGACTGCGTCGACTTGAGATCCACCTCCCACCACGGGCTCTCCGATGTCTCGGTCAGCGTTGTCGTCCGGCCCTGGTCAAAATTGCCGTTCGTCTTCCCGTCAATCGCCCGCTTCGCCTCACCCTCGGTGGCGGTGCTGCTCTGCGTGGCCTCGCCCGCGGGCGCCAGGTTCTCGCCGCCGCCGAAGACCTGCACTTCCGCCAGCGAAAGCACCTTTTCTTTTCCGGGATTCTCGATCCGCAGATAACGCCCCGCCACCTCGCGTTGCTCCGGCGGCGTGGCCGACGCCACAACGCGCGTGACCACAAACGCGCCGCCAGCGTGGCCCGGCCCGTTGCCCGGCAGGGCGTCGTCGGGCAGCGTTTCGAGCCGCAATGCCGTCAGCGTTTGCTCCGCGCCCACGGTCGCAGCCACGGTGTAAACATCGGTCTCGCCCTGGCGTTCCACCCGGATCACGCCCTCATCGGTCAGGGCCATGACCGCGCCGGCCTTCGATTTCATTTCCGCCGGTGCGATTTGGTCCCACGGGAGCTCGGTCTCGAATCTCTTTTCCCACGCGGGCTGCGCCGCGAGCACGGCCGGAGTCCTCGTGCCCAGGGTCTTCTCCAGCGCGATGATCTCCGTTTCCAACGGCTTTCGCTGCTGCTTCTGCTCGGGCGTAAAGAGCGACAACACGGGGGCTTCGTCTTTTCGATCTGCGTCGCCCGTATTGTTGAGGATGGCGAACAGGCGAAAGTAATCGTTCTGCGTGAACGGATCGTATTTGTGCGTGTGGCACTGGGCGCATCCCATGGTCGTGCCCATCCAGACCGTCATGGTCGTGTTGACGCGATCGACCACGGCCACATTGCGAAACTCCTCGTCGATCGTGCCGCCCTCGCTGTTGGTCGGGGTGTTGCGGTGAAACGCGGTGGCAATCAGTTGTTCCTCGGTTGGGTTCGGCAGCAAATCGCCGGCCAGCTGCTCGACCGTGAATTGGTCGAAGGGCTTGTTGGCATTGAACGACCGAATCAGATAATCGCGATACGCCCAGATCGTGCGCGCCGGATCGTCCGCGTAGCCGGCCGAGTCCGCGTAGCGGGCCTGGTCGAGCCACAGGCGGGCCCAGTGTTCGCCGTAGGATTCCTGCTGCAGCAACCGGTCCACCATCCGCTCATACGCGCCGGGCTCCCGATCGTTTTCGAAGCGCCGCACTTCCTCGGGCGCCGGCGGCAGGCCCGTCAGGTCGAGCGCGGCGCGGCGCGCGAGGGTGGGACGATCCGCCGCGGGTGACGGACGCAGCCCCTCCCGATCGAGGCGGGCGAGGATGAAGTGGTCGATGGGGTTCACCGGCCAGGCCTTGTCGCGCACTGGCGGCAAAGCCGGTCGCGTGGGCGGGACGTAAGACCAGTGCGGCGCGTATTCGGCGCCCTGCTCGATCCACGCCTTGAGCAGCGCGATTTCCCGTGGCGTGAGTTTCTTGCCGGAATCCAGCGGCGGCATCACGTCATCCTCGTTCGTCTCGGTGATGCGCAGGTAGAGTTCGCTCTGCTCCGGATCGCCCGGCACGATCGCCGCGTAACCGCCCCGGTCGGCCAGGGCGCTGTCTCGCAAGTCCAGTCGCAACCCGCCCTTGTTGCCTTTGCGTTCCTTCGGATCCGGTCCGTGGCACTTCAGGCAGTTTTCGGAGAGCACCCGCCGGATATCGCGGTTGAAGTCGACGGGCGCGCCCGGCGGGGTGGCGCACCGGCCGGGAATCGCCAGCCCAATCCCGATGCCGGCCAGCAGCAAGCCGCGGAGCCGACGCCGTAACAGGTGGGTGCAGTCACGTGACATCACTCTTTCTGTGGCCGCCGCAGCGTTGAATTACAAGCCATCCGTCGCCGCCGCAAACCGCCCCACGGCGTCCAGCCGGCACTATCCACTCGCCACCAGGCCGTAGGCCGGCGATACGAGTTGTCTCGTTTTCCCCTCGTTCACCGGGATTTTCCTCCGTCACCCCATGAAACATCGCTCGCGCCTTCCGCTCCTTTTGTTCTTCCTCGTCTCCCTGGCCATGCCTCAAACGACGTCGTCTGCCACGGCCACGGGTGCCAATGCCGGCGAGCGCAAATCCGTCCTCGATGTTGTCCAGAGGTTCTTCGACACGATGGCGGCCAAGGATGTCGACGGCGCGAGGGCCGTGCTGCTTCCGGACGGGCAGTACTACGCCGTGCGCGATGATCCCGGCGGGTTTGTCCTGCGCCGGCGCACCCACGAGGAATATCTTGCCGGCCTGGCAACCGGGAAAGACCGCCCGCTCGAGCGCATGTGGGATGCGACCGTGATGGTCCACGATCGGATCGCCATGGTGTGGACGCCCTACGATTTTCATCGCAACGGCAAATTCTCCCATAGCGGCATCGACGTGTTTACCCTGGTCAAGACGGACGGTGGATGGAAGATCGCCGGCCTGGCGTTCACGGTGGAGCCAAAAACTCCTTCGCAACACCCGGCGGGCCCGCCGCCGGTCGCCCCGGGAAATTAGGACGGGGCTTTCATTCGCCGGTTTCTCCTGGCACTCCAACCCATATCCCAGCAGTCGAAATGTAGGGGCGTCGCTCGCCGACGCCCGGCCTACGACGTGGAAGCGGGCGTCGGCAAGCGACGCCCCTACACTCGATATTGAGCCCACAAATGATCCCACACGGACAATTATCCCGCGTGCCACCGCGCTCTGGTTCGCGTGCGCACAGGCAAAACATCCTCCGCTGTGTTCTCCTGCTCGTCGGCGGCTGGCTTTCACTCGGTGCGAGCAAGCCGCCGCAATTTTTTGAGCACACCATCGCGACCAAACTGCGCGGCGGATACCAGGTCGTCGTCGCCGACCTCAACCGGGACGGCAAACCGGACCTGATCGCGCTCGCCAGCGGAATGCCGGAGCTGGTTTGGTTCGAAAACCCCGGTTGGCAGCGTCACGTCCTCGCCGCGAATTTGCCCCGGATGATCAACTGCGTGGTCTTCGAGTCGGAGGGACACCCCGTCATGGTCGTCGGCAGCGGTTTTTCCAGCGAAGCCAGGAACAGCATCGGCAATGTCTGGGTGCTGGAGCCGGACGGCGACGTGCGCCAGCCTTGGAAAATCAAGGAAATCGATCGGCTGCCGACGACACACCGCCTGCGGCTCGCCGACATCGACGGCCGGGGAAAACCAGTCGTGATCAATGGTCCGCTCACGGACGCACACGCTTCAGGTCCCGACTACCGGAGCCGCACGCCGCTGCTTTACTACCGCCCCGGCGAGTGGAAACGCATGCTGATCACCGACGAAAACGAAGGGGTGATGCACGGCATCTGCGTGGTCGACTGGGACGGCGATCACCGGGACGAAATTCTCACCGCGAGCTTCGGGGGAATCCACCTGAACACGCGGCGGGCGGACGGGAATTGGACCCGCACTGAAATCTCCAAGGGCAATTCGGCAGCCTGGCCCAAAAGCGGCGCCAGCGATGTGGTCGTTGGGCATCTCCAAGGGCGTCGTTTTCTTTGCAGTCTTGAACCGTGGCATGGCAACCAGGTCGTCATCTACCACGAGCAAAACGGCGATTGGATCCGTCAGGTCATCGACGAAACCTTCACGGACGGGCACGCCCTCGCCACCGCGGATTTGGCGGGCGATGGTCGCGACGCCATCGTCGCCGGTTATCGGGGCAACCGCGGCGGCCTGGTTTATTACCTTGCGGATGACAGCCCGGGGCAGCACTGGACGCGTCACGCCCTCGACATCGGGGGAATCACCGCGGCCTCGTGCGTCGTCGTCGATCTCAATGGCGACGGCAAACCCGACATCGCCGCGATCGGTTCCGCCACGGCGAACCTCAAGTGGTACGAAAACAGAAACTGAGCCCGCATCTACGCATCTGGCCGCGACCGGCCTCGATGTGTCGCGTGCAGAAGGATGAAGCGGTACGCAAGAAAACGAAAGACCATGCGGCGACCGCTCCCAGAGCCTCCTTGCCCTGATGCGTACCGGCGTTTTGACTGCACACGCTCAATTATCTCCCGGACATGAATTCCATGTTTCCACGTGAGTTCACCCGTTTCCTTTTGTTTGCCGGCCTCGGCGTGCTGGTCCTCTTTACCGTGCCGGGCTGCGAGCGGCCGCGGCCAAAAAAACCGCTCACGATCGGCTTCGCGCAAACCGGCGCCGAGAGCGCGTGGCGGACCGCGAATACCGTCTCGATGAAATCCGAGGCGGAAAAACGCGGCATCGACCTCAAGTTTTCCGACGGGCAGGGCAAACAGGAGAACCAGATTCGCGCGGTGCGCTCGTTCATCACGCAGGGCGTGGATGCCATCGTCATCGCGCCGGTTGTCGAAACCGGCTGGGACCCCGTGCTGCGCGAGGCCAGGCGCGCGAGAATCCCCGTCATCCTCACCGACCGGTCCATCCAGACCTCGGATGAGTCGCTGTTTTCGTGTTTCATCGGTTCCGATTTTTACGAGGAGGGTCGCATGGCCGCCGACTGGCTCGCCAAGCACACCGGTGGAAAGGGCCGCATCGTCGAACTCCAGGGTACGGTCGGCTCCGCGCCGGCCAACGAGCGACGCAAGGCCTTCGCCGAGGGGATCGCGAAATATCCCGGTCTGAAGATCCTCGACGCGCAGAGCGGCGATTTCCGGCGCGCCAATGGCAAGGAAGTGATGGAGTCGTTGCTCAAGAAACACGGGCGCACCATCGACATCGTTTACGCGCACAATGACGACATGGCCCTTGGCGCAATCCAGGCGATCGAGGAGGCCGGACAAAAACCGGGCAAGGACATCGTCATCGTGTCGATCGATGCGATCAAGGAAGCCATCCAGGCGGTGGTGGACGGGAAGATTAACTGCACCGTCGAATGCAATCCGCTCTTCGGCCCGAAGGTCTACGACACCGCCGCCAAGCTTCTCGCCGGCGAGAAAGTGCCGAAGAAACTCTTCAACAAGGACGAACTCTTCGACCATACCAATGCCGCCACGGTGGTCGCCTCGCGCCAGTATTGAGGTTTTCGCGCAGCTAAAACCTAATCCTGGCTTTTGTGGAACAAGAACCCCTGCTTCAACTCCGCGGCATCACGAAGCGCTTCGTCGGCGTGACCGCGCTGCAGGATGTCGACTTTCGCGTGCGCGCCGGGGAGATTCACGCGCTCCTGGGCGAAAACGGCGCGGGCAAGTCGACCTTGATCAAAGTGCTCACCGGCGTGCACGCGGCCGACGCCGGCGTCATTTTGTTCGATGGTCGCGACATCCACCCGGAGTCACCCAAGGCCGCCGAGCGCGCCGGGATCAGCACCGTCTACCAGGAGGTGAATCTCATTCCCGCGCTCTCGGTCGCGGAAAACATCGCGCTGGGCCGGCAACCCGGGCGTTTCGGTTTCATCAACTGGCGGGCGATGCGCCGCCATGCCCGGGAAGCGCTCTCCCGGCTCGATCTCACGTGCGACGTCGACGCGGAACTCGGCTCGCTGTCCGTCGCCCTCCAGCAAATGGTGGCCATCGCCCGCGCCCTCGACTTGCGCGCGCGGCTGCTGGTGCTCGACGAGCCCACCGCGAGCCTCGACGAGAAGGAGGTCGCCGAACTTTTCAAGGTCATGCGCCGGCTGCGGGGTGATGGCCTCGGGATCGTGTTCGTCACGCATTTCCTCGAGCAGGTCTACGCCGTGAGCGATCGCATGACGGTGTTGCGCAACGGCCAGCTGGTCGGCGAATACGCGACGACGGATCTGCCGCGGCTTGCGCTCGTCGGCAAAATGCTCGGTCGCGAAGTCAAGGACGAGGCCGGCCGGCAATCGGCGCCCGCGCCGGTCGTCCCGGTCGAGGGCGCTGCGGCGCCGGTACTGGAGGCGCGCCGGCTCGGACGCCGGGGCGCGATCCAGCCGCTCGATCTGACGCTGCGCCGCGGTGAGGTCACCGGGCTGGCCGGCCTGCTCGGGTCGGGCCGCACGGAAACAGCGCGCTTGCTGTTCGGAATCGATCGGGCTGACGCGGGCGAGATTCGGGTGCGCGCGACGCCGGCACACCTGCGTTCGCCCCGCGACGCCGTGCGGCTGGGGCTGGCGCTTTGCTCGGAGGATCGCAAATCGGAAGGGCTGTTGCCCAATCTCTCGGTGCGCGAGAACTTGATTCTTGCGTTGCAGGCAAAGCGCGGCGCCTGGCGCACGCTGGCGCGCAGCGACCAGGAAAAACTCTGCGCCCACTACATCCGCGCCCTGCAGATCAAAACCCCCGATGCAGAGACGCCCATCCGAAATCTCTCCGGTGGCAACCAGCAGAAGGTGCTGCTCGCACGTTGGCTCGCGACCCAGCCGGAGGCGATCATCCTGGACGAGCCGACCCGCGGCATCGACGTCGGCGCGAAGGCGGAAATCGAACAGTTGATCGCGAAGCTCCGCGCCGAGGGCCTCGCCGTGCTGCTCATTTCCTCGGAGATCGAAGAGATGGTGCGCAACTGCTCGCGCGTCCTCGTGCTGCGCGAGCGCACGCTTGCCGGTGAGGTGTCGGGCGACGCTCTCACGCCGGAGCGCCTCATGCACGTAATGGCGGGGACCCATGAGTGACTCGGCGCTCCGCAAAACTCCCGTCATCTGGCCGCTGATCGGGCTCGCCCTGTTGGTCGTGCTCAATGCGGTGATGAACCCCGCGTTTTTGCGCATCACCCTGCTGGGCGGCCATGTTTACGGCGTGCCGGTCGACATCCTGGTGCAGGGCTCGCGCACCATGCTGCTGGCGCTCGGCATGACGTTGGTCATCGCGACGGGCGGCGTTGATTTGTCGGTCGGCTCGGTGGTCGCGATCAGCGGCGCCGTTTGCGCCATCCTGTTGCAAGGCGGAACCGCGCTGGCGGTGACACTGGCGGCGGCGGTGGGCGCCGGAGTGTTCGCGGGCGCGATCAACGGCGTGCTTGTCGCGCGGATCGGCATCCAGCCGATTGTGGCGACGCTAATCCTGATGGTGGCAGGCCGCGGCATCGCACAGCTGATCGTCGGCGGCCAGGTGATTATCATCGCCAGCCCGCGGTTCGAATTTTTGGCCACCGGCTTCGTCTTCGGGCTGCCGTTCGCACCGCTGCTCGTGGGGCTGCTCTTCTTCGCCACCCACCTGTTTCTGCGCCGGACGGCGGCGGGGCTGTTTGTCGAGGCGGTCGGCGACAACGAGACGGCCAGCCGTTTCGCCGGACTCGCCGCGGCGCGGGTCAAGGCACTCGCCTATGTGTTCTGCGGGGCGTGTGCCGGACTGAGTGGCGCGCTGACGGCGGCGAACATCCGCGCGGCCGATGCTTATGGCGCGGGCGCGAACGCCGAACTCGATGCGATCTTTGCCGTGGTCGTGGGGGGCACGGCCCTGACCGGCGGGCGATTTTCGATTCTCGGTTCTTTTCTCGGCGCGCTGCTGATTCAGACGCTCACCACGACCATGTACAACGTCGGGGTGCCGCCGGCGGTGGCGCCGATGCCGAAGGCGCTGTTGATTATCGCCGTCTCGCTACTGCAGTCGGAAAGATTCCGCGGCTGGATTGCCGGCGTGCGAACGCGGAAGCGGAGGGCCATCGCGTGAGGACCAGCGTTGGCATGCCCGCAACGATCCTGTCGAGATGTAGGGGCGTCGCTTGCCGACGCCCGTCATACGA
>JACQWL010000416.1 GCA_016209255.1 Verrucomicrobiota bacterium
CATTTGCACGTAGGCCCGGTTGCGCCCGGCGGGGCCCTCCGCGGCCTGCCACGCCAGAAAGTCCGCATAACGCCGCCGCCCCGCCGCCGTGTCCCCCAATCCCCCGGCCTCCGCCAGCGCCGTGTCGACCCGCAGGAAGTCCGGCCTTCGCCGCGGTTGCTGCAAATACCAATAACTCGACGGGCGAAAGCCGGCCAGCCGCTGAACCGTGACCGCGCCGACCCGCACCGGGTTCAGATGGATGGAGTGGCAAACCTGGCCCAGCGCCGTTCCGGGTTCGACCAGCAGCGCCTTGTACCGGCCCTGAAACAGGTGACGGCTCTTTCCGCGCCGCCGGTTGAAGCGGTTGGCAAAGGTCGTCTGCAGCCACTGCATTCCGGTCGCCAGATTGCCCTCGGGTGTCTCCAGCGCGAGGTGGTAGTGGTTGCGCAGGATCACAAAGGCATGCAGCACCCAGCCTGACTTCGCGCACGCCTCAAACAGGCACTGCTCGAACGCCTCCTGCGCCCTTTCCGTCTTGAACACGTCGGCCCCGAAATTCCCGCGATTGATCACGTGGTAACAGGCCCCGGGAAATTCCAGTCTGAGTTTTCGCGCCATGCCGGCCAAACAACGCCGGCGCCTCGCCGGAGGCAAGTCCAATGTTTAGCCCTGACCCTGCTCCGCGACGACGACACCTCGCGGCCCTCTGGAACGGTCCGCGCGCGGACCGCCAGCGCTAGAGATTTTTGTCGGTGACTGCGCCCTCGGAGGCGCTGGTGACGAGCCTGGCGTACTTGGCGAGGACGCCGCGCGTTTCCCTGGCTTTCCTCGGCTTCCAGGCCTTGAGGCGGGCTTTGATCTCCTTGGCGGGGAGGCCGAGGGTGAGTTCGTTCTTCACGGCGTCGATCGTGATCGGGTCGCCGTTCTTGACGATCGCGATCGGGCCGCCGGTTGCCGTCTCGGGCGTGATGTGGCCGACGACGAAACCGTGGCTGCCGCCCGAGAAACGGCCGTCGGTGATGAGCGCGACGTCCTTGCCCAGACCCTTGCCCATGATGGCGCTGGTCGGGCTCAACATTTCGCGCATGCCGGGGCCGCCCACCGGGCCCTCGTTGCGGATGACCACCACGTGGCCGGCCTTCACGCGGCCGTCGAGGATTGCGGCGAGCGCGGCCTCTTCGCTTTCAAAGACGATCGCCCGGCCCGAAAAGACGAGGCCTTCCTTGCCGGTGACCTTCGCCACGGCGCCCCCGGCCGCGAGATTGCCATAAAGGATGCGCAGGTGGCTGTCGGGCTTGATGGGGTTGGAGAGCGGGCGGACGACGTCCTGGTCGGTCGGATACGCCCCAACCTCGCGGAGATTCTCGGCCACGGTCCGGCCCGTGACGGTGAGGCAGCCGCCATGCAGCAGCCCGGCGTCGAGCAACACCTTCATGAGGGGCGGGAGGCCGCCGATGCGGGTGAGGTGGACCATGCCGTACTTGCCCGAGGGCTTGAGGTCGGCGAGGACGGGAACCCGTTTGCCGATGCGCGTGAAGTCGTCGATCGAAAGCTTCACGTGCGCCTCGTGGGCCATGGCGAGGAGATGGAGCACGGCGTTGGTCGAGCCACCGAGGGCGATGACGACGGTGATCGCATTCTCGAACGCCTTGCGCGTCATGATGTCGCGGGGCCTGATGCCGGCCTTAAGGAGGGCGAGCGCGGCGGCGCCGGCGCGGCGGCAGTCATCCTTCTTCTCGCTGCTGATGGCGATTTGCGCGGAGCTGTTGGGGAGGCTCATGCCGAGCGCCTCGATCGCGGATGCCATGGTGTTGGCGGTGTACATGCCGCCGCAAGAGCCCGGCCCGGGAATCGAGCAGGTTTCGATCTTTGCCAGGCCCTCATCATCGAGCCGGTCGGCGGCGTGCTGGCCAATGGCCTCGTAGACCGAAACGATGTCGCACTCCTTCTTCGAGTCGGGATGGATGCCGGGCAAAATCGTGCCGCCGTAGACAAACACGCCGGGGCGGTTGAGGCGGGCGAGCGCCATGACGCAGCCGGGCATGTTTTTGTCGCAGCCGCCGATCGCGACCACGGCGTCGAAACCCTCGGCACCGGCGACGGTTTCGATCGAGTCGGCGATGACTTCGCGCGACACGAGCGAGTAGCGCATGCCGGGGGTCCCCATGCTGATGCCGTCGGAAACGGTGATCGTGCCGAAGATGATCGCCTTGCCGCCGGCGGCATTGGCGCCGGCCTCGGCTTCACGGGCGAGCTGATCGATGTGCATGTTGCACGGAGTGACCATCGCCCAGGTCGAAGCCACGCCGACGACGGGCTTTTCGAAATCGGCTTCGGTGAAGCCGACGGGGCGGAGCATCGAGCGGGCGCCGGCCCGGCTGGGGCCGTCGTGCACGACGGAGGAGAACTTGCGGAGGGAATGGGAAGCGGAACTCATGGCGGAAATCCGCCGCAGGAGACCAGAGCGGCTGGAGGCGGGCAAGCGTGTTCGTGCCGATGGTGAAGTCCGACCAACGCCTGCGCGCCCGACAAATTCAGGTTGCATGCGTCCGGACGCGGCGCATCACTCGTCGCGATTTTTCCGCATGGCATTCAACCTGAAAAAAGTGCTCAAAGCACTCTTGCTGTCCTCCAACCAGCCGCTTGCGTCCAAGGATATCCAGGCCGCGTTCACGCGGTTTCACGAGCGGGCGTGGGAGTTTGCGGCCGGGCCCGTGAGCGGCGAAAGCAAGCCGGCGGAGCCGGCCGATGACGGAGGCAGCCCAGCCGGGAAGGACAAAAGCCGCGTGGTGTCCGCGGCGGAAACGCCGGATGTCGTCGAGGTTGCCGCCGATCAACCGCAGGATCCGGAGCTTTACGAGGATGTACCTTCCCTGATTACGGCAGCGCAGATTCGCGAGACGATGGACGAGATCGCGGCGGAACTCCGCGCGTCCGACGACGGACTGCTCCTGATCGAGGGCAACGCCGGTTACCGGCTGGTGGCCCATCCGCGTTTCGCGCGCTGGCTGCGCATCCTGCGGCAGGAGCCGCCACCCGTAAGACTGAGCCAGTCTTCGATCGAGACCCTGGCGGTGGTCGCGTATCGCCAGCCGGCGACCCGCGGGGAGATCGAGACGATTCGCGGCGTCTCGGCCGAGGCCGGCATCAACAAGTTGCTCGAACGCGAGCTCATCTACATCGTGGGCCGCGCTGACTCGCCGGGCCGGCCAATCCAGTACGGGACCACGGACCAGTTCCTGGAGTTCGTGGGCATCAAGTCGCTCGACGAACTGCCGGCGTCGGACGTGCTTTCGTCGCGGCAAATCGACGAATGGCTGAAAAATTCCTCCAACGCGCACACGCCGGGCGATACCGACATGGGGCTGGCGGACGAGCAGTTGCCGCTCGAGGCGCCCCTGCCCCGGCCGTCAGACGATGACGCCAGGCGAGCACCGGTCGAACCCGTGGCGATCGCCGGCGGGCCGGCCCCGCAAACCTGACATGGAACTCGGGCCCATCCGCGAAAAGATCGACCACCTCGACAAGAAGCTGGTCGAGTTGCTCAACCAGCGGCTCGCGCTGGCGGCAGAGATTGGAAAACTGAAGCGCAGCCAGGGCGGGCAGATTTACGTGGCGGAGCGCGAGGACGCGGTGCTGCGCAAGGTGACGGCGCAAAACCAGGGACCGATCAAGAACGAGGCGTTGCGCGCGATTTACCGCGAAATCATGTCGGCGGCCATCGCCCTCGAGAAGCCGCTGATGGTCGCGTACCTCGGCCCCGAGGCGAGCAACACCCATGCGGCGGCGCTGAAAAAATTCGGCGCCAGCGTCGACTACCACGCGATGGCGACGGTGAGCGACATCTTCACCGCCGTCGAAAAGGGCGAGAACGATTACGCGGTGATCCCGATCGAAAATTCCACCGAAGGCTCGGTGCGGGAAGCGCTCGACAGCTTTGTCGAGAGCGACCTGAAAATCGTCGCGCAGATCTACCTCGAGATAAACCACGCCTTGATTTCGAACTCTCCGCTCGAGGAAATAACGCGCGTTTACTCCAAGGATCAGGCGCTCGCGCAGTGCCGGCACTGGCTCCAGCGGCATCTGCCGCACGCGCAGCTCGTCGACGCGCCGAGCACGTCGCGCGCCGTGCAATTCGCCCGGCAGGAGCCGGGCACGGCGGCCGTGGCCGGCGAACTCGCCGCGGAGCACTACGGCGTGCCGATCGTGGTGCGAAACATCCAGGACAAGGCGGACAACACGACGCGGTTCTTCGTGCTGGGCCGCAAGGCCTCCGGTCCCGTCGGCCGGGGCAAGGATGTCACGAGCCTGCTCGTGTCGCTCGGTGACGAGGCGGCGTCGCACTCGGGCGCGCTGCTCAAGATGCTGATGCCCCTCGCGGAGCGCGGGATAAATCTGTCGAAGATCGAATCGCGACCGAGCAAGAAGCGCCCGTGGGATTATTATTTCTTTCTCGATGTGACCGGACACTTCGACGACGCGAAGATGAAGGCCGCGCTGTCGGAGCTGAAAAAATTCTGCCCGCTGGTCAAGTGGCTGGGCAGCTATCCGGCGGTGAGTTAGCAGCCTGTCGGACTTAGGAATGCCGATTTTTGGCGAGCGAGTGCATTGCCGACGGATCCGACAGGCTGCTAAACGAAAATGCCCGTGGCGTTTTCGCCGAGACCCCGGGATTCTCCTTTGCCGTGCGTTGGTTGGCAGATGGGCTCCTGCGGCCAGTCCAACAGGCTGCTAAGCCGTAACGATTCACTCGCGATGTAGGGGCGTCGCTTGCCGACGCCCGTCATACGAGGTGGAAACGGGCGTCGGCAAGCAACGGCCCCTTCACTCACCAATTAGTTTGGACGTTCAACGGGTAAACGGGGTTTTACTGCATGGATACGGCTACGGCCGCCTGAGCGCGAAATACATGGCCATGACGCCGAGGATCAGCACCGCGAAGGCCGCGGCGAAGTAGAGAAAACAACCTTTGCGGACATCGGTGCGAAGCGCATCGGGAGCGACCCGGTATTCCTCGATAATCGCATCCGGCGCGAGCACAGCCGCAGGCGGCGCGGCTTCCGGCAGCACTGGCTCACGCGCTGCGCTCGCGGTGTCCAAGGGCGCCGGCGCCGGCAGCGGCGGCGGCGGCGATGAATCTCGTGGCGTTGTCCGGGGCGAAGCGTCCACGATTTCGCGATCCAACCAGGCGAGGTGCTCCTGGAGCAGCGCGCGCTGGCGGAGAAGTTCGGCAAGGCGGTCGGCAGGCATTGCAGTGGCGGCAAACGACCGTGGCTCGGCGATCCGGGACGCGCAAGCTTGCGGAAGCGCGGCCCCGTGGGCCGTAACGTCTGCCCCACTTGTTCTCTCCCCCTCTCGCGGCTTCACCCAAGGCGGCTCAATGGAAGAAAAAAAGGCCGGTCAGAGACCGGCCCAACGTGGACGGAGGCGATAAGATCGCGACTCAGGCGGAGACAATCGAGACGCTGCGGTTGGCTTTGTCGTACTTGACGGTGCCATCCTTGAGGGCGAAAAGCGTCCAATCGCGGCCGGTGCCGACATTCCTGCCGGCGTGAAGCTTTGTGCCGCGCTGGCGGACGAGGATATTGCCGGCGATGACGGCCTGACCCCCAAACATCTTCACGCCGAGCCGCTTCGAGTGGCTCTCCCGGCCGTTGGTTGAAGTTCCCTGACCCTTCTTGTGCGCCATGACAGATAATCTCCTTAAGCGTTGATAGTTTGAATCTTGATCACTGAAAGCTCCTGGCGATGACCGCGTTTGCGCTCCATCCCCTTGCGCTTCTTTTTCTTGAAAACGATGACCTTGTCGCCGCGCTTGTTTTCGAGAATCGTGACCGAAACCGTGGCCCCGGAAAGAGTCGGGCTGCCCACCTTGTAATTCTCACCTTCGCCGGCGGCGAGGACGTCCTTAATCTCGACGGTCGAGCCTTTTTCGGTGCCGGGATAGCGGTTTACGGTCAGAATGTCGCCCTCGGTCACAGTGAACTGCTGGCCTTGGGTCTTGATGGTCGCTTTCATAAATAAAACTCCGGAATAAGCGGTTTGGCGCAGGGCAAAGCAAGGATTAATTGCTATCTTCTCGCGCAAAACCCATGGGCTTTCGTTTTGCAGCCGCAAGTCGTGATTTCCGCGCGTTGCGAGCCTCGGTCGCCTTCGGTGGCGCCGCACAAATTTTCACACTGACCCACTGCCTGTCGATCTGGCGGCTTGCAATTGTCGTTAGCCACCTAACTATCTGCC
>JACQWL010000417.1 GCA_016209255.1 Verrucomicrobiota bacterium
CCTTCCGGTCCTTCAGCACGGCGTAGCCCCGGGCGGTGTTGCCGCTGGAGGAGCTGAAGCTGGAACCGATGCTGACCGAATAGCCTTTCACATGGGGGTTTTTCAGGACCACCGCCGCGACCGCCCGCACGTGCCGGCGCATGGCCTCGAACGAGACATCCTGGGCGGCCTCGATGCTGACCTGAATGCGGCCGGTGTCCTCCGTGGGAATGAAGCCCTTGGGCACGATGACGAGCAGCACACCGGTCAACACCAGCATCAGCGCGGCGACGACCATCGTGACCACCCGGTGGTGGAGCGAAATCTGCAGCGTGCGCCGGTAGAGATCGAGCGAGCCCTTGAAAAGCCGTTCCATCCCATCGTAGAACCGGCCGTGGCTCGCGCCGTGCTGGATCGGTCGCAGGAAACGGCTGCAGAGCATCGGCGTCAGCGTGAGCGAGACGAAGCCGGAGACGAGAATGGCCGCGCTGATCGTCACGGCAAACTCGTGGAGCAGCCGGCCGAGAATTCCCCCCATGAACAGCACCGGAATGAACACGGCCACCAGCGAGATCGTCATCGACAGGATGGTGAATCCGATCTCGCGCGACCCTTTGAGGGCGGCGGTCATCACCGGCTCGCCCGCCTCGATGTGGCGGACGATGTTTTCGAGCATCACGATGGCGTCGTCGACCACGAACCCGACGGAGAGCGTGAGCGCGAGCAGCGAGAGATTGTCGATGCTGTAGTTGAAAAAATACATCACGGCGAAGGTGCCGATCACCGCGATGGGCATGGTGATGCTCGGAATAATCGTGGCGGTGAACGCGCGCAGGAAGAGGAAGATCACGAGCACGACGAGGGCGATCGCGAGCATGAGCGTGAACTTCACGTCGGACACGGATTCGCGGATGGCCAGCGTACGGTCGTAGTAGATGTCGAGGTTGACCGCGGCGGGCAGTTGCGCGCGAAACGCGGGCAGCAGGGCCAGGATGCCGTCGCACACCTTGATCGTGTTGGTTCCGGGCTGGCGCTGGATGAAGAGCATGATCGACCGGGTGTCGTTGAACCAACTGGCGGTCCTGGTGTTCTGCACGCTGCCCACCACCAGCCCCAGGTCGCCCACGCGCACCGGCGCGCCGTTGCGATACGTGACGATGACGCGGCGAAACTCTTCGGCGCTCTTGAGCTGGCCGGTGGCAAGGAGGGTCATCGACTTGCTGCTGCCGTCGAGCGTGCCGACCGGAAGGTTGACGTTGTTCGCATTGAGGGCGGTCCGGACCTCGTCGATGCCGATGCCGCGGGCCGCGAGCGCGCGGGGATCGAGCTGCACGCGCACGGCATATTTTTGCGAGCCAAACACCTGCACCTGCGCGACGCCATCGACGGTGGAGATGCGCTGGGCGAGGAGCGTCTCCGCGTATTCATTGACCTCGGACAGGGGCATGGTCGCGGA
Organism: Verrucomicrobiota bacterium; assembly: GCA_016209255.1. Lineage (GTDB taxonomy): Bacteria > Verrucomicrobiota > Verrucomicrobiia > Opitutales > Opitutaceae > ER46. The sequence continues at coordinate 1,436 of JACQWL010000417.1, forward strand.
GTTGACCGAGAGCATCAGCACGGGGTCGTCGGCGGGATTGGCCTTCCGAAAGGTCGGCGGGTTCGGCATGTCTTGCGGCAGGCGGCGCTGCACGGCGGAGATGGCCGACTGCACGTCCTGGGCCGCGGCATCGATGCTCCGGTCGAGGTTGAACTGCATCGTGATCTGCGTGTTGCCGAGCGAGCTCGTCGAGGTCATCGAATCGATGCCGGCGATGGTGGAGAACTGCTGCTCGAGCGGCGTTGCCACCGACGTGGCCATCGTCTCGGGACTGGCGCCGGGCAGGCTGGCGGACACGGTGATGGTCGGGAAATCGACGTTGGGCAGATCGCTGACCGGCAGGGAACGATATGCCATCAAGCCGAAGATCGTGATGGCCGCCGTCACGAGCGTCGTCATGACGGGGCGCCGGATGAAGAGTTCGGGAATGTTCATGTGGCCTTCTTTCCTTTGCCCCTGCCTTTTCCGCCCTCGCCGCCGCGGCTGCCGCCGCCCGCCGGCGCGCCGGACTGTTTGATTTCCACCGGCCGGCCGGGAACCACCCGGAGCTGGCCGTCGATCACGACGGTTTCGCCTTCCGCGAGCCCGTTCGTGATCACGGCATCGTTGCCATGCGTGCGCTCGACCGTCACGGTGCGGAGCTCGGCGGTCTGGTCGGCCTTGACGACGAAAACATGCTGCCCGGACTGCGAGGGCTGGACGGCGCTGCTGGGAATCGTCAGCACCTCCGGCGACGAGAGGGTGACCGCAACGACGGCGAACTGCCCGGGCCACAAGCGGTGGCTCGCGTTGGCAAAGGTGGCCTTCAATTTGATGGTGCCGGTGGAGGAGTCGACGACGTTGTCGACAAACGTGAGCTCGCCTTTTTCCGGTGTCTCGTCGGGGCCGGGCGGAATGACGTTGACCTCGAGCGTGCCCTTCGCGCGGTAGCGGTTCACGGCGGTGAGATTTTGCTGCGGCACGCCGAACGTCACGTAAATCGGGTTGAGCTGGTTGATCGTGACGAGCGCGACCCCGGCCTCGTTGGCGCGAACCAGATCGCCCACGTGGCCTCCGAGGTTGCCGGTGCGGCCGGCGAACGGGGCGCGAATCGAGCAGTAGTCGAGCTGCAACCGCGTGTTGGCGACGGTGGACTCGCTGGCGAGCGACTGGGCCTCGAGGGCGCGGGCATCGTCCTGGATTTTTTGAAACTGCTCCTTCGAGACCATGGCATCGGCGCTGAGTGTGCGGTAGCGGGCGACCTGGGCGCGGGCGTTCTCGAGCTGCACCAGGATTTTTTGCCGGTCCGCCTCGGCCGACTGGAGCGCGTTGCGAAAGGGGCGCGGGTCGATTTCGAAGAGCAGGTCCCCCTGCTTCACGTCCTGGCCTTCGTCGATCGCGATCTTCATCATCGTCCCGGTGATCTGCGAGCGGATCGCGGCCGTGTGAATCGATTCGACCGCGCCGATGGCGTCGATGACGAGCGGCACGACCTTGCGCTGCGCCTGGCTGACGATGACCGGCGCCGGTCCCCCGCCGCCGCGACCGCCGCGGCCGCCGCCACCGCCGGCGGAGGTTTGCGGACGCTCGCCGCATCCACTCAGGCAGGCGAGGGCAAGCGCGATCGCGACCGTGCCTCCCGAGTTTCGAGGATGTGAGCGGTTAACGAACGTCAAGGTCATGGAAAAGGAGAGGATAACACGGGGACGAAAGCGCGCCACTCACGCGTGACGAACCGAGAGCGGTGACGTTGCGCCGAAACTCCGCCGGTGGTCGTGCCGGATGAAAGATCGATGGAGGAGCATGAGCGGGTCGTGGCTGGCAGATCGGGCCGGGTCGTACAGTCAGGCATAGGAGCACAGTCCGGAGCGTGTAAAGCCTCGGGGCGCGGTGCAACCCTCCTTCGCCACCCGTCGCTCAAGGCGGAAGCTCTGGGCGCGGCCCTCCGGCCCGTCATAGCCAAACCTTTTCCTTGCTTGCCACGCAGCGCGAGATTTCCCTCGGGTCCATTTTTTCTCCATGAAAGTCCTCGTCGCCGACAAGATCTCACCCAAGGGAGTCGCCCACCTGCGGCAGCAGCCGGGTTTTGAGGTCATCGAGGCCTACGGTTCCTCTCCGGAAAAGGTTCTGGAGCTCGTGAAAGACGTGCAGGCGATCGTGGTGCGTTCGGAGACGAAGATCACGGCCGCGGTGTTCGCGGCGGCGCCGCATCTGAAGGTGGTCGGCCGCGCCGGGGTCGGCGTCGACAACGTCGATGTCGAGGCCGCGACGGAGCACGGGGTCGTGGTGATGAACACGCCCGCGGGCAACACGATCGCCACGGCCGAGCTCACCTTCACCCATATCCTGTGCGGCGCCCGCCCGGTGCCCCAGGCCGCGGCGTCGATGCAGGCCGGGCAATGGGAGCGGAAGAATTTCTCCGGCATCGAGCTTTTTCGGAAAACGCTCGGCATCGTCGGCCTCGGCCGCATCGGCGGCGAGGTGGCAAAGCGCGCCCAGGCTTTCGGCATGCGCGTGCTCGCCTTTGACCCCTATCTCGCCCCGAGCCGGGCCAAGGCGATGCAGGTCGAGGGCGTCACCCTCGACGAGCTGCTCGGGCAGTCGGATTACATCACGGTGCACATGCCGCTGACCGACGACACGAAACACATGCTCGACGAAGCGGCGCTGGTGAAGTGCAGGAAGGGCGTGCGGCTTTTCAACTGTGCGCGCGGTGGCATCATCCAGGAGGCCGCGCTCATCGCCGGGCTGAAATCGGGCCAGGTGGCGGCGGCCGGCCTGGACGTGTTCGAGGATGAGCCGCTCGCGAAGGACAGCGAGCTCCGGACCCTGCCCAACGTCGTGCTCACGCCGCACCTCGGCGCGTCCACGGCCGAGGCGCAGGAATCGGTCGGCATCGAGGTGGCCGAGCAAATCGCGGACATGCTGAACCGCGGCGTGATCCGCAATGCGGTCAATGTCCCGTCGATCGACGCCGCCACCATGAAGGTGCTCGCGCCGTATATCGATCTGGGCGCGAAGCTTGGCACCCTGGTGCAACAGATCGGGCCGCCGCAGATTTCGATGCTGTCGGTCACTTATTGGGGCCGGCTGGTCGACCTCGAGGCCCTGGCGGTGACGCGGTCGATCGAGCGGGGTTTCCTGCGGCGCATCGCCGGCGACGAAGTGAATTTCGTGAACGCGTCGGCGCGGCTCGAGCGCCTGGGCATCCGGACCCAGGTGGTGACGTCGACCGACGACTCGGGCTACACCGACCTGATCCAGGTCGAGGCGGTCGCGGCGGACGGCAAGATCCACTCGGCGGCGGGCACGTTGATCGGGAAGAACAACGAGCCGCGGATCGTGAACATCAACGGCCGCGAGGTCGAAGTGTTCGCCGGCGGCAAGTTGCTCGTGCTCGAGAATCTCGATCAGCCGGGCATGGTGGGCCAGGTCGGTACGATCCTCGGCCGGGACAAGGTCAACATCGCCGACATGTCGCTGAGCCGGCTCACGCCGGGCGGCACCGCCTACATGGTGGTGCGCGTCGACAGCGAACCGGGCGAGGCCGCGCGCCAGGAGATCAAGGGCCACCCGGCGATCAAGATGGCGAAATTCGTGCAGCTATGATCTCGACTCGCGATGGCGGAGGCCGCTCTTGTCGCGCTGACGCCTGGCGAAGGCGGATGCGGGCGATCCAGGATTTCCCATCGCGCGCCAGCGTGCTCCAAGATCGTATCCGTGCAGTGGAACCCCGTTTAGCCGTTAAGCCGGGTAAAGTAGTGGTGAGTGTAGGGGCGTCGCTTGCCGACGCCCTCTTCCACGTCGTATGGCGGGCGCCGGCAAGCGACGCCCCTACATCTCAATTCAATTGGCTAATATCGATCCGGATCGATCCTGTTTGCGCCGATTTTCAAACCGCAGAATTCTTGACCGCGGAGTACGCGGATAACGCGGATCAAGGCCGGAGAATCTCCGACTATCCGCGGCATCCCGCCAGAGGCGGGCAGAGCTGCGTTACTTGTGCGCCTCCGGCGCATCCGCGGTTAAATGTCTTGGCCGATCCTTTGGTTGCAGCCCTGTGCCGCGGTGCGAATTGTACCGGCTAAGGTAAGCTCATGCTGACGCCCTTGCTCCTCTCCGCTGCCGCCGGATATCTGTTGGGATCGCTGCCCTTCGGTTATCTCGTCGCGCGGGCCAAGGGGGTGAACATTTTCGAGGTCGGCAGCCGGAATCCTGGCGCCACGAACGTGCGCCGTGCGCTGGGTGCCGGGCTGGGCAACGTGGTGCTGGCGCTCGATGCCGCGAAGGGCGCGGCGGCGGCACTCGCCCCGTGGGGCTATCGCCTGGCGGCGCGGGAAAGCGCCGTGGCCTTGAGCCCGGCGGAGTACGGCTACCTCGCGATCGCGGGTCTTGCGGGCGCGATGATCGGCCACAGCTTCTCCTGCTTCACCCGCTTCAAGGGCGGCAAGGGCGTGGCGACCGGAGCGGGTGGCTTCCTCGTGTTGTTTCCCGTCGGCACCGTCATCGCCGCCGCGGTTTGGGCGGCAACCGCGACCCTCACGCGCTTCGTGTCGCTTGCCTCCATGATCGCCGCCGTGTCGCTGCCGCTCTCGGCCTTCCTCCTTGAACGCTCGCCGGTGTTGGTGAGCATGTCGGCCCTGGTGGCGGTGTTTGTCATCGTCCGCCACCGCACCAACATTTCCCGGCTGATTGCCGGCACCGAACTCAAAATCGGCCAGCGGCGGGCGGTCGATCCAGAATCATGAGTGAATTCCTGACCCTCAACATCGGCCTCTGCGGCTTTGGCACGGTCGGGCAGGGCGTGTGGAAACACCTTTCCGCCAACCGGGCGGAACTGGAATCGCGGCTCGGCGTGAAATTGAACCTCGCGCGCGCCGCCGTTCGTGACCCCGGCAAGCACCGCACGGTGAAGATCCCGCGGAGCAAACTCACCACCGACCCGCTGGCGATCGCCAACGATCCGTCGATTCAACTCGTCTGCGAACTGATGGGTGGCACGACCCTGGCGCGGCAGGTCACGCTGGCGGCGTTGCGGCAGGGCAAGATCGTGGTCTCGGCCAACAAGGCGCTGATTTGCGCGCACGGCCGCGAAATCATCGCCGCGGCCCAGGAGCACGGGGGGCATTTCTTTTTCGAGGCGTCGGTGGCCGGCGGCATTCCCATCATCAAGGCCCTGCGCGAAGGCCTGGTGGCGAACCGCTTCCCGCGCATCTACGGCATCCTCAATGGCACGTGCAATTACATCCTCACGCAGATGGAGGAGCAGGACGCGCCGTATGCCGAGGTGCTCGCCGAGGCCAAGCGGCTCGGCTACGCCGAGGCCGACGAGGCCCTCGACGTCGACGGCTGGGACACCGCGCACAAGGCGTCGGTGCTCGCCTGGCTCGCCCACGGCATGTGGGTGAAGACCGACCAGATGATCGTCGAGGGCATCTCGGGGATCACGCCGGCGGATTTCAAGAACGCCGCCACGCTCGGTTTCGGCATCAAGCTGCTGGCCGTCATCACGCGCGACCTGGCGAAAAACGAGCTTTGTGTGCGCGTGCATCCCACCCTCCTGCCCGCGGGCAACGTCATCGCCAACGTCAGCGGCGTGTTCAACGCGATCTCGGTGACCGGCGACGTGGTCGGCACGACGCTCTACAGCGGGCGCGGCGCCGGGCAGGATGCCACCGCGAGCGCCGTGATCAGCGACATCGCGGACGCCGCGGCGCTGCTCAAGCACGGCAAGGGCGCCCACCTCATCGGCGAAGCGCCGACCCCGGCGCGGGGCGGGTGCAAACTCGCGCCGCCCGAGAGCATCCGGTGCCGCTACTACGTTCGCCTCACCGTCAAGGATCAGCCGGGCGTGCTCGCGCGCGTCGCATCGGTGATGGCCCGACACCTCGTCAGCATCGCCAGCGTCATCCAGAGCCCGGCCGAGCGCGCGGGTGCGGCCTCGCTGGTGTTGACGACCCACGAGAGCAACGAGCGCGCGATGCTCGCCACGCTGAAACAGCTCGCCGGCCTCGGCAGCGTGCTCGACCGCCCGCTGCTGCTGCGCATCGGCGATTTTGGCGATTGAACGTTCGATGAACTTCCCGGCCCAACATGAAGCAGGCGAAACTGCTGGGGTAGGGCAGGTCTTTGACCCGCCCCTTCGACCGCTTTCTGGGCAGGTCGGAGACCTGCCCTGCTTGCGGCTCGCGATCACAATCTAGACCCTGCCATGGCTAGAATCGTCCAAAAATACGGCGGCACCTCGGTCGGGGACGTCGAGCGCATCAAGAACGTCGCCGCGCGCATCAAGGCGATGCGCGATGAGGGCAACGAACTCGTTGTCGTCGTCTCGGCCCGCGCCGGCGTCACCAACGAGCTCATTGCCCGCGCGAAGGCCGTCTGCGCCCTGCCGAGCGAGCGCGAGATGGATCAGCTCCTGGCCATCGGCGAACAGGAGACGATCGCCCTCACCGCGATGGCGCTCCACGGCATCGGCGTCGACGCCGTGAGCTACACCGGGGCGCAGGCCGGCATCTTCACCGACAAGGTCCACACCAAGGCAAAGATCAAGACGATCAACGCCAGGCCGCTCGAGAAGGACCTCGAGGCCGGCCGCGTGATCATCGTGGCGGGTTTCCAGGGCATTGACGACGACGGCCAGATCACGACCCTGGGGCGCGGCGGCTCCGACCTGACCGCCATCGCGCTCGCCGCCGCCATCAAGGCCGACAAGTGCGAGATCTACACCGATGTTGACGGCGTTTACACCGCCGACCCGCGCGTGGTGAAGGAGGCGAAGAAACTCTCCGAGATCAGCTATGACGAGATGCTCGAACTCGCGTCGCTCGGCAGCAAGGTCATGCAATCGCGCTCGGTCGAATTCGCCGCCAAGTACGGCGTCGTGTTCGAGGTCCGCTCCTCCTTCAACCACAACCCAGGAACCATCGTGAAACAGGAAGTCGCCTACATGGAAAAAATCGTCGTGCGCGGTGTCGCCGTCGACAAGGACCAGGCCAAGGTCGTCGTAAGCAACATCGTGGACAAACCCGGCTCGGCCGCGAAAGTGTTCCGGGCCCTCGCCGACGCCCACATCAACGTCGACATGATCGTGCAGAACGTCGGCCGGCAGGGGGTCGCCACCCTCACGTTCACCGTGCCCCAAACCGAGACGGCGAAGGCCAGGAGGACGCTGGAGCCGGTGCTGAAGGACATCGGGGGCGAAGTCGCCGTCGACGAGGACATCGCGAAGCTCTCCGTGGTTGGTGTCGGCATGAAGACCCACAGCGGGGTGGCGGCGACCCTCTTCCAGTCGCTGGCGGACGCCGGCATCAACCTCGAGCTCATCAGCACGTCCGAGATCAAAATTTCGGTCGTGATCGAGAAGAAGCGGGCCGACGAAGGAGCGCGCGTGGCACATGCGGCGTTCAAGCTGGAGAAGCTCGGCTAAATCGGGCTGTTCGAGCCGGGACGCAGAGGTCAGAAAGCAGAGGTCAGAGGTCAGACCACTGACCACTGACCACTGACCACTGACCACTGACCACTGACTTCCGACCTCCGACCTTCATGCGCTACCTCTCCACCCGCGGCCAGACTCCCGCCCTCGGCTTCTCCGACGCCGTGGCCACCGGGCTGGCGCCGGACGGCGGGTTGTTCCTGCCCGAGTCGCTGCCCGACTTCGGCGGCGATTTGGCGCGTTTCGAATCCCTCGACTACGCCGAACTCAGTTGCGAATTCCTGCGCGTATTCGCGACCGACATTCCGGCCGGGACGCTGCGGTCGCTCATCGCGGCGAGCTACACGAAGTTCACGGACCCGGCGATCGCCCCGCTCAAGCCGCTCGGAAAAAATCTCTACGTGCTTGAGCTCTTCCACGGGCCGACCCTTGCGTTCAAGGATTTCGCGCTGCAGCTCCTGGGCAACCTCTACGCGCATCAATGCCTGGTTCGCCGCGAGACGATCAACGTGCTCGGGGCGACGTCGGGCGACACGGGCGCCGCGGCAATCCACGGTCTCATCGGCCGGCCGGGCACCGCCATTTTCATCCTGTATCCCGACGGCCGGGTCTCGCCGTTGCAGGAGCGGCAGATGGCGTGCACCGGCGCGGACAACGTGTTCGCGATCGCCATCGACGGCACATTCGACGACGCGCAAGCGGCGTTGAAAGAGTTGTTCGGCGACCAGGAATTCCGGACGCGGCACCGGCTGTCGGCGGTCAATTCAATCAACCTCGCCCGGGTGATCGCCCAGTGCGTCTACTACCTGTACGCCTGGTTGTGGCTGCCGGCGTCCGAGCGCGGCAACGTCGAGTTCGTCGTGCCGACGGGCAATTTCGGCAACGTACTCGCGGGTTGGATGCTGCAGAAGATGGGCGTGCCGATCCGCGGCTTCCGGGTGGCGACGAACCAGAACGACATCCTCTACCGGTTGTTCCGGACGGGCGAGTATCGCAGCGGCGAGGTGCACCCGAGCCTCGCGCCGTCGATGGACATCCAGGTGGCGTCGAACTTCGAGCGCTTCATTTACTTCGCCGTGGGCCGCGACCCGGCGCGGGTTCGCGAGGTCATGCAGACGTTCAAGACCACCGGCGCGTACACGTTTGCGAATTTCAACCGCGACACGTTCACCGCGTCGCGTTGCACCGACGCGGAGATCCCCGGCATCATCCAGCGTGTCCACCGGGAACACGGCTACGTCGTCGACCCGCACACCGCGTGCGGGTTCAAGGAACTGGATCCCGAACGCGTGAGCGTCGTGCTGGCAACGGCGAGCCCGGCGAAGTTTCCCGACACGATTCGCGCCGCGATCGGCCTCGAGGCGACGCACCCGAGCCTGGAGGCGCTGAAGACGAAGCCGGTCGTGAAGCATGTGCTCAAGGCGGACGTGGCCGCGATCCGCGCGTTCATCGACCGGCATCGACTCTGACTCGGGTCCGGTGGAGCGGTTGTTTCATCCGCGGCGGGATCGCTGGGCCGACCACTTCAGGCATGTCGGGGCGCACATCGCTGGTACATCGCCGGCAGGACGGACAACGGCAGACCGAGCCGGCCCGCCGCCTGGGCGACTACGGAATTCTGCGCCGCCGCCAGCGCAATGGTCAGCGGCAACGCCGCGAGGCCGCAACCACGAGGCCGACCAATATCCAGCCTGGCTGCCAAACGCGAAGGCCGTCATGGCAAGATAATCCCCCAAAGGCACCAGCGGTGTTGTCGCCAGCGGGGGAATGAGGTGCACAAAAACAAAGTGAGCGGCGAGGTCGGTTTTTGTTTTAGGCTCACTCCACGTCGGCTTCGCTCAATCGCTGGCGATAAACCTGCCGCGCGTGTTCGTAGTCGGCGCGGGCTTGGGGTAATTCGGCTGCGGCGATGTGCATCTCCTTTTGCGACCAGCATTGGTCCACGCCCTTGAGGCACCACTCAATGCTCCGGCGTGAGGCGCGCACGGGCTGGTCGCCGACCGACACCCAGATTGGATTGGTATGCGATGAGGGCAGGATGCGGAGGGCGACCCAACTGCTCCGCTCCAGGGGCACGTCGAAACTCACCTCCCGCAACTTGGCATCGGCGGCGACAATCTGTCGCGCGACCGGGTAGCCATTCACCACGACCTCGAGCGGCACATCCCGACTTTCGCCGAGGCGCGCCCGCTCGATGTCCCAATACGGTTTTTGCGCGTAGCTCCTCGCGCGAATCGCCGGGTCAGGCCGTTCGTTGAGCCGGGCGGCGACCCGGGCGGTGAACTTCACCGTGCCGGCCCGCGCGAGTTTCAACTCGCTGCCGCGCTCGCCCAGGTGAACGACCGCGGTCGGGCCCCCTTCACCGGGCGGCGGCACGTGCACCGCGGCGAAGTCCATCAGGTGGCTCTTGCCGTCCCCGACGTAATTGCGGCCGTTGCGGATCCCCTCGCACCACGCATCGTAACTGAGCTGGCCGTCGAGTTTCACGTAGCTGCGGCCCAATCCGACACGCTCGCCATAGATACAGGGGAAATCGGTCTCGCCGCTGATGCGCGTGCGAAAGCCGGCATTGAGGGTGTGATACCAGATGTTCAGTTCCCACACGCTCGGCGTGTCCACGGTCGCGAGGAAATCCACCGCGGGAACCAGCCGGCCATCGGGACCAGGCACCTCGTGCGTCACGTCCATAATGTATTCGTTGGCGCCGATCCCGTCGAAGGGCGGAATGACATAGTTGGGCAGGTCGAGCGACGCCACGAGCCGCAGTTCGCCCGAATTCCGGCCGCCGCCGGGCGCGCGCCCGCGATCGGTGCCGGGACTCCGAATCCAGCGGCCCATGTCGGCGGAGACGACCGACGCCCCTGGTGTCGGATCGGGTTGCAAGCCCCAGCCTGAATGGGCGGTGCCGACGAGCGCGCCCTGTTTCTTCGCCCAGCGAATCGTGTTGAGGCACAGCGTCGGCCAGTGCGCGAGCGAGTCACCGCCCGGATAGATCTGTTCGCGCAGGCGCAGCAGGCAAAGATGCCCGGAGCGGTGTGAACCGAATCCAGCCACTTCGATGTCGTAGTGCAGCAGATGAGGGTAGCGGGAGGCCTTGTCATCTGCGCCGGTAAAGAACTGCTTCTGGTAGTCGAACGCCGGGCCCATCGTCAGGATCGCACCGACTTTCAGGTCCTCGCCCAGAATGTGCTTCGCCATGTCGGGCGGATGGATGCCCTCGGTCGGATTGGTGTAATGCGCGCAGCCCGCGGCGTGGATATGATGGTCACCCGACCACCAGCCGGATTTCGACGGATCGATCCAGCGAATCACCTTGAACTCAAGTTTCTTGGTGCGCGCATCGACCGCCAGGCGCGAAGTCTGCGGCACGGCTTCCGGGCCGTACTCGAACCGAACGTCATGCATGCCGTCCGGCAGCCGCAGCGTCTCGCCGTCACTGCGATAGACCTGGGGATGAAATGCGAAATCCGGGGCGAGCCGCTTGGCCTGCGACGGATACACCCGCCCCGCCCGGTCGCGAATCGTGAACGACGCGGTCGTCGGCTGGCCATTTTCGTTGAGCACGCGCAGGTTGATTTCGCGGGCGGGCCGGCAGGTGAAAAAGACATCCACGTCGTTGCGGATGCCGCGGTCCGGCGTTTCCCGGCCGACCGTGAACGCCACCTTGGCCTTTCGACGGCCCGCATCGCGGCTGTACAGCTGCACGATGCGATATTCCAGCGCGAGCCCGCTGAGCGTTGGCCGGAGGGGTTGCGCGTCATAACTCTGCAGATCGAGCCACCGGTCGGCGGGAGGCACGGGCGCGGGCGGCCCCCCCTGCCGAAAATGGTCGTCCGAAACGGTGAGCTCCCGCCGGCTATTGTCGGTGCTCGAAACTGACTGGGCATTGGGACTGACCGCGAGGAGCGTGGCGCTGGCACCTGGGTCGTTGGCGATCTTGACGAGAAACTGCCGCCAACCGCCCTCGACCAGCTCCGGATTGGCCGACCCGAGCGCAACGCCCACGCTAAGATCGAGGTTGATGTGGACGGCGAAAAGCACGCGCGCATCGAGGATTCTTTGCAGTTTGTCCGCCGCGTCGGCGTCGCGCTGACTCATCGCCCTTGCCAGCGCCGTCCGGTCCGTCTCGCTGAACGGTTCACCGAGATAATCGAGCGCCTCAATGAGCCGGCGGACCTGGGCGACCAGCGGTTGCAGTTCGACGTTGCGAACCAGCGGCGGGGGCGCCTGTGCAAAGGTGCTGGCGACCGCGGCCAGCAGCGCGGCGGCGGCGAGTCGGCGCAGAGGGAATTTCGGGGTCGTCCAAAAGGGACAGGTCAATTTGCCACACGCTGCCGCAGCCGGCGGCCAAGGGCGTTCGGAATCGGCACTGGCGTGAACTCCGGTCTGGGACGGCGGCGCTTTTGGGTCGTGGGTGTCAACGGGGAGTTGCGACATCGAGCCGACACGCGACGGGGCGCGGCGTCGTGCCGGGGAGAATCCGGTATCGGTGCGTAAAGCCCCGCCCGCGACGGCGCGGTCAACCGGAAGCTACGTCGGACAGGCGCCGTGTGTTCGTCGCGGCGAGGCCCGGAATCGCCTACAAGAACGTAAACGGCACGCCAAGCAGCTTGTCGTCGTACTGCCGCGGAACCACGTCCGTGGTGATCACCACGCCCAGCCGGGCGCGCTGTTCCGCCACGAAGTCGCGCAGCCCGCGCAGGTCGCGCGTGCCGACCGCCGACGCGTGCTTGATCTCGACCGCCACGAGCCCGAACGCGCCTTCGATTACAAGATCGACCTCCGCGCCGCCGCCGGTCCGGTAATAGGAGCACTGATGCGTGACCCCCAGCGCGTTGAGCTGGCGGATGATCTCTTCGACGACCATGCCTTCCCACGAGGCGCCCAACTGCGGGTGGCTAAGCAGGGCATCGACATCGGGAATGCGCAGCAGCGAATGGAGCAGCCCGGAGTCGCGCAGGTAGCCCCGCGGATGTTTCACGACGCGCTTCACCGCGTCCTTCGAGAAGGCCGGCAGCGCCCGCCACAGAAACGTGCCGTGCGCGATGTCGAAGTAATCGCGGGCCGTGGGTTGGGAAACCGCCAGCGCGCGCGCCACGTCGGCATAGTTCAGGATGCGGCCCGACAGGCCGCCCAACAACTCGAGGAAGCGCCGAAATCGAATTTCGTCGAGGCCGGGGAACAGCCGCTTGACGTCGCGATAGAGATAACTCTGCACGTATTGATCGGCCCAGCGGGAACGAAACGTGTCGGACGGATTGAGCCAGGGCTCCGGGTAGCCGCCGCGAAACCAAAAGTCGTGGGCTGCGTGCAGCTCGCCGCGCGCTCGCAGACCGTCAATCAGGGACGCGGGGTTGGCCCGGCGGTGCAGGAGCCGTTGGAGGAACGAATCCCGGCCGACCGTCGCCGAGGCCTCTTCCCAGGAAAACGGGGCCATCTCGATCACGCCCACGCGGCCCGCCAACGATTCGGAAATCGAGCGGAGCAACTGCGGTGAGCTCGAGCCGGTGATCACGAAGCGCCCGCGTTCAGCGCGGCGCGCATCGATGGCCACGCGAAGCGCGGGAAAGACGTCCGGCACGAGTTGCCCCTCGTCGAGGGAAACATGGTTGGGATGGAGACGGAAAAAAGCGTCCGGATCGCGGGCGATCAGCTGGTGATCGGCGCGGCGTTCGAGATCGAAGCGGCGCCACGCGGACGGCAGGGTCTCGAGTAGCGTGGTCTTGCCGCACTGGCGCACCCCCACGAGCGCGACGCAGGGAAACGTCTGGAGAAACGAATGAAGAAGCGATTCGCAGGCCCGTTTCACACCGCGCATTTACAAGGCACGGGTTTGAAATTGCAAGGTATCATTGGCGGTGACGCCTGGTCAGAAATCTGCCGGTGCCGTCTGTCTCCGCCGGCGGCGCGCGGCCGGCGTGCAGGGCTACAGGAATAAGCTACAGCCGGGCCGTCAGCGTCAGCGTCCAGCCGATCGGCTGCTTCAGCGCGAAGTAGCGCGGGACGGTCTCGCGGGCGGGGGAGGTGTAGTCGTTGTTCAGCGGCCGCATCACGTGTGCGCTTTGGGCAGTCGAGGAATAGGTGGGACCGCGGTCGTTCAGCAGGTTGTTGATGACGAGGTTGGCCTGGAGTTCGCGGCGGTTCTTGAAGCGCCACGTGTAGGCGACGGTGCCCGTCACAATGTAATAGTTGTCGGGGGTGTAGGCCGGCGTGTAGGCGTCCTTGGTTGGATCGTCGATCGCGCGCGCCGGGTTGGCCGGATCGGGGATCGTATCCTCAACCTTGGACCAGAAAATCTGCTTGCCGCGGTACCGCGCGCCGGCGCCCGCGCGCAGACCCTTGAAACGGCCGGTCTGAATGGTGTAGTCGGCGAAAATATTCGCGACCGGCTGGTCCTGCTGCAGCCGCTTTCCGTCGACGATGTTGCGGCGGAAACTGTAGATGTTGTTGTAGGCGTCGCGCGCGCTGTTGGCGTCCGATGAACGCTGGTTGATCGGAATGGAATCGTCGACGCGCGCGATGTTGTCGGCGCCGATGAGCACGTCGGCGTCGCCCCAGACGCCGGCGATACGCACGGCGAACGTGTCGTTGAGCGGCTGGTTGACGTCAACCGTGGCGCGGTAGTTTTCCCACGAACCGACGGCAAACTGAAGCTGGCGGGTGGGCCGGTTGGTCTGGGCGCGCTTGGTGGTGGAGGAGCTGATGCCGCCGAGCGAACCGTTGCCGAAGAGGATGGCGTTGGGGCCGCGGCCGAAGTCGTAGCGCTCGAGGTTGTAGGAATCGCCGTTGTTGAACTGGGGGAAAAAATTTCGCTGCGGCCGTCCGCCGCCGGCGCCGCGCACCGTATACTGGATCGGGCTGAAGAAGAAGTTCTGCTGGCCGTTGTCGACGGCAACCGTGCTGGACGTGGTCCATTCCGCGGCGCTCTGCAGATCGGTGAGATTCAGCGCGTCGATGAACTCGCGCGTAACGACCGAGTAGGCGACGGGGGTGTCGCGCAGATCGCTCGCGAGGCGGCCGCCAGCCATCGAGCTGGCCGCAGCGAAACCCGTGTCGCGGCTCGTGTTGACCTCGAAGGGCGAGAGCTTGACCGCCTCGGCAGCGGCGGATGGGGAGTCGGAAACGGGAGCGACGGTCTGGCCGGGCAGCGTGGCGGCGCCGAGCAGGCCAGCCAACGCGCATCGGCGTGCAAGGAGGCAATGGGCGGGCATGGGGATTTGTGGGAACGGAGGGACGGAAAAGGTGTGCGCCGAGGAAGGCAATATTGGAAGTCCTTGCCAGCGGCGGCGTGGTTCGCAACCCTCACCCGTTCGCATGAGCACCGCCGTAAGAATCTACGACACGACCCTGCGCGATGGTACGCAGGGCGAGGGCATCAGCTTTTCGGTCACGGACAAGCTCCTGATCGCGGAAAAGCTCGATCACTTCGGCGTGGATTACATAGAAGGCGGTTTTCCCGGTTCGAATCCGCGCGACATCACGTTCTTTCAGGAGGCACAAAGGCTCCGGTTGAAACACGCGCGGCTCGCGGCGTTTGGGGCGACGCGCCGCGCCGGCACGACGGCCGCGGAGGATGCGCAACTGCGCACGCTCCTCGACAGCGGGATGCCGGTCGTGACGATCGTGGGCAAGACCTGGACGCTGCACGTCACGGAAATCCTGCGGACCACGCTGGAGGAGAACCTCGCGATGATCGAGGACTCGGCGCGCCACCTCGTCGCGGAAGGGCGCGAGGTGATCTACGACGCGGAGCATTTCTTCGACGGCTACAAGGCCGATACCGATTACGCGCTGCGGACGCTGGCGGCGGCCCGGCGCGGCGGCGCGAGCAACCTCACGCTCTGCGACACCAACGGCGGGACGCTCGTCGACGAGTTCAAGGCCATCGTGGCGCGCACGGTGAGCGAGTTTGGCGGCGAAAAGATTGGCGTGCACTGCCATAATGACAGCGGCCTTGGCGTCGCGCTTTCGCTCGGGGGCATCGCGGCCGGGGCGACGCTCGTGCAGGGCACGATGAACGGCTATGGCGAGCGCGTCGGGAATGCGAACCTCACCACGATCCTGCCGAATCTTTTTCTCAAGATGGGGTGCGTCGCGCACTGTTCGCCCAATCTCGGGCAGCTCCGCACGCTCTCGCTGTTCTTCGACGAGCTGGCGAATCTCCGGCCGGACCCGAAGGCACCGTTCATCGGCCAGTCGGCCTTCGCCCACAAGGGCGGCCTGCACGCCAATGCCGCGCAGAAAGTGGCGCGCAGCTACGAACACATCGATCCGGCGCTCGTCGGCAATCGCACGCGCGTCCTCGTCTCCGACATGGCCGGTCGCAGCAGTCTTGCCCTGAAGGCGAAGGAGCTCGGACTCGACCTCGACGAAAAAACCCCCGAGATGAAGGGCCTGATCGAGGAGTTGAAGGAGCGCGAATTCCGCGGTTACGAATACGAGGCCGCGGATGCCTCGTTCATGCTGCTCGTGGCAAAGTCACTTGGCCGGCGGAGGACGTTTTTCGAGGTCGAGAACTACCGCGTGATCATCGAGCGGCACGGCGGGGAACTCTGGGCCGAGGCGACCGTGAAGCTGAACGTCAACGGGGAATGGATGCACACCGTCGCCGAGGAGACGGGCCCGATTGGCGCGCTCGACAAGGCCCTGCGGCTCGCCCTGGAAAAAATTTATCCGCAGCTCCGGGACATGAAACTGCGCGACTACAAGGTGCGCATCCTCGAGGGCAACCGGGGCGCCGGTTCGCGGACACGGGTTCTGATCGAGAGCGGCGACGGCGAGCGGATTTGGGGTACGGTGGGGGTGAGCGACAACATCATCGATGCGAGTTGGGAAGCGCTGCGGGAATCGGTCGAGTTCAAGCTGTCGCTGGGGTAGGTTTTTGCGGCGCAGAATCCTCAGCTCGCCCGCGTCGCCATGCTTTCAACCAGCGCGGTCAGGAAATCCGTGTTGACTGACAGTTCCATGAACGCGCCGGCCGCGGCTTTCGTGTGCTCGGTGGCAAAGCGGCGTGAGGCTTCCAGGCCGTGGAGTTTTACAAAGGTCGTCTTGCCCGCTTTCGCGTCTTTGCCGGCGGTCTTGCCGAGCGTCGCGGTGTCGGCGGTGGCGTCGAGGATGTCGTCGATGATTTGGAACGCCAGGCCGAGGTGACGGCCGGCGCGGCGGAGCGTGGCGAGGCCTGCTTCGCTTGTGCCCTGCCCTGAGCTTGTCGAATGGGCGCCGACGAGGCCGCCCATCACGAGCGCCGTCTCGATCATGGCGGCCGTCTTGTTCAGGTGGATGAACTCGAGCTCGTCATTGGTCGCGTCGGGTTTTCTTTCCGCGAGGAGGTCCTCCATCTGGCCGCCGATCAGCCGGCGGCTGCCGGCGGCGTCGGCCAGCTCCCGGGTGAGCGCGTTGGCCAGGGCGGGTTGCGCGGCATAGCCCGTGGCGAGCAACGCGAAGGCGTGGGTGAGCAGCGCGTCGCCGGCGAGGAGCGCGGTCGCTTCGTCGAACTGCTTGTGCGCGGTCGGCCGGCCCCGGCGGAGGTCGTCGTTATCCATGCACGGCAGGTCGTCGTGGATGAGCGAGTAAGTATGGACGCACTCGAGGGCGACGGCGGCGGGGAGCGGGTCGATGGCGCTTGGTTGGAGGGCGAGGCTCGGTCCGAGCCGTGGCGGCGACGGAGCGGCACCCACCGGCGCAGCCGCAGCGGCGAACGATTCCGCGGTTGCGAGCACGAGCACGGGCCGGAGCCGTTTGCCGCCGGCCTCGAGGCTGTAGCGCATCGCCCGGTGCAGACGCGCCGGCCGCGTGTTGCCGGGCGGCACGAGGCGATCGAGGCCGTGTTCGATGCAGGCGACATGGCGTGAGAGCTCACGGGAGAAGTCCATCGGCCTCCTGCGTGGGCGAAATTGCCCCTCGGCGCAACTCCTGCGCTGTCCCGTGCGCCGCTGCTTGCACTGCCACCGCCGAGGCGCTTGTCACGTAATACGTGACAAACCAATTAAGGTTGGCGGGGCGCGTGGCGCCGCGCACCGCCACGGCGCGATAATCCAAACTCGCCAACGCGCGCGCGGTCGCTCATAACCGCGGACGATTCATCCATGCCCACCTACGAATACGCCTGCCCGAAGTGCGGCCACACCTTCGAAATGGTCCAGTCAATGCGCGACGACCCGCTGAAGAAGTGTCCAAGCTGCAAGAAGGCGGGCGTCAAACGCCTCGTGGGCAAAGGGGAGGGGCTTATTTTCAAGGGGACCGGCTTCTATATCACGGACTACAAGCTCAAAGGCATGAACAGGAAAGAGGGCGGCGAAGACGCCAAGCCCAAGGAATCGAAGCCAGCCGGCTCGGAATCGAAACCAAGCGGCTCGGAGTCGAAGCCAGCCGCATCGGAATCGAAGCCAGGCGCATCGGAGTCGAAGCCAGGCGAACCGAAGTCCTCCTCGTCTTCCCCGGTCAAACCGGCGGGCAAGTCATCCAAAAACTAGTTTTCCCATGAGCAAGAAAATCGAACGTGCGGTCCATGGCCCGAGTTGGGCCGAAGTCATCCTCGGTGCCGTCCTGAGCGCCGTACTCGGTGTCGTCCTCGGCGCCGCTTTGTTGATCCTGAAGCCCATTGTCGCGGTGAAGGAACTGCCGAAGGAGCCGGTGGCGGGCGCGGTCTACTTTATCGAGGGCTCCCGCGACACGGCGAAGGCGAAGCAGGCGCTGGCCAAGCGCAAGGCGTTCGCCCAGGGGCAGTCGGTCACCGTGACGGAGGACGAAATAAATTCCCTCGCCGCTCCGGCGGCCGCTGCGCCGGCGACCCCGCCCCCCCCGACGAAGCCGGGCCAGAAGGCTGCCCCGAAGGCTGACGAGAAGGCCGCGCCGCCGGCCGCACTGGCAGCGGGCGGGATGCTGGCGACCGGAGCGCCCAATTTCAGAATCCGCGACGGCGCCATGCAAATCGCCGTTCCCGTCACCATCAACGTGCTCGATCTTGGCCACAAGGTCACCGTGCAGGCGCGCGGCGGATTTGTGAAGAAAGGCGCTGGGTTCGTGTTTGAGCCGGGTACGCTGTATGTCGGCTCGTGCCCCTTTCAGCGCCTGCCGTTTGTGGGTGACCTCGTGCGGAAGCAGTTTCTGTCGGCGCAGGCGGTTCCGGAAGATATCGCGACCTCGTGGGCGAAGCTCGCGAGCGTCACCATCGAGGGCAGTGCGCTGAAGCTGGCGATGCCGTGAGCACCAACCCGTGGCGGTGGTCGGTGACCGCCGTTCCGATCGGAAAAATGGGCAGTGGGTCGGTTTCCTGTGGCGGCGCTCCATGAGCGCCGAGCTTCACGGGGACGGCGGTCATAAACCTCCGCTACACTTCATCAAGTTGATCCCCTACCGAAAAACGGGCGGCGAAGCGGGCCCGGGCAGCCGTCGGCTGCCGCTGAAGTTCTGGCTGGTGCTCGCCATGCTGCCCGTCGCAGATGGGGCGGCCGCCGCCGAGCCTGCGCCCGTGCTGTTTCAGAGCGGTCGGGGACGCTTCGAGATCGCGGCCGTCGATGCTTCGGCCGCACGGACCGTGACGGGCATGGCGGAGGACGCGTGGCGGTTTCTCGCCGGCCCGCTGGCGCTGCCGGAGGCGTTTTCCTCGCCCGTGCTGGTGCGGCTGGTGCCGCAGGGCGACTCGAGCGCGCGGGCGCCGTTTCGCACGGTGGTCGAAGCGGGCGGGATCGTATCCGTGGTGATTGGATGGAATGACAACACGCCCGCGGTGATCGTGCAACGGGCGCTCGTGCAGGGCTTGCTCTTGCGGCTGGCGGTCGCACATCACGGGGTGAACGAACGTCTCACCGCGCCCCTGTGGCTGGAGCATGGGTGCGTCGGGTGGTGGCAGACGCGGGCCGACGCCGCGCAGTTCGATGCCCTGAAACAGGAAACGGCGCGGCTCGATGCGCCCGCGCTGGGCGAGCTGCTCGAGTGGCGGCGGGGCGCCGGGGAACCCCGCGCGCACGTCGTGGGTTCGTCATGGCTCCTCGCCGTTCTGCAATCGGAGTCGGGACGCGCCGGACTGTGGCCGGGTGCGCTGCAAAGGTTGCTCGCCGGGGACGACCCGATGCGGGTGGTGGCGGCGGGTTATGGGGCGCATTTCGCGAATGAGGATGAACGCGAACTGTGGTGGCGGACCGGCTGGCACCACCTGCGGCGCGTGCGGGCGTTGCCCACGCCGGAAGCGGCGGAGTCGCGCGCCGAACTGGCCGCGCTGGCCCGCTTCGTCTTTGCGCGCGACGAGACAGATGAAGTCGTGCCGCTGCGGACCGTCCTCGCTCACGCGGGCGAGCCGATCGTCGAAGCGGAATTAAGACGGCGGGCCACGGATCTGAGGCGGTTGCTGACGTCACTGCATCCATTTTACCGCAACGCCGGATTGTCGCTGGCCGAGGCGTTTGACGCGAGCCGGAGTCGGCCGGAGCGGCGCGAGGCGCTGTGCGGGGTGTTTGACCAGGACTGGCGGGATGCGATGGAACTGGAGGCGGCGACGACGGCGGCGCTGGATGCCCTGGAGAAGAAAATCGGGGCGGGCGTCACCGGGCAGCCTTGAAACTGGGACGTTTCCATGCGGTCCACGTCCACTTTGAGGCTGAACCGACGAGCACCAAAAGGTGGACGGCGACCGCCCGTCTTCGCCCTGCGGGCTACGACGTGGCTGTGATCAAGTGGCGCGCCGAAGCTCGCCGGAGGACGAGCAAGCCCTTGTCCGCCTTCGGCGGATTGGCGAAGGCGGCCGGGCGCCGTTGGCTGCGCCCGCAGGAGAAACGCGCCCGGATGCGCCGGAGGACGCACAGGGGCTTGCTCGCCTCCGGCGAGTCGCGTTCCACCTCGAACCGGCTGAATTCTTACGGCTGAGCTAACTTCGGCAGTTGGTGAACCGCT
The DNA here is from genome assembly GCA_016209255.1 of Verrucomicrobiota bacterium. Lineage (GTDB taxonomy): Bacteria > Verrucomicrobiota > Verrucomicrobiia > Opitutales > Opitutaceae > ER46. The sequence goes on from JACQWL010000417.1 coordinate 21,738, forward strand.
AATCTTCGCTAATCCGCGCTCATTCAATCGAGGAAGGCACCGCGAGCTCACGCGTTCATCCCGGGCGCACAATACGGGATCGAGTCGTGGGGCGCGATCCCTCCGCCGCTGGGCTTGCTAAGGCCTTTGCGCTGGCGCGAAGCTTTCCGCGTGTCGAAGAGTCTCAAGAACATCGGCGTGGTCGCCTCGGCGACGATGGTGTCGCGCATCCTCGGGCTGGGGCGCGACATGCTGGTGACCGCGGTGTTCGGCACGTCGGCGCTGGCGTCGTCGTTCTACACCGCCTTCACGCTGCCGAATCTCTTCCGCCGGCTGCTGGGCGAGGGGGCGCTGACCGCGGCGCTCGTGCCGACGCTGAATGAAGAGCTTAAGCACCGCGCGCGGGCCGGCGCATTTGCGCTCGTTAACCAGGTGGCGAGCTGGCTCTTCGTCGTGACGGGTTCGCTCGTTGTGCTGGCGATGGCGGCGCTGTGGCCGGTCGTGCGGTTTTCGGGCGACGTGGAGCGGTGGGGCGTCGACGCCGGCACGGCCCTGCGCTGGCTGGCGGCGGCGGATCTCGCGGTGGTGCTCTTCCCCTATCTCGTCTTTGTCTGCCTGGCCGCGGTCTTCAGCGCGGCGCTGCAGACTCTGCATCGCTTTCTCGAGCCGGCGCTCTCGCCCATCTGGCTGAACGTCTCGATGCTCGTGCTGCTCGGCGGCGCGGCGTACGCCGGCTGGTCGACGACGAGCGAGGGCCGGATGCTCTGGCTTTGCGGCGGGGCGTTGCTCGGCGGGGTTTTGCAGATGGCGGTGCCGGCGGCGGCGTTGATGAGCGAGGGGTGGCGGCCCCGCTTCGATTTGTCGGCGAGCGACCCGTTGCGCCAGATCGTGCGGCTCATGGTGCCGACCGTGTTTGGATCCGCGATCTATCTCATCAACATGGCGGTCGCGCGCATTTTCGGCCTGTCCTTGAACGATTCCGCGGTCACGATCCTGAACCTGGCGACACGGCTGATGGAGCTCCCGATTGGTGTCTTCGCCGTGGCGATTTCGACGGTCATCTTCCCCCTGATCTCCAAACACGCGGCGGCGGGCGACTGGGACAACCTCGCGCTTTCCTACCGCAAAGGCATGCGGCTCATCCTCGTGATCAACGTGCCGGCGGCCGCGGGGATGATGATCCTTGCCGTGCCGATCATCCGGCTGCTCTTCCAGCGGGGGGCGTTCGCCGCCGGCGACACGGCGTTGATGCAACCGGTGCTCGCGGTCTTCGCGTTCGGGCTGCCGTTTTTCTCCTTTGTGAACATCGTGCTGCGGGCCTTCTACGCGCAGAAGGACACCGCCACCCCGGTCCGGGCGGCGCTGATCAGTTTCCTGGTCAACCTGGGATTGAGCCTCGCGCTGATGCGACCTCTGGGCACCGTGGGGCTGGCGATCGCCAGCAACGTCGCGATTGTCGCACAGGCGGTGTATCTGCAGTGGCATCTCGCCCGCAAGCACCCGGGACTCGCGTTTCACCACGTCGGCAACGATCTCGCGAAGGTGGTGGTTGCGAGCGCGGTGATGGGTTTCCTGGTCGCGGCGGGATGGTGGGGGTGGGCGCGCCTGGTGCCGGCGACGACGCTCAGCGATGCCTGCGCGCTCGCCGGGCTGATCGGCGGAGGCATCGGTGCGTATGCCGCGCTGCTGTGGTTGTTGAAGATCGAGGGGCGCGACGACCTCGCGGCAATTCTTGCGAAATTTCGGGCGAGATTTTCATGAAATTCAAACCCGACTGGTTTCTGCTCGGCATGGGGATCGTGATGCTGGTGGCGTGGGCATTTCCGGGGCCCGGCGCGGCGGGGGGCTGGATGCAGCCGGAATTGCTCACGAAGGGCGGCGTGGCGCTGATCTTCTTCCTGCACGGCGTCGCGCTGTCGTTTGCCGCGTTGCGCGCCGGCGCACTCAACTGGCCGCTTCACGCGCTGGTCCAGGGAAGCACGTTTCTCTTGTTTCCCCTGATCGGACTCGCACTGGGCGCCACGCTGGCCGGCCGCGTCGCCCCCGACCTGAATCTCGGCCTGTTCTACCTCTGCGCGCTGCCCTCAACCGTGGCCTCATCGGTCGCCATGACCGCGGCGGCGCGCGGCAACGTGGCCGGCGCGGTCTTCAACGCGACGCTTTCGAGCCTGCTGGGCGTCGTCCTGACGCCGTTGTGGGTCGCCTTCGCGATGAAAACGAGCGGCCAGGCGCAGCCCCTCGGTCCGGTGATTCTCGACTTGGTGCGGTGGCTCGTGCTCCCGCTCGTCGTGGGGCAATTGCTGCGTCCGTGGCTCGGCGCCTGGGCGCTGCGGAACAAGTCGCGCATCGGCCTGGCGGATCGGGCGACAATCCTGATGCTCGTCTACACGTCGTTTTGCGATTCTTTCCAGCAGGGCGTCTGGTCCGGGCACGGCGTGGGCCAGTTGCTGCTCATCGCCGGGGTGTGCGTGGCGCTCTTTGCCGTCGTGATGGTGCTGACGGCGGGTGCGGCCCGCGTGCTGGGATTTTCGCGGGCGGACCGGCTCGCGGCCATGTTCTGCGGCTCGAAGAAGACCCTCGCCTCGGGCGTCCCGATGGCGAAGCTGATTTTCGGCGCGCATCCGGGCATGGGGCTGATTCTGCTGCCGATCATGATCTATCATACGCTGCAACTGGTGATCGGCGGCATCCTGGCGCAGCGTTGGGGGGCACAGGACGAGGGCGCCGAACATGAGTGAATCAAAGAACGATGCGATCGCGGTGCGGCACAATGTCGCGGAGCACCGGTTTGAGGCGGAGGTCGACGGGCTGCTGTCGGTCGCGGAGTACGAACGGCGCGGCGGCGAGATCGTTTTCACGCACACTGTCGTACCGCCGGCGCTGCGCGGCCGCGGCATTGCGGAAAAACTGGTGCGCCGCGCCCTCGCGTACGCGCGCGACGAGGGGTTGCGGGTGGTTCCGGCGTGCTCCTACGTCGCGGCGTTTGTCCGGCGGCATCCCGAGTTCCGGCCGCTGGTGGGAAAAACGTAGAGTCCGCCGTTCCCTCGGAAGGTATTGTAGGGGCGCCGCTCGCTTGCCGCGCCGTAGCTCGGCCGAGGCGGGTCGGCGCCCGCGGGCGTCGTCAAGCGACGCCCCTACAAGGACACGCTCATCTTGAAATCAAATTGAAGTAAGGACTCGCCTCGACATTCACCCGGCATTGCCGCGGGAGGAGTTGCGAAATCGGAGCACTCCCGCTTTCCTCCATGCATCTTTCCTTCCCCATGCCTGCTGCGATGACTGCGTCCCAACTGCTCGAGGCGCTGAACTGGCGCTACGCCACGCGGAAATTCGATCCGGCGCGGAAAATTCCCGCGGCCGACTGGCAGGCGCTGGAGCAGGCCCTCGTGCTCGCCCCGTCATCGATCGGCCTGCAACCGTGGAAGTTCTTCGTCGTTACCGACCCGGCGGTGAAGGCGCGGCTGGCGCCGGCGGCCTGGAAGCAGGCGCAGCCGGCGGAGTGTTCGCACTTCGTCGTGATTGCCGTGCGCAAGGATTTGGACGTGGACCACGTCGACCGGCATGTCGCCCGGATGGTGGAGGTGCGGGGCGGAACGGCGGAGGCGCTGGCGGGTTTTCGCGACATGGCGGCGCGCAATCTCGACGCGGCCCGCGCGGAGGGCCGGCTCGACACGTGGCAGACGCACCAGATCTACCTTGCCCTCGGCCAGTTCATGGCGGGCGCGGCGGTGCTCGGGATCGATACGTGCCCGATGGAGGGATTCGAACCGGAGAAATTCGATGCGATCCTCGGTTTGCCGGGCACCGGTTACGCCAGCGTGGTGGCCTGTGCGGCCGGCTATCGGATGACGGACGACCCTCATGCCCAGATGAAAAAAGTGCGCTTCAAGACCGAGGACGTGGTCGTGCGGATTTGAGGGCGGTTTTCCGTGGCCTTGGCGCGAACTCCGTGCTCTCTGGGTCGAGTCGCCCGACTCCATGCCTGCTCCGCGCCCATTGAATCGGTTGGCTTTGCTAATCACCACCGCAGCGAAACGCGCCCCTAAAGATGTCTGCCGATAACCACTCCCAAATCGCCAGCTTCATCTGGAGCATCTGCAACCTCCTTCGCGGCCCCTACAAGCGGAACGAGTATCGCAAGGTCATCCTGCCGCTCACCGTCCTGCGCCGCTTCGACTGCATCCTCGCGCCGACGAAGGCCGCGGTGCTCAAGGAGCACGCCGCCATCAAGGCCAAGGGCGAGAACATCGTTCGCCACCGGCTTTCGCAGATTACCGGCGTCCCGTTCTAAAGCCTGTCCAAGTTCACCCTCGCCAAGCCGCCCGAAGGCGGCGGTCTCAACGGGCTGCTCGACGACCCCAACCAGCTCGCGCCGAATCTCAACAGCTACATCAACGGCTTCTCGCCGAATGTCCGCGCCATCATGGAGCGGTTCGATTTCGGCACGCAGGTCGCCAAGATGGCCGACAAGGATCTCCTCTACCTCGTCATCAAGCAGTTCGCCGCCATCGATCTTTCCCCGGCCCGCGTGGACAACGTGCAGAAGATCACCGTCGAGCGCCCGCTGCGGCTGAACTTCCAGGCCAGCACCGAACGCATCGCCCGGCTCGACGATGAGAGCGGCTTCAAGAACCTCGCCACCAGCGCGAAGAAAGACCCCGCCGTCCGCCAGCAGGAAATCGAGGCCGGCCAGCAGCGGCAGGAGGCACTGCGTGCCCTGCTTTTTGCCTTCGGCAAGGAGACAAAGGAACGCCTGTTCAAGGATCGCGAAACCTTCCTTTCCCATCTGCGCAAATCTGCGTCATCTGCGGTTAAATCTCTTCGTCTTACCCCAGCGGAACTCAAGGCCGTGCTCGCCGCCCTCGGCGAGCGCGACGAGACCGCCGAAATCTGCGTCGACAGGGACGGCCAGCCCGAGCCGGATGCCGACCTGCGCGACACCGAGACCGTGCCGCTCAAGGAAAGCATCGAGGAATACTTCAAACGCGAGGTGCGGCCCCACGTGCCCGACCTGCCTGCGCCGCGACCATCACCCGGCCAGTTCTGCGTCTATGTTCTGAAGTGTGCTGACGATTCGTTTTCGATTGGGCAAGCCGACGATTTCTCACGACGGTTGGAGCAACACGAACGGCAGGAAGTGACTTGGACAGCACCGCGTCTACCAGTTACGCCGATTCATTGGGAAATATTTGGCACGCGGGAAGAATCGGTGAAGCGTGAGCAAGATTTGAAAACCGGATTCGGCAGAAAGTGGCTGAAGCGTGAATATGAGGCCGGCCGGTTGATGGCCACCTCGCGGCAGGCAGGTGCGTGGATTGACACCACCAAGACGAAGGTCGGCTACGAAATCCCGCTCAACCGCCACTTCTACCGCTACGAGCCGCCGCGCCCGCTGGAAGTCATCGAGACCGACATCAAGCGCCTCGAAGACGACATCATGAAAATGCTCAAGGAGGTCACGGCGTGAGACCAGTGACTGAAAGGACGAAAGGGACTCAAGTGGTCAGCGGGCGATTGCCCGGTTACTGCCCTTTGGTCGTTTCCGTCCCTTCAGTCCCTGCCAAAAACTGAACGCCATGCCCGAGCACTTCATCCCACCCCACGGCGGCTACGAGAGCCTCCTCTCCTTTCAGAAGGCCCGTATTGTCTATGATGGCACGGTGCGCTTCTGCCAGCGGTTCTTGGAAAAACGAGACCGCACCGTTGACCAGATGGTCCAGGCTGCCCGTTCCGGAAAACAGAACATCCTCGAAGGCAGCCGCGCTTCGGGCACTTCCAAGGAAACGGAAATCAAGCTGACCAACGTAGCCCGTGCCAGCCTGGAGGAACTGCTCGAAGACTACCGCGACTTCATCCGGCTGCGCGGCATCGAGGAGTGGCCCAAGGAGCACTCTCACACCCGGCGTCTCCGGCAACTGAACCGTACCCCCAACGCCAACTACGACACCTTTAAGAAAGGCATCGAGCACCCCGACCCGGCCATCGCCGCCAATGTGATGATTGGCCTGGTCAAGCTGACCAACTACCTGCTCGACCAGCAGCTCCGGCAGTTGGAGGAAGCCTTCGTGACGGAGGGCGGCCTGCGCGAGCGCATGACTCGTGCCCGCCTCATCGAGCGCGCCAAGCAAAGCCGCCCATGAATCTTTCCCTCCGTCTCTTCCGTCTTTTCGGCCACTGGAAACGCCACTCGTGAAGCTCCCGGCCTACCCGAAATACAAACCCAGCGGCCTGTCTGCGTGCGGCCACGCACAGGCAGGCGTCGAATGGCTCGGCGACGTGCCGGAGCATTGGGACGTAAAGCGGCTCAAGATGGCCGCGCATCTGACGGACAAAAAAGTCGAAGCCGACGAAGAGAATCCAGTTCCATACATCGGGATGGAAAACATCGAGTCGTGGACGGGGCGGCTCTTGCCCATCAACCCGGATGTCGTTCCCACCGGCACGGCCAACGCTTTCAAGGCTGGGCACACGCTCTTCGGCAAGCTGCGGCCCTACTTGGCTAAAGCGTGCAACCCGGACTTCGACGGACTCTGCTCAACCGAGTTGCTCGTGCTCAATGGCGTCGAGTTCGACCGAGACTCTCTGCGCTACGCGCTGCTCAGTGATGGCTTCATCAAGCTCGTGGACTCGTCCACCTACGGCTCAAAGATGCCGCGAGCCAGTTGGGATTTCATTGGCAACTGCGTGTTGCCGATTGCTCCGCCCGCCGAGCAACGCGCCATTGCGGCGTTTCTGGACCGGGAGACGGGGCGGGTGGACCGGTTGGTGGCAAAGAAGCGGGAGTTGATCGAGCGGCTGAAGGAGAAGCGCACCGCGCTCATCTCCCGCACCGTCACCCGCGGCCTGCCGCCCTCCGCCGCCCGCGCCGCCGGCCTCCCCGAAAACCCGTCTCTTAAACCATCCGGCGTTGAGTGGATCGGCGACATTCCGACCCATTGGGAAGTGAAGAAGGTGAAGTTTGTCGCGAAAATGGAAAGCGGCCACACGCCGAGTAGGTCAGAGCCATCAAACTGGGTGGATGACGAGTGCGTGATTCCGTGGGTGTCCCTGAACGACACAAAGCACCTCAAGGAGCACGACTACATCGGAGACACGGCGGTGAAAATCAGTGAGGAGGGTATGAAGAACTCCTCTGCGCATCTCTTGCCCGCCGGAGTCGTGGTCTTCACTCGCGATGCCACAATCGGCCTGACGGCGATCACAACCAGTCCCGCTGCCGTCTCTCAGCACATTATCGCCTGGGTGCCGGGACCCAAGGTTACCCCCAAATACCTGCTGCTCTCCTTTAAGGTGATGCAGCAATATCTTGAGAGCTTCACCTTCGGCTCAACTTTGAAGACTATCGGGATGACGGACGTTCGTAAACTCGTCACCCCCGTGCCACCCCTCCCCGAACAAGCCGCCATCGCCGCGTATCTGGACGAGGAGACGGCGAAGCTGGACGCGCTGGTGGCCCAGGTGGAGGAGGCGGTGGAGCGGTTGCAGGAATACCGCACCGCTCTCATCACCGCCGCCGTCACCGGAAAGATAGACGTGCGCGCAGTGTTGCCACGCGCTCCGGCAAACAAGTAG
>JACQWL010000392.1 GCA_016209255.1 Verrucomicrobiota bacterium
GAAAACGGCAGCACCACGCAGGCCGGAAAAATTCCCGCGCAGTTGGACCCGGCCAAGGTTCTTTGGCAGGCGCCCTTGCCCGGGAAAGGATGCTCGACGCCGATCGTCTGGGACCGCCGCATCTATTTGACCGCACCCGTCGGAGGCCAGGATGCCCTGTTGTCCTACGACTGGACCGGGAAGCTGCTCTGGCAAACCAAGCTGGGCAGCGAAACCGCCGGCAAGCATCGCAACGGTTCGGGCAGCAATCCTTCCCCGGTCACGGATGGAAAGGGCCTCTTTGTCACGTTTAAGAGCGGCAACCTGGCCGCGCTGAACTTCGACGGCACCATTCGCTGGCAGGCCAACCTCGTCGAAAAATTCGGCCCGGTGCGATTATACTGGGACTACGGGACATCGCCGGCGTTGACGGAAAGGAACGTGGTCATGGCCCGTATGCACGACGGGGAGTCGTGGGTGGCTGCGTTCGACAAGGTGACGGGCGAGATGCGCTGGAAAACCGCCCGCAACTACGAAACGCCGCGCGAGGGGGAGCAGAGTTACACCACTCCGCTGGTCATCCAGCATGCGGGCAGGGAAGCGGTGCTCGTGTGGGGCGCCGAACATCTCACGCTCCACGACGCAGCGGGCGGCGAAGTCATCTGGTCCTGCGGCAAATTCAATCCCGGTGCTGTTCCCAACTGGCCGAACGTTGCGACGCCGGTGATTGCCAATGGGGTGGCCGTAATCTGTTTCGGGCGCGCCGATCGCGGGCAGCCACTGCTTTTCGGCGTGAAACTGGGTGGAGAAGGCGACGTGACGGCGACGCATCGCGCCTGGATGCGCGACGACGTCGGCGCCTTCGTCCCCAGTCCCGCCGCACACACGGGCCGGATCTATGTGCTGAGTGACCGCGGGCAGGTGGACTGCCTCGAGGCTGCCTCGGGCAAGACGGTCTGGAGCGGAGCGCTGCCGCGAGCCAGTTCGAATTATTACGCGTCGCCCTTGGTCGCCGGCGGCAACCTGTATGCGGCGCGGGAAGACGGGGCGGTGTTCGTTGCCCGCGTCGAGGGCGGCTTCAAACTTTTGGCGGAAAGCAAATTCGACGACCGCGTCATCGCCTCGATCGTCCCGGCTGCGGATCGTCTCTTCATCCGCGGGGAGGCGAATCTGTATTGCCTGGCCGCGCCGTAGCTTTCGGCAATCCGCGGTTTCTTCTTCTCCGGCTCGAACAACGCCGCCACCGCACCCGCCGGATCGAATTAAATTCTGCAGTCGGACTTACACCACCGAGACACGGAGAATACAGAGAAGACCGCTGGCGGAATAAACGCCCGCTCAAGGCGACTCACCCCCGGAGTGAATGCGGGCTTGGGTGTTAAACCCTTTCCCTCCGGCCGGCATCCAACTAGAAATCAAATGTTCTATGTGGATCGCATCGCAGCTCCGCTCGACTTCGTCGTGACCGAATCGCCCGACGAAGAGTCCGACGTGATCCGGCGCGCACAGGAGCGCGACATGCGGGCGTTCGAGCGCCTGTATCGCCTTCATGTCTCGCGCGTCCATGCCATCTGCCTGCGCATGACGGCCAGCGCCGGGCGGGCCGAGGAGCTGACCCAGCAGGCGTTTCTCACCGTGTGGACAAAACTTCCTCTCTTCCGCGGCGAGAGCGCGTTTGCCTCGTGGCTGCACCGGGTCGCCGTCAACACCGTGCTCGCCGAAATGCGCGCCGACCAGCGTCGGACGCAGCGTGTTTTCGGAACCGCGGATCCCGCGGCAATTGATACGCCCGCGCCCGCCAGTGTCCCCGCCGGCACCCGCCTCGATCTCGAGCAGGCGATCGCCGCGCTGCCGACGCAAGCCCGCGCCGTGTTCGTGCTCCACGACGTCGAAGGCTGGCAGCACAATGAAATCGCCGCCCAACTCGGCGTTGCCACCGGCACGAGCAAGGCGCAGCTTCACCGCGCGCGAAAACTGTTGCAGGAGGCCCTCCAATGAACTGCACCGAATGCGCCCACCATCTGCACAATTACGTCGACCGCGAACTTCCGGCGGCCGACACGCCTGCCGTTGAAATGCATCTCGCCGGCTGCGACGCCTGCCGAAGCCAACTCGCCTCGCTGCGTGCCCTGCTTGCCGCCGTCAGGTGCCTCCCGAGGGAAATCCCCCCGCCCCGCGATCGGTGGGCGGACCTCCGGCTCGCGGTGGAGGGGCCCGAGCCCAAACCGCTTAGTTTGGACGGCGAAATGCGAGAGCGAATCGCGGCCAGCGAACACCGTACGGCCTCCGCGCCAGCCGCCGGCTTGGAGCCGGGCCATCCCACTGCAAAACGCCTCGTCCTCCGTTGGATCGCTCCGCTTGCAATCGCCGCGGCGATCGCGCTCCTCCTGAGCTTCGGCGGCCGCCACATCGCCCGGCCCGCCCAGGGCTCCGCGTGGTCCGTCACCACGGTTGACGGCGCCCCGCGGGTCGACGCGAAAACGGTGAAAGGCGAGGCGCAGTTTCGCGTCGGCCAGTGGCTGGAAACCGATGCCACCTCTCGCGCCAGAGTCGCGGTCGGCTCGATCGGCGAAGTCACGCTCGACCCGAACTCGCGACTGCGGCTCACCGGCGTCGCCGCCGCCGACCACCGAATCGAACTCGCCCGCGGCCAGCTGCACGCCCTGATCTGGGCGCCGCCGCGGCTGTTCTTCGTCGACACACCCTCGGCCACTGCCGTCGATCTCGGCTGCGCCTACACGCTCACCGTCGACGACCGGGGCGGCGGTCTGCTGCATGTGACAATTGGGTACGTCGCGCTCGAGCACGGTGACCGCGAATCGATCGTCCCCGGCGGGGCGATGTGCTTCACGCGCCGCGGCGCCGGCCCCGGCACCCCGTTCGCCGACGACGCGTCCGACGCATTCCGGGCCGCACTCACCCGGTTCGACTTCGAACGCAACGCCGCCTCCGCGGCACTGCCCCAGCTTCTCACGCAGGCTCGCGCCGCGGATGGCGTCACCCTCTGGCACCTGCTCGCCCGCACCGGCGGAACCGAACGCGCGGCCGTCTTCGACACGCTCGCCCGCCATCACCCGCCGCCCGAGGGCGTGACCCGCGCCGGTATCCTCGCCGGCGATGCCGAAATGCGTCGCGCCTGGGGCTTCGACTTGGGATTCGGCTCCTTTGCGTTTCGTTGAATGGGCCGTCCGGCAGTTCAATCCGGAGCCCGGCACGCGGAAACTGGCAATTCGCTTCACGCCTTAAACCATTTCTCTCCCACCGGCATCTTACCTCCGGGCCCCTCAATTCAACCTCAACTCGAAAACCCACATGCGCTCTAAAATCGTATCCACCCGGCAACGCCGCTCCGCGCCTCCCCTCCTTGCGTTTGGACTCGCGGTCTTGCTCGCGCCCGCCACCGCGCTCGCCGGCACGCCGCTCATCTGCCATCCCTACGCCATTGGCGCCGCGAAATCGCTGCCCGGCAGCGACGGCGACTGGAAGGGTGTCAATCCCGCCTACGACCGGAAAAACCTCGTGCCCGACACCCTCGCGCTGCTGACGCCCGAGACCCCGATCATTGTGCGGATGGAGACCCTTCGCCGCGCCGCAATCTACGCCACCGCCGGCCTGCGCGGCTGGGGCACGCAGGCGGGAGTCAACGCCGACGATCGCGCGACCGCGCTGGGGTTGCTGGAAAAGCTGCGCGACCGCATCAAGGACGCGCGAGGTCCGGCCCAGACGCTCGCCCTGTTCGACGTTGGTTTCTTCACCGAGACGCTGCGGCACACCGGCATCGACCAGTCGCTCGACGGTTACGCGCTCCTCGTCAAGGTGCTCAAGTTGCGCGGCCCGGACCCGGAGGTGGAGTTCGCGCTGGCGCTCGCCAGCTCCTGGCCCAACCGGCGCAAAGAGCACGTCGATCATCTCGCCCGCGCCCGCGCCGGGGCGCAAAAAGGTTCGCTGCTTGCAACCAATCTCGCCTCGCACTTCAGCGGATCGTGAGGCCGCGATTGGGGTGGCCCTGCGCGTGAGTGCAGGGCGGCCACTCCCGCCGCTCTCGCGACGGGCTGCGCGGGCGCCCATCGATCCAAGTTCGGATGTACTTTGAGATCGATCTCCAGATCCACGGCATGACCCCTGCGGCAGTTCTGATCCCTGCGGCAGTCCTCCGCCAGGCCCGGCGATCACTGAAGCCTATATTCCACCCGTAGATTATACGAGCGCCCGCGCGGATCGGCCACGCGCGGCTCCCAACTGCTGCCGGCGCCGGTGTTGGTGTCGTAGGCGGCCGAGAACGGCGGGGCGGTGTTCAACAGGTTCTTCACCCCGGCGATCACGGTCATGTTTTTCAGCCCCCGGTAGGTCAGGCTGAAATTAAAGATGTTGTAGGGTTTGACCTTCGGCTGCCAGTTCACGGGCCTGATGGTGCCATTGGCCACGCCCGGCAATACCGCGTCGACGTAGCCGCCGCGATACAGCTGGATGATCATGCCCGACCAGTTGCCCCGGCGGTAACTCGCGTGGGCGGTGTGTTTCCAACGGATGCCCAGATCGCTCGAGCGCGTGAACCGGCCCACTTCGCTGAGGCCAAAGGGCGCGCTGGCGATCACGCGCGACTTTTTCTCCAGCAGATACGAGAGGTCGAAGCCGCCGGAGAGTTTGCCCTTGAGGGCGTCGGTATCGCCGCGCAGGCCGAACTCCAGTCCCTTCGTGCTGGTCTCGCCAGCGTTGATCCAGCGGGCGTCGACGGCGGTGAGGTTGCCCGCGGCGTCGCGAATGAAGCGGTCGGAAAAGAGGGTGTAGTTTGCCACGAGCTGGGTGAAGCCGAAGCTCTGGATCGTGCCGATGCGGTTCACCGACCACCAGTCGACGTTGGCGCTGAGGTGGCGGTTGGGCGCGAAGACGAAGCCTGCCGAATACAGCTTTGCCTCTTCGGGCTGAAGGTCGCGCTTGCCGCCGCCATAGATAAGGGGGTGGACGGCCGGGTTGGCCGGCCCGACCGCGCGCACGCCACTGCGCGGATCGGGAATATCGTTGCCGACGTAGGTGCTCTCGGTGCGCGGGTCGAACATCTGCTTGAAGGTCGGCACGCGGAAGCCCGTGCTGTAGGAACTGCGCACGAGAAACTTGTCCGTCGGCGCGTAACGCAGCGTGATCTTCGGGTTGGTGGTGCGGCCAAAGCCGGTGTATTCGTCGATGCGCGCGGCGGCGTTGAGATCGAGTCCCTTCAGGACGGGCACCTGCAGTTCGGCAAAGGCGGCCTTGATCGTGCGCTTGAGCGTGCCGGCGGTGGCCAGCGCATTGTCGAAGGGCGCGTTGAACACGAGCGCGTCGACCGTGTTGGCGTTGGGGCGCAGGTCGCCCTTGAACAGGTATTTCTCTTCGCGTACGTCCACGCCGACGGCTGCCATCATCGCGCCGGCGGGCAGCTTGAACAGCGGGCCGGAGGCGGTCGCATCGGCTTGGTCCGTCGTAAACGTGCCGCCGTAGAGTTTCACGCCGTTCGCCCTCACGCCGTCCAGCGCGGCCAGCGCCTGGGGCGTCTGCGCGTAGGAGAAGGGATTGAGCGTGCCGCTGTTGATCAGGTTGGCGAAGGCCTGATAGTAAAAGTAGCCGTTCGTCAGCTCGGAACTGCTCTCGCTTTTGGCCTGCGAGGCGCCGACACGGTAGTCCCACTGGGAGAGGAAGGACAGCGGGCCTTCGGCGGCGAGGAGGAAGCGCGTGGTGTCGCTGCGCGTCGAGATCTCGCGGTTGCCCAGCGGCGTCGCGCGCCAGCGGAAGGCCAGCGGCCGACCGCGGTTGGGCAGGATCTCGGGGAAGTAAGCCGCGAGCGCGTTGAACACCCGGTTGTAGTCCGCGCCTGTGCTCGGGTAGGCGAGGTTGAGGAACGGGTTCGGCACCGCCGTGCCGTTGGGCAGCGTGGTGTTGGCCGCCGTGGAGCTCGTAATCTGATTGGCCGAAAAACTCTTGGCCGACTCCGAGCGCCCGAAAATGGCCTCCGCGATCACGCGATGCTCCCCGAGCTTGAACGTGCCGCGCGTCACCAGATTGGTGTTGCGCACGGCCTGTTGCAGCACCGCCGCGCGCCCGGTGTCCCACGCGGATGCGTACTTGGCGGTCGGTGCGGCCCACAGCAGTTCGTCGTAGGGCCCCATGCCGTCGAGACCGGCGTAACCGGGGCCGTTGGGCAGGTCGACGATGTTGATGCCGCCGCTCATTCGTACATTCGGGTTGGCGGGGTCGGCGGGGCCGGCGCCGCGGCCGGCGGTGCTGAGGTCGTCGCGGCTGATCGCACTATACAGGGTGGTGAGTGGAAACACCGTGGCGATCGGCGTGCCGCGGGTGTCGGGCGACAGGCCGCGGTCGGGTTGGAAGGTGTTGACGAAGTCGCGCTGGTCGCCGCGCAGCACCTTGTGGTCCGAGATCGCCAGCGAGGCCATGAGGTTGAACTTGTCGCGGTTGAGGTCGCCGTAGCCGCCCAACACCGAGACGCGGTGGACATTGCCGCCGCCCTGTTCCGTGACATCGGTGGCGGCGCTGGCGGTCAGGCCCTGGTAGTTGGTCTTCAGGATGAAGTTGATGACGCCGCCGACGGCGTCGGTGCCGTAGATGGCCGAGGCGCCGTCCTTGAGGGTTTCCACGCGCTCGATCGCCGCGAACGGGATCGAGTTCAGATCGACCACGCCGCCGTTCAAGCCGTGCGAAGCGACGCGGCGGCCGTTGAGCAAGATCAGCGTGGCGCCGGCCCCCTGGCCGCGCAGGTTGGCGGACGTCGCGCCGTTGTTGCCGCGCGCCGCGCCGGACACCACGTCGGCGTTGCTGGCCAGGTTGTCCAGGCCATTGCCGTTGATGTTGAGCATGCTGATCAGTTGCTCGGCGCTGACGATGCCCTGCTGCTCGATCTCCTCGATCGTGATGGTCTGCACCGGCAACGCGCTTTCGCCGGCGATGCGCTTGATCAGGGAGCCCGTGACGACGAATTTTTCCAGCTTAACGGACTCCTCCGGTTTCTGCTCGTTCGCCGGGGCGGCTTTTTGCGCCCATGCGGCGGGAACCACGCTGACGGCGGCAATAATGGACAACCAAGCCGCCTGTTTCCACAGGTTACGTGTGTTCATGGATGTTGTGGGGCTGCTGGCGTTGCGGAGTTGTGCCGCACGCACTGAAATATTCAGCAGCGGGAGGTCATTTTATGCGTCCAAAATAGGCAAGTAGAATACCACGCCGCCGTGATGTTCTGTAACGCAGCGGCCTCAATAAAACACTGTGCGATCGAGACTGCGGTATTGAATGGCCTCGAGCAGGTGAGGGGCCTCGATTCTTTCGGCGGCGGCGAGATCGGCAATGGTGCGGGCGACCTTGAGGATGCGATCGTAGGCCCGGGCGGAGAGGCTGAGTTGCTCCATCGCCTGCTGCAAAAGATCGCCGAGCGTGGAGTCGATGGCGCAGTGCCTGCGGATCTGCGCGTGGGTCATGCGCGCGTTCGAGGTGATCTTTGTGCCGGCGAAACGCGCGTGCTGGCGGGCGCGGGAGGTCTGGATGCGCTCGCGCATCGGCGCGGAGGATTCACCGGGCTTGTCGGAGCGCAGTTCGACGAGCGAGAGCGAGGGCGCCTCGATGTGCAGGTCGATGCGGTCGAGCAGCGGCCCGCTGATGCGCGCCCGGTAGCGCTGGATTTGCGCCGGGCCGCAACGGCACTCGTGTTTCGGATCGCCCAGATACCCGCACGGGCAGGGGTTCATCGCGGCCACGAGCATGAAGGCGCACGGCAGGGTGATCTTTCCCGCGCTGCGCGAAATCGTCACGTCTCCGTCCTCCATGGGCTGCCGCAGAACTTCCAGCGCGGACCGCTTGAACTCGGGCAACTCGTCAAGAAACAGCACCCCGTGATGCGCGAGCGAGATCTCGCCCGGGCCGGGGATGGTGCCGCCGCCGAGCAGCGCCACATCGGAGACGGTATGATGGGGCGAGCGAAACGGCCGCGCGTCCCATGTCATCTCGCCGCTGATCGTGCGGCCCGCGGCGGAGTGGATGCTCAGGATTTCCAAATGCTCCTCGGGCGTGGGGGCGGGCATGATCGAGGGTATGCGTTTTGCCACCATCGATTTTCCCGAACCGGGCGGCCCAATCATCAGCAGATTGTGATTGCCGGCGACGGCCACCTCGACCGCGCGGCGCAAGGCGTGCTGGCCCTTGATCTCCGAAAAGTCCGCCAGGCCTTCGCTGCCGGCGCGCGGCAGCCGCCGCCGGCTGTCGGCGTGCTTCAACCTTGGGAGTTCGATTTCGCCGCTCAGGAAACGCACGGCGCGATCCAGCGAGTCGACGCGATACGTCGCCACGCCCTCGACCAGGGCGGCCTCCTCGGCGGAGATGCCGGGGAGGAGCAGGCCGCGTTTGCCCAATTTGCGGGCGAGGCGGGCCATCGCGAGGGCGCCGCGGACGGGCCGCGTGGCGCCGGACAAGCTGAGTTCGCCGGCGATCAACCATTCGCCGAGGCCGTCGGCCTGGAGCTGGCGGGTGGCGGCGAGGATGCCGAGCGCGATCGGCAGATCATAGAACGGGCCCTCCTTGCGCAGATTGCCCGGCGCGAGATTAATCGTGGTGCGCGTGCGCGGGGGCTTGAAGCCGCTGTTGCTGAGCGCGGAGAAAACGCGGTCATCGGACTCCTTGACCGCGGCGTCAGGCAGGCCGACGAGGATCAGCTTCGGTTCGCCCGCCTCGCCCGTGTTGACCTCGACATGAACGATCTCAGCATCGATGCCGTGGAGGGCGGCCGAGGAAATCGTCGCAAGCATGCGCGGGACTTTGCCCCGGATGGCGCGCGGAGCGAGTTACTTCTTCGGCCGTCCCCGGCGGGCGGCAGCGACGCGGCGCTTGATCTTGACGATGTTTTTTTCCACCGCCTCGAGATAGGGGTTCGGACCGTGCGGGTAGGGGCGGGCGAGAAAGCGGTAGAGCGCCTGAAAATCGCTCTCGAGCTTCGGTTGCACAAACTTCACCCAAAACTCGGGCGTGCGCTCCACGAGCTCGGCCGCAGTCTTGAAGGCACGGCGCGAGGCCGGCAGATGAATGAAATCGTCGGACTCCTTGAATTCGCGAAAGAGGATTTCCAACTCGCCGGGGTAGTCGTCCGCCGCCATCTGGCCAAGGTAGTCCGCAGTGGCAAGGGCGCAGCCGACAATGCGTTCGACCGGTTCGCGGAAGTGGAGCCGGCTGACCTCCTTGGTCGGCCCGGTGCAGTTGATGGCGCCGAGCACCGCCTCGACCTCGTAGTCGTTGGCCCCGAGCGTTGGCAGGTACGTGGCGGCGAAGGCACAACTGCGCAGGACGTGGCAGTAGGTATATTTCGCGCAGGTGCCGGACGTGTCGGAGCGCAGCTTGAGGTAGCCGGCGTCGTGCAGGAGCCCGGCGGACAGGGCGAGCTCGAACTGCCGGGCATTCAAGTGCGGTTCGACGCGGGCGGAGTGGCGGCCCTCGAGAATCAGGGTGAGGCACACCGTGGCCTGCAGCGTGTGCTCCAAATCGTGATAGCCGATGTCGATCGCCGCATACTCCGGATGCTGTCCGGAAAAAAGCGTCACCACGTCGTGGAAAATCGCTTCGAGCCACACGAGACTCGCGTGGGGATACATCCCGGAAAACTTAGTCCGCACAAAAGCCGCAACGGCGGAGGCATCTTTGGTGTCGACGAGGGGGAACATGGTCTAGCGTGGAGGGAAATATTTCTCGCGCTGCGCCGTTGACTGCCAGACGGTTGGCGGGTGCGGGTTGAGTAAGAATTCACAAGCTGTTGTCGCAAGCAAAAATCTAGGGTAAAACTACCAAATGACTTTGGGAATCACGGGTGGCATGGGATGCGGCAAGTCGACGGTCGCGGGCTTGTTCGAACAGCGCGGATTCCGGCGACTCGACTCGGACGTTTTGGTGCGCGAGCAGGTGCTGACCTCTGCCGAGGTGATGACCGCCCTGCAAGTCCGGCATGGTGACGGCGTGATGGCAAAGGATGGGAGGGTCGACCGGTCGGCGCTGGCGGGCCGGGTATTTGCCGACGATGCCGAGCGGCGCTGGTTGGAGGACCTCATCCATCCCCGGGTTTTTGCGCTCTGGCGGGAGGCACTTGCCGCGTCACCGGCAGCGCGGTGGGTCGTGGAGGTGCCGCTGCTCTTTGAAAAAGCGTTGGAGAATTGGTTTGATTTCACCCTGTGCGTCGCGTGTGCTCCCGAACGTCAACTCGCCCGACTGGAGCAACGCGGCCTGCCGCGGGTGCTCGCCGGGCAGCGAATGTCCAAACAACTGCCGCTGGCGCAAAAAATCGAGCGTGCCGATTTTGTCCTCTGGAATGATGGCTCCGCCGGATTTCTGGAGGCCGAGGTCGAGCGCCTGATCGGAGCGTTGGCCAGGCGTTTGTGAAACCTTGGCAAGCGCTGCGCGTCTGACGCCCGCGTGCGCGCCGCCATTCCTCTCCGAAATCCTAATGGCCCTTCCTCCCAAATCCCACGACGAGACCCCGTCCGCCATCCGCGCGGATTCCGCCGCCGGCGAAGCGAAAAAAACGCGCCGCCCGCGCGCCCGCAAGCCGACTGCGGACAACGCGGAGATGTCGAAGGCGACCAAGGCGAAGAAGCCACAGAAGGAAAAACCGGAGAAAGCGGCTTCCATCGTGGTGCCTGCGGTCCAGGTTCAAGCCGAACCGGCCCCCGAACGGCGCGAGGAGCCGCCTGAAGCGCGCCAACTCAGCCGCGAACCCGAACCGGAGCAACGCACCGAAAAAACCGAGCACGAAGCTCCGGCAAGCGGATCCGATTCCACGGGTGGACCCGATTCCACTGGCGGACCGGATTCCAGTGCTCCGGCGGCCGACGCGACGCCGCGGGCCGGCGGCGGGCAGACGCCACCGCCCGCCCAACCGCAGCAGCATGCCGGCCGCCCCGACTGGCAGGGTCAGCCCGGACAGGATCGCGGCGATCGCGGTTTCTGGAAGCACGGCAAACGCAAACGCGGCCGGCATGGAGGCGGGGGCCACTGGCAGCAGGGTGGAGGAGGAGGCGGCGGTGGCGGTGGTGCAGGCGGTGGGCGCGAGCCGCCCCCGCCGCAACCGCCGCCGCCCAGCAACATACCGGTCTTTGGCGACCTGCCGAATCCGTCGCGATTTGCCGACCTCGCCGCGCTTGACGCGCTGGCCAGGGAGCTTTCCGGTGCCGCGGCCGGCGATGTGTTTTGGCTGAATGAAATCTATGCCATGACTCTGGCGGACCTGACCACGTTCGCGCGGAAATCCGGAGCGACGTTTGATGGCGCGCCCAATCGCCGGCAATTGCTCGCCGAGATCTTCAAGTTTGCCGTCGGAAAAAAGTGGATCGTTCGCGACCGCGGCTACATCGACATGACGGATCGCGGTTCATTTGTCGTGCACGAACACGTCAATTATCGCCTCTATCCCGAGGACCCGTACCTCCCCGACAGCCTCGTCAAACACTACGGCCTCAAGCGCGGCCATCTCGTCGAAGTCACCATCCAGGCGCCGTTGGAGGGCGAGCGGTGCCCGTCAGTCGTGCGCATCGATAGCGTGATGGGCGGCTCGCCGGATGAGATTTCCAAGGTCACGCCGTTCGAGGAACTCGTGCCGTATTATCCGCTGCAGCGCATCCTGCTCGAGGCGCCGGACGTGCATACGAAGGATGTCTCGATGCGCACGGTCGACATCCTCACTCCGATCGGCTTCGGCCAGCGCGGGCTGATTGTCGCGCCGCCGCGGACCGGGAAAACGATCCTGCTGCAGAACATCGCCAATTCGGTTTCCGCCAATGCCCCGGACGTCAAACTCATCCTGTTGCTGATCGACGAACGGCCCGAGGAAGTCACCGATTTCCGGCGCCACACCAAGGGCGAGGTCGTCTCGTCCACCTTTGACGAGACGCCGGAAAGCCATGTTCACTGCGCCGAGATGGTGATCGAAAACGCCCGCCGGCGCATCGAACAGGGCGAACATGTCGTCATCCTGCTCGACTCCATCACCCGGCTCGCGCGCGCCTACAACGCGCTCAGCTCCAACTCCGGCAAGATCATGTCCGGCGGTCTGGAGTCCAACGCGCTGCAGAAGCCGAAGCGTTTCTTCGGGTCGGCCCGTAACATCGAGGGCGGCGGCAGTCTCACCATTATCGCGAGTGCGCTGGTCGACACCGGCAGCCGCATGGACGAGATCATCTTCGAGGAGTTCAAGGGCACCGGCAACAGCGAGCTGCATCTCGACCGCGGCCTGGTCGAGCGGCGCATTTTCCCGGCGATCAACATCGATCGCTCCGGCACGCGCAAGGAAGAGCTGATCTACCACCCCGACGAATTGCAGCGCATCTACGGCCTGCGCCGGGCAATGCAGGGTCTCGGTCCGATCGAATCGATGGAGATGCTGATCACGCGCTTGAAGAAGACGAAATCCAACGCGGAGTTTCTCCTCAGCCTCGCGCCGAAGTAAACGGGCCGGATGATTTCGCTGCCATGACCACGGCCACGCCCCATGCTCCGGCGATTTTCGCGGCGGACGAGTTCGTCATCCAGCTGGCGCTCGATCGCGGCTTGCTGCCGCCGGCGCAAGTGGAGGCGGCGCGGGCGATCGTCGCGAGTCACACCGACCTGACGAAGCCGGCGCCGCGCCTGCTCGACGTCCTGGTGGGGCAGGGGGCCCTCGACTCCCGTCGGGTGGCCGAGCTGCTGGCGGCGGAATTCTCGATGCCGATGGCGCCGGATCTCGCCAACGTGCGCATCACGGGCGACACCCTCGAACTCGTGCCCCGGGCCGTCGCCGCCCGCCACCGGGTGCTGCCCCTGGCCCGCGAGGGCGGCAAGTTGCGCGTGGCCATTGCGGATCCCCTCGACACCGACGGCATCGATGCCCTCGGCTACCTCCTGAAAATGCCGATCGAACCGATGGTCGCGACCGCCGAGGAGATTTCCTCGGGGATCGACCGGTTTTACGGGAAAGACGCAAACTCGATCGACGATCTTCTCAACGAACTCTCGGTGACCGGCGGGAGCGGCGCGGAAAACGCCGTCAAGACCGAGGCCAGCGCCGCGGTGGACCCGATCAACACCGATGCCGACGCGCCGATCATCAAACTCGTCCACCAGATCATCCTCGAGGCGATTCACCGGCGCGCGTCGGACATCCACATGGAACCGCTCGAAAAACGGTTTCGCGTCCGGTATCGGATCGATGGCGTCCTGCTCGAGGTGGAAAACCCGCCGAAGCGGCTGCAGCTCTCGATCATTTCGCGCCTGAAAATCATGGCGAACATCAGCATCGCCGAGAAACGGATTCCGCAGGACGGGCGCATCCAGATCGGGGTGGGCGGCAAGCAGCTTGACCTCCGCGTGTCGTCGCTGCCGACTGCGCACGGCGAGAGCATCGTCATGCGCATCCTCGACAAGGAGGGTCTGACCCTCGGGCTGCCGGAGCTGGGCTTTCTCAGCGATGACGCCGCGACGTTCGAAAAACTGATCACGTTGCCCGACGGCATCCTGCTGGTCACGGGCCCGACGGGCTCGGGCAAGACGACCACGCTCTACGGCTGCCTTCACTTCATCAACAAACCGGATCGGAAGATCATCACCGTCGAGGATCCGGTGGAGTATCAGCTCAACGGCATCAACCAGGTGCCGGTGCGGCAGGACGTTGGCCTGACGTTCGCTGCGGCGCTGCGGGCGATGCTCCGACAGGCGCCGAATGTCGTGATGATCGGCGAAATTCGCGATCTCGAGACGGCCGAGATTGCCATCAACGCCTCGCTGACCGGCCATATGGTGTTCTCGACGTTGCACACCAACGATGCGCCGGGAGCCGTCACCCGCCTGATCGACATCGGCGTGAAGCCGTTTCTCGTCTCCACGTCGCTGCGGGCGGTGATGGCCCAGCGCCTGGTGCGCAAGATCTGCCCGAAATGCATCCGGTCCCACCGGCCGGACGCGAAGGAACTGCGCGCCCTGAACATCAACCCGGCGCAGGCCACCCATGCCACGTTTGCGAAGGGCGACGGTTGTGCCGACTGCAACGCCACCGGCTATCGCGGCCGCATGGGCATCTTCGAAATCTTTGTGGTCAACGACGAGGTCCAGCGGATGATCTACGAACATGTGGGGACGGCGAAGCTGCGGGAGAAAGCGCGGTCCCTGGGCATGCGGACCATGCGCGAGGACGGCGCGCGCAAGGTCACGGCGGGTTTGACGACCATTGAGGAGGTCGTTTCCATCACGGTCGGAGACGCGAGCTGAAAAAAGTAACAAGGGTCACATATCAAGTAGCACTACGAACCACGCTCGCGGCCACCGCCTCTTGAAACTTGTCACTTACTTGTTACCTGAAACTTCTATTCCCCCATGAGCTACGAAATGAACGATCTGCTCGACCTGATGGTCGACCAAGGAGCGTCCGATCTTCATCTGCAGGTCGGACAGCCGCCCACCCTCCGCCTTAGCGGCAGCATGATGCCGATCGATGGCGCGCCCCTCACGCCGGCCGATACGGAAAAGCTCATGCTTTCGATTACCCCCGATTCGCATGTGAGCAATGTGAAGCTCAACGGCGGCGCCGACTTCGGGTTTGCGTTTGGCGAGAAGGCGCGGTTCCGCGTCTCGGTTATGAAGGCCAAGACCAACTACGGCATGGTCCTCCGCCAGATCCCCTACAAGATGTTCGGACTGCGGGATATCGGCCTGCCGGACAAGATCCGCGAGCTGCTCTTTCGTCCCCGTGGGCTCATCCTCGTCACGGGCCCGACCGGCTCCGGCAAGTCGACCACGCTCGCCTCGATGGTGAACTACATGAACGAGAGCCGCGACGGGCACATCATCACGATCGAGGATCCGATCGAGTATTACCACCAGCACAAGCGCTGTGTCGTTACGCAGCGCGAAGTACATGTGGACGTGCCGAGCTTCTCGGAGGCGATCCGCCGCGCGCTGCGCCAGGATCCGGACGTGATTCTGGTGGGCGAAATGCGCGATCTCGAGACGATCGAGGCGGCGATCAGCGCCGCCGAAACGGGCCACCTGGTCTTCGGCACGCTGCACACCAACAGCGCCGCGAAGACCGTCGACCGGCTCGTCGACGCCTTTCCAGCGAACATGAAGGACATGATCCGCACCCAGCTCGCCTCGTCTCTGGTTGCCGTGATCGCACAGGTGCTCTGCAAGAAGATCGGCGGCGGCCGCATTGCCGCCTATGAAATCATGATCAACACCACGTCGATCGGCTCGCTGATTCGCGAGAACAAGACCTTCCGCATCACGTCGGAGATCCAGACCGGCGCAAACCTCGGCATGATTACGATGGACACCCATCTGATGGCCCTCGTGAACCGCGAACTCGTCACCCCGGACGAGGCGGTCGACAAGGCGCAGGATCCGAACCTCATGCGGGAGAAGTTCGCGCAGATGGGCCTGAAACTGCGCGAAGCGTGAGGTCCGGATGTTCGCCAGCCACAGTCCCGCCATCTACGAGTTCCTCAAGGAGCAGCGGCTTGTCTCGCCCGAACAGCTCGACGAGCTGAATGAGGAGCACAAGGCAACCGGCAAGCCGCTCGCCGATGTCATGGTCGATCTCGGCCTGATCGAAAAGTCCGAGCTGCTCCGGCGCATCGCCGACTATCTCGGCTACGATTTTGTACCCGAGCTGCCCGCGCAGTTTCCCGGGGAGGCGATTGCCGCGCTGACCGGCAAACTCGCCCGCGACTACGGGGTCATGCCGTTGCAGGCCGATGAGCAGGACATCGACCTGCTCGTGACGGATCCGTTCAACACCCAGGCGGTCGACGACCTCACCTTCGCCCTCAATCGCAACGTGCGGCTGTTTTTCGCCGATCCCGACAAGGTCGACGTGCAGATCAAGCAGCACTACGGCGAGGACGAGGAGAGCATCGACGATTTGCTGCAGGAGATCAGCACGGACAAGCTGGCGGCCGCCGCGGGCCGCGAACTCTCCGAGCGCGACATCGAGTCGATGGCGGAGCAGACGCCGATCATCAAGTTCGTCAACCTGGTCGTCGGCCAGGCGATCCGGGACAAGGCGAGCGACATTCACTTCGAGCCCTTCGAGCACGAGTTCAAGATCCGCTACCGGATCGACGGCGCGCTCTACGAGATGGCGCCGCCGCCGAAGCAGCTCGCGCTGCCGATCATTTCCCGCATCAAGGTGCTCGCCAGCCTCAACATCGCGGAGCGGCGCATCCCGCAGGACGGCCGGATCAAGATCACGATTGGCGGGCGGACGGTGGACTTGCGCGTGTCAACCCTGCCGACGCAGTTCGGCGAGAGCGTGGTGCTGCGTGTGCTCGACCAGGCGGCGGTACAACTGGATATCACGCAGCTGGGAATGCCGGAGGATGTATTCGACGGCATCCAGGAAATCGTCCGTCGGCCGAACGGCATTTTCATCGCCACCGGTCCGACCGGGTCGGGCAAGACCACGACGCTCTACAGCGGGCTGCGGATCATCAACACCGTCGACCTGAAGCTCCTCACGGCGGAGGATCCGGTCGAATACGAGATTGAAGGCGTCATGCAGGTGCCGGTGAATCCCTTGGTCGGGCTCACGTTCGCCGCCGCCTTGCGTTCTTTTCTGCGGCAGGATCCGGACGTGATCATGGTCGGCGAGATTCGCGACCTCGAAACGGCACAGATTTCCATTCAGGCGTCCCTCACCGGGCACCTCGTGCTGTCGACGCTCCACACCAACGACGCGGCCGGGGCCATCACGCGTTTGATCGACATGGGCGTGGAGCCGTTTCTGATTGCGTCGACCCTCGAGGCCGTGCTGGCCCAGCGGCTGGTGCGGCGGGTGTGCGCGCATTGCAAGACGGCGTATGTTCCCGCTCCGGAATTGCTCGCCCAGATTGGCGTCGCGCGGGAAAGCATCGGCAGCCGCCAGTTTTTCTTCGGTCGGGGCTGCCCGAGCTGCAGTCAGTCGGGTTTTCGCGGCCGCCTCGGCATCTACGAGTGGCTGCGCATGAGTGAGGCCTTGCGGGATCTGGTGACACAACGGGAGTCGACACTCACGATTCGCCAGAAGGCGATCGAGCAGGGCATGCGCACGCTGCGTGACGACGGGCTGCGGGCGATCTTCGACGGTCACACGGCGATCGAGGAAGTCATCAGGTACACCTGACCGGTGCGCCGCGCCGGAAGTAACAAGTGCCAAGTCGAACGTAACAAGAACCTGGAAATACGAGTGCCTTCGTCTTGATGCTTGGCGGCTTGTCGCTTGATCCTTCATTTCCCCATGGCAAAACTTTCCGTCCGCCCTGCCCCCGCCGCCGCTCCCGCGCCCGCCACCTTTGCGGCCAAGGCGCCCGGGCGTGGCGCTGCGATCACTTTTCCGACGGGGCCGGCCACCCTGCGCAAGCGGCGCCGTTCGTTTGGCCGGCCCATCAA
>JACQWL010000393.1 GCA_016209255.1 Verrucomicrobiota bacterium
CGCTGAGGCTGCGTATGAGAGAAGAGTGTGAAAAGTCCGGGCTAATCCCAAGACCGTCGCGCGTGATCGCCGCCTTCGAGCGCAGCGGCAAAGTGCTACCGTGGCACAGTCGCGTCGTAGGCGGGCGTGGCGCCGCGTTGCGCCGCTACCCATTCCCCGAGCCGGCAGGCGCGGGCGAGACAACCGGCATCGGGGAGCACGCCGCCCAGCAGATGCGTGACGAGCGAGGCAAGAAACGCATCGCCGGCCCCGACGGTGTCGCTCACCTGCACCGCCCGCCCCGGCTCCCAATACCATTCTCCATTGCGCAGCATACCCGCACCGCGGGCGCCCGCGGTGACGACCACCAACGCACAGCCCGTCTCCGCCGCGAGCGCGCGGGCATGCGCTTCTTCACGGCCCCCGGTCGGCGCTTCACCGGCCAGCCGTGCCGCTTCGTCGCTGTTGAGTTTGAGCAGCGTGGCATCGTGCGCCAGCGCGCGTACAAGCGCGAGGTCGTCGTGGGGCGGGCGCAGGTTGACATCGAAAACGCGCAGCGCCGGCGACGGCAATGCCGCGAGCAGGCGCAGCAGCGATGCCCGCGTGGTGGTGGATCGCTGCGCCAGCGATCCGTAGATGAACGCATCTGCGTGCGCCGCGGCGCTTATCGTCTCCGGCGTGGCGGGAATCTCGTCCCACGCGACATCGGTCGTGATTTCGTAGCGGGCGTCACCGCCGGCGCCGAGTGTCGCGCGCACGAATCCCGTCGGCAGCCGATCGTGGCGGGCGATGCCGCTGGTTGGCATTCCCCAGAGCGCAAGGCGACGCAGCAGTTCGTCGCCCAGCACATCGCGGCCGACGGCGGAGACGATCTGGGTTCTCACGCCGTGACGGTGCAGGTGATAGCCGACATTGAATGGCGCGCCACCGGGAAAGAGCCCGTCGGGCAGGAAATCCCAGAGAATTTCGCCGAAGCAAATGACACTCACTTCTTTTTCGCCTTCCTCTCCGGCGCCTTCGCGATCCAGTTCGGCGACGGCACATGTGCGGCTTTCATGAACTCGCGCATCTGCTTCACCACCTCGGGATGCTCCGCGGCGATGTTGCGCGTTTCCATTTGATCGGCACTCAGGTCGTACAGCTCGAACCCGGTCTCGGCGGCCCGCTGGTGCCCCTTCCACCTGCCCAGGCGCGCGGCCTGCTGGAAACCGCCGCTGTATTGCTCCCAATACATCAGGCGGGTGTTCAAATCGGCTTGTGGCTGGCCGAGGATGGCCGGCAGCACGCTGCGCCCGTCCACCTTGCTCGTGACTTTCGCGCCGCCGAGTTCGCAGAGCGTCGGCAGCACATCGGCGAAATACCACGGGGCATGGCTGACCTTCCCGACCGGCACCCGGCCCGGCCAGCGCACGATCATCGGCACGCGCAAGCCGCCTTCATATTGCTCGCCCTTCTTGCCGCGGAAGGGTCCGACGCTGTCGAGCACCCCTTCGCGTCGCTGCACCCCGCCGTTGTCCGAGCAGAAAAACACGATGGTCTTTTCGTCGAGGCCCAGTTCCTTCAGCAACGCCATCAGGCGGCCGAGGTCACGGTCCAGGCGCGTGACCATCGCGGCGTGAACCTTGTAATCCGGCGGCCAGTCCTTGTCCGCGTACACTTCGAGACTGGGGATGACGTACTTGCCGTGCGGCAACGTCCACGCGAGGTAGAGGAAGAACGGTTCATCCTTGTGCCGCCGCACGAAATCGAGCGTGAAGCCGGCGAAGCGATCGTGCGAATACTCCTTCGTCTGCCCGCTCAGATTGCCCTGGAGCGTGACGCGCTCCGTGTTGCGCCAGAGGTAATCGGGAAAATAGTTGTGCGCGTGCTGCTGGTTCAGGTAGCCGAACCACTCGTCGAAACCCTTCCGGGTCGGAATGGCCGCCGTATCCGGCTCTCCGAGACCCCACTTGCCGGTGATGCCGGTGGCGTAGCCGGCCTGCTTCAGCAGCATCGCCACCGTCACGTCTTCCGGCTCCAGCGGCACCCGGCGCTCGGAACCCACGCCACCCACCATGCCGGAGTTGCCGCGCACGCGCGTGTGGCCGAGATGCTGACCGGTCATCAACACGCTCCGCGACGGCGCGCACACCGACCCGCCGGCATAAACATCGGTGAACCGCATCCCCTCCCGCGCCAGCCGGTCGATGTTCGGCGTCTGGATGTGCTTCTGGCCGTAACAGCCCGCGTCTCCCCAACCCATGTCGTCCGCCATGAGAAAAATGAGGTTCGGCTTCTGCACGGCGGCGAAGGCCTGGGCTCCTAGGATGGCAAGAACCGGGACCAGCGCGATGGCCGGCACGGCTCGTTTCCGCGCTAGGCTGGTGACGGTGGTTTTGAGGAGTGAGATGTTCATGGGGCGTTTTGTTTTGAAGGTTCGGGTATTCTTAGATCGGGCGATGCGCTGGATGCACGCTTCATCTCGCTGAGCTTCCGAACGAAAATTTCCGGCCTGGACAGCGGGCGGTAGGAGCCTGCTTGCAGGCGATAAAGATCTCTCTTCGTTGAAGCACCGAGAATGGCCGGCACGCCGGCCCGAATCAATAACGCCCGTGCGCGTCCGCCAGTTCGCGCAACAACGCGACGTGCGCGGCCGGCGTGTCCGGGGCAATCGTACAGGCGGTGCTCAGGATGAAGCCGGAAGCCGTCCGGCCGATCGCGAGCCGCTGGAGCACATCGGCGCGAATCTGTTCGGACGTGCCGTTCAATAGCACGTGGACCGGATCGATGTTGCCTTTGATGAACGCCCGGCCGCCGATTCGTCGCACCGCGTCAGCCAGCTCCACGTTGCCCAACGGCGGCGGGTCGAGGCATTCGAGGCCGTCGAATCCGGTGTCGAGCATCAGCTCCAGCCGGTCGCCGATCGCGCCGCAGGTGTGGCAGTAGCAGGGCACGCCCGCCTCGCGGCAAACTTGCACGAGCACCGCCTGCGCCGGCGCGATCAGATCACGATAGAGTCCGCGCGAGACAAAACCCTGGCCGGACCACGGCGCGGAAATGTTCAAGGCGTCGACGCCGGCGGCGATCTGCTCGCGGGCGTGTCCGGCCACCGCGTGGGCGAAACGCATCAGGATCTCGTGGCAGCGCTCCGCGTCGGTCACGAGCGCCATCATCGCGCCCTCGGCGCCGAGCAGATCGATAAGATAATCCTCGGGCGCATACAGTGCCCCGTGCAGGGAGACGTCCGGCCCGCTCAATGCGCGCGCCTGGGTCAACTCGGCCACCCGGCCCGCCGCATCGTCGCACAGTTGCATCCGCAGGCGCGTGGAGGGCGGATGGTAGGTGAGGCGCCCGGCAATGCCGGCCGGGTCGAAGCTTTCGATGTCGGTCTCCGGCGGGACCGCGTGCGTATGGCGCGGGAGTTCATTGCGACAATACACACAGGAATCGCCGTTGCGAAAATAAACGAGCGGCCCCTCCGGGAAATCGCGATCGATCCGCTCGACTGCGGCGGCGTCCAGTGGCGCGGCTCCGACCGCCGGGATCATCACGCCATCGAAACCGAAGCGGCGGCTGATTTCGCAAAAGCCTCGGGCCATCGCCCCGCCGTGGTTGTGCCAGAAATCGATCGGGTCGAGGTCCGGGATCTGCTTCAGCACAAATCCCCATGAGGGCTGGCACATTACGGGCACGCGGTCGGGGTGCTCCAGCCGCATGGCGGCCGCGACGCGCTGGCGGGAAGTCAGCATGGCGGGGCCAAGCATGGGCCCCCGTTGGCCAAAAGCAGCAGAAAACCCAGGCGGAACTTAGCCACTGCGCGGCGCAGGGAAGCGGACCTATTGAGGAGGACGTGTTGGGGCGCTTTCAATCACTCACGTTCCCTTTTCTCGGTCGCCGCACCTTGCTTGCCGTTAGCCACGGGAACCCGCTGCGGTCATCAATCCGCCGGAATGCTCGGCGCCTGTCACCCTCGAGGCCGTGCCAACCCAGCTGGGCGACCTCGAGTCGTTCGCCGCCCATGGACTTCACGGGATACCGGAAGATCGCCTCCACCTGTCCGATTTCTATCGGCATGCTAAATCCGAGTCCGGCCCGAACGTCCGAGGTCAGCCACACGCGGACAAGCGCACGCCCGTTTTTCGGAATGACGAAGCCCGGTGAAACGGAGACGCGCCGTCCAGAATCGGAGGACCGATCCGCGCGTTGGCTGTGGTGACTGGGTCGGCGATTGGGAGCGATGAACCACGGCGGTGATGAAAATGGGATTTTGTCCCGTGAAGAATCTCGGACATTTGGAGGGGGCGGCGATGGGGTCAGTCCGCTGATTGCAAGGTCCGTTGCGAGAGATAGCCGCGCACGGCGGCAGGATGCCCCATCTTCAATGTCGTCGCGATCCATCGAAAGGGCGCAGCTACCGTGGTTCGCAGCTTCCGGGCGATGGCCACCTTCCATCCGACGCCTTTTGGCGCGCTTTCCGCGTCCGCCAAAGACTTGCCGGCTTCTTTCAGCGCGGCGTCCAACGCCTGCTGCCACCGCGTGTACTTGATTTCAGCGATCTCCGTGGCGGACATTTCCGGCGCCAACGCTAGATGGGCGTGTTGGCGTGCGATCGCCTTCCGCCAGCCCACTGTGCCTATCGCCCAACCTCCAGAATAGGCGCCGCGCACATTGCGATCGTCGTCGCGCGTTGCCGCGATGTTCGCCAAATGGTCGAGGTATTTGCGCCAGGGATCGCTTTCGGTCTCGAGCTGGAGAGATTGCAACAGGTCGGTGGGCTGGAACCAATCGCGCGTGGTCGCTTGCAGGCAGTGCCAGAGGCTGCTGCTCCGATACTCGCCCGCCCGGTCGGCAGTGACAACTCCGGCGCGAACGGGATTGAGATGGATGTAGTCGCAGACCCGGGCGAGATGGTGTGTGTCCTCGACCAGCAGGGCCTTGTATCGACCCTGGAACACATGGCCATGCTGATCGTGGAATCGAGTCAGTCGCGTCGCAAACGTAGATTGCAGCCAGTGCATCCCCTGCACGAGATTCGGCTCCGGCGTTTCGAGGGCGAGGTGGTAGTGGTTGCGCATGACCACAAACGCATGCACCTGCCAGCCGAACTGCAACGCCGCCTCATCCAGCGCGATAAGGAACGCGTTCTTCGCCCCGAACGTAGCGAAAACGTCGTGCTGCAGATTTCCGCGGTTAATGACATGATAACGGGCTCCCGGGTATTGAATGCGAAGACGTCGCGCCATGCCTCGGATCCACTACTCCGGCCGCAGCAACACCAGCCATGCCGATACCCAATTTTGGGGTAATTCCGGGTTGGCGTCTTCCCGACAGCCATGCTCGCGCCGAGACGCTCTGTCAAGTGATCACGAATGTTGGCTGCTGGGACATCCGACACTGCAATCAGCGGACTTCCGGGTAGTGC
>JACQWL010000394.1 GCA_016209255.1 Verrucomicrobiota bacterium
CGACCAGGGTTTACCCGCCTCCGGCGGCGCCAAAGGCGACCAGGGTTTACCCGCCTCCGGCGGCGCCAAAGGCGACCAGGGTTTTGCCAATAACCTGGACGCTCCAAACGGTTGCGACCGCGGCTACGATTTTCGAACACGGTGTGGCTGCGCATAAGAGAAGAGTGTGAAATGTCCAGGTTAGCGGTTACCTTCCTTTGCTTCCCCGATCTTTTCCTTTGGCTTGCCCGTCTCAGGCGGGCTTGCGCGCCTCTGGAGCGTTGCGGCGGCAGCCGCGGCAGGTCATCGGGCGAAAAAACGAATGAAGAACTGGCAGAACAAGGCGCCAACCACGGTCATTGCAAACCCCCAGATCAGCATCCGGCGGAAAAGCAGCTTGGGATCGTCGGTCAAGGGCAGCGCCGCAATGCACAGCGCGCCGATGGTGGAAAGCGGTGACACGTCGACGATGGCCGCGCCCACGTTGATGCTGAGCGCGATTTGCAGCGGGTCGCCGCCGCCGAGTTTCTCCACCAACCCGGGCACGGCGGGCAGGAACGCCGGATAAACCACGCCGGAGGTCGAACTGTAGGTGGAGATGATGCCCGTGACGAACGCCATCATGCCGTTGGCCGACGCCGGCGTCGTGATTTTTGCCAGCAGCGTGGTAAAGAGGTCCATGCCGCCCGTCTTCTCGAGCACGCCGATCAAGACGCTCACGCCACACACCATGACGATGACCGACCACGGGATCGAGCCCACCGCCGCGCCGTCCTCCACCGCACCGGCGATGATGAGGACGCTGGCAGCGGTAAACGCGGACAGGCCCAGGTTCATCTTGAAGCACACGACGCCGGCGATCCACAGCACGAGAGTTGCGATCGTCAGCCAGTGCCGGCCGGCCAGCGGCGGCTCAACCACCGTGGGCAGCGCCGCGCGCGGCGCCCGGATCAGCGCGAGCCCGCCGAACAACGCAAAGGCCGCCACCGCGACGAAAGTATGGGCGACGAAATTCGCGGCAAACACCTGCCAGTCGTGATGGAACAGCCCGGCCTTGTGCATCTGCGTCTGCACAATGACGCCGATCGCGCTGAAGGGAGAAAGGTTGCCCGCGTTCGCGCCATTGCAGACCATCAGGGCCATCAAGAACGCCGGCACCCGCGCCGTGGCGCCGACGGACATCGCGAGCGGCGCAACGAGGGCGGTGGCGGCGATGGCCGCCGGCCCGAGCGTCGACGCCAGGCCGGCGAGCACGAAGAACATCGGCGGCAGCAACGCCGTCACCCCTCCGCACCCGCGCACGGCCCGGCGCGCGAGCGCACCGAGCGTGCCGTTTTTCTGCGCGATTCCGAAAAGCAGGGTGACCCCGAGCAGCGTGAGAAACAGCGACGACGGAAACACGCCCATCAGCGTCTCGGCCTTCCAGTGCGCGAGGCCGAGCCCAATCGGCCACGCCAGCGCGACGGCGAGCACGCCGACGTTGATGCGCGACGTAAGGCTGAAGACGATGACGACGACGAGCGCCAGCAGCGACGCGACCGCCGGGCTCAGGAGGGTTTCCATGCAGGCAGGAGATGTTTCTGGATTTTGCCCAGGGCGGTGCGCGGAATGGCGTCGAGCCGGATGAAGGCGCGCGGAAGTTTGAAGGACGCGAGCTGGGTCGCGAGTCGTGCCCGCAGCGCGCCTTCGTCGAATTCGGCGCCGGCGACCAGGAATGCGATCAGCACCTCGCCGCGCACCGGATCGGGCGCCCCGACGACCGCCGCCTCGCGCACGCCGGGTTGCTCGAGGATCAATTCCTCGATCTCGCGCGGGTAGATGTTGAAGCCGCCGGAGATGACCAGATCGCTGCGGCGGCCATGCAACCTGATGTAGCCATCCGGCGCGCGGGAACCGATGTCGCCGGTGCGAAACCAGCCGTCGCGCCAGGCCGCCGCCGTGGCGTCGGGGCGGCGCCAGTAACCGGCGCAGACGTTGGCGCCCCGCACCCAGAGTTCCCCGGGCGTGCCGTCAGACACGGGCCCGCCCGCTTCATCGAGAATTTTCACCTGCACGTGCGGCAACGGCAGGCCGACGGTGCCGGGGCGGCGCTCGCCGTCGTAGGGGTTGGCCACGTTCATCAGCGTCTCGGTCATGCCATAGCGTTCGAGAATGACGGAGCCGTAGCGCTCGCGAAACTTTTCGTGGACCTCGGGCGGGAGCGGAGCGGACCCGGAGACGGCCAGGCGCAACACGCGACCGATGGCCTGCGCGCGCTCCGGCGGCAGATCGAGCAGCCGGACGAACATCGCCGGCACGCCGAAGAAGAGCGTGGGCCGGTAGTCCTCGAACCAGGCGGCGGCCTTCGCGTGCTCGAAGCGCTCGGTGAGCCGCATGTGGCAGCCACTTGCCAGCCAGGCGTGCACGCCGTTGCCCAGGCCGTGCACATGGAACAGCGGCAGCGTGCAAAGGAACCGATCGGCGCTGGTGATCCGCCACGCGTTGACAATCGCGATGGCGTTGGCGGCGAAATTGCCATGCGTCAGCACGGCGCCCTTCGAGGCACCGGTCGTGCCCGAAGTATAGACGAGCGACACCGGCGTGTCGGCGACGCAAGCGGTGACGAAGCGGTCGGCCAGCTGCGCCGCCGCGTCGGCGGAGAGTTGATCGACATCCCAAATCGGGACGCCGGCCGGGATAAACGCCGCGAGTTCGCGCGCGGAGACGACGGCGGCCGGCGCGGAGTCCGTGAGAATATGCCGCAGCTCGCGCTCGCGGTAGAGGACGTTGATCGGGACGAGGATCAGGCCGAGTTTCACCCCCGCGAGCCAGAGGTCGATGATCTCGACCCGATTGCCGAGGAAGAACGCCAGCCGGTCGCCGCGCCCGAGGCCGCGCGCGCGCAGGACGTGGGCGAGCCGGTTGCTGCGGGCCTCGAGTTCGCCGAAGGTGCAGGCGTAGCGCGAGACGTCGGCGCGGTCGAATTCGAGCGCCGGGGTGTCGGCGCGGCCGAGAAGCGAGGGGTCGAAAAGTTGGAGCAGCGACATGCTCGGCGCGAACAACGCCGGGTTGGTTGGAGGGCGGGAACGGCGTCGTTATCCAGTGTGGTGCGCTGCGGTGCAAGGCCAACTTCGGCCCGCCCGGCGACAACGAGCGGAAAATCGAAAAGCGGGTGCCCGGCAGAAATCAGTCGCTCGGGCGCGGCCATTTTTGGGGATGGCGGCGGGCGCGAATTGCGTCTTGCTCCCCGGTGATCCCTGATGGGCCGGAGGCGGAGCGGACCCGCTCCGCTGCCGGCGGTTCTCCTCCGATCAACTGTAAATTTTGCCCCATGAATCTCCCGTCCTTTTCCCGAATCGCCCTGCTCGCTACGAGCGCGATGGGCCTCGCGGCCAGCGCCGCCCTCGAACAGACCGAGGTTTTCGTCTCCGGTCGCGACGGCTACCACACCTACCGCATCCCCGCAGTGCTGCGCGCGCCCCGCGGGGCGCTCCTGGCTTTTTGCGAAGGCCGCAAGAGCGCCCGCGGCGATTCGGGCAACATCGACCTGCTCGTCAAACGATCAACCGACGGCGGTCGCACGTGGAGCCCGGCCACGGTGGTGTGGGACGACGCGGACAACACCTGCGGCAACCCCTGCCCGGTGGTCGACGAACAGACGGGCACGATCTGGCTCCTTCTGACCCACAACATCGGCACCGACCCCGAAAGCGCGATCATCACGAAGCAGTCGAAGGGCACGCGCACGGTCTGGGTGACGCACTCGCGCAACGAAGGTGTCACTTGGGCGCCGCCGGTCGAGATCACGCGCACGACCAAGGATCCGGCGTGGGGCTGGTATGCCACCGGCCCGGGGATCGGCATTCAGATCCAACACGGAGCCCATGCCGGCCGGCTCGTGATTCCGTGCGATCACAGTTACGACGACCCGCAGGGGAACGTGCGCGGCGGCCCCTACGAATA
The DNA here is from genome assembly GCA_016209255.1 of Verrucomicrobiota bacterium. Taxonomy (GTDB): domain Bacteria; phylum Verrucomicrobiota; class Verrucomicrobiia; order Opitutales; family Opitutaceae; genus ER46. Next base: position 3,922 of record JACQWL010000394.1, read on the forward strand.
CGGATCGCACGCCGTCATTTCCGACGATCATGGGAAGACGTGGCGGCTCGGCGGCCTGATCCGCCCAAAGGTCAACGAATGCCAGGTGGTCGAGAGTCTCGATACCCACGGCACGCTGATCATGAACATGCGCGCCTATTTCGGGCGCAATCGCCGCGCGCAGGCGACGAGCGCCGACGGCGGCCTCACCTGGTCCGCGCCCAGCGATGTGCCCGACCTCGTCGAGCCGGTGTGCCAGGCCAGCATCGTGCGCGCGGGGGCGGCCGGACTGCTCCTGTTCTCCAATCCGGCGTCCACGAAGCGCGAGCGCCTCACGGTCAAGGCCAGCACCGACGGCGGTCGCACGTGGCCGCGGCAGCTTGTCGTCCACGAAGGTCCGGCGGCCTATTCGAGCCTCATCGTGTTGGACGCCACCACGGCCGGCTGCCTTTACGAACGCGGCGACAAGGGCGCCTACGAAAAAATCACGTTCGCCCGTTTCCCGCTGACCGCCCTGCAGCCGGCGCGGGCGAAGTGAAAGACTCAAAACCTGAACGCGTCCCGCGCCCTGCCGCGCGAGTTCACAACCTACCCAATTCACTCGCAGAGCACCAATCCGAGGGCACAGAGGAGGGCTGATTGTCCGCAACGCGTGGACCCGGCCTCGCGCATCCTCCTGTTCGTCGAGAATGCGGAGAACGAGAATCCACGTCAGCTCCGCCACGAATTGCGGCGCGCCGGCACAATTGGAGCGCCGCATCACGTCGCAGTTCGATTCGACCGCGGTGTTGAGCGACTGCTGCGCGGCTTGCTTTTTTTCCCGAGAGCGGCGGGCGGCACTAAGCGAATAAAGAGTCAGGATGGCGACTGTGGTGCTGCGGGTGGCGGCGGTGGTTGAAGCGTCGCATCGAAATCCTTCTGTCCGACCGGGTCGAAATGCGATTTGTCGAAGCCGTCTTCCAACTTTATCGCCCGCGTCGAAAGCAGGCCTTTGGCGCGAAGTTCCCGGCAATATTTGTAGAGAGTGCGATCGTCGAAAGAAACATCGGCACGCTTTCATCGACGAAATGGTCGAAATACCGCCGGGCGACCGCGTGGTTTTTCGCGTTGGGGTTGGCAAACGTGATGAGGAAGGTCGTATCGAGGAGGACGCCGTCAGGCATGGGCGCCTCCTCTCAACTCCTCCACCCACGTGCCGGCTTCGGGAACTTCGGCCCACGCCTTCGCCCCTTTGGCGAAAAGCTCTTGCAGCCGCGATTCCTCGACCTTCGGGCCGTAGGCGCGCAGCTCGATCAGCTGGTAGGCGTCCAACTCGCCCGTCTTCGGGTTTTGCTTCGCGCGCACGTGGACGATGGCCTTGTGAAACACGAGGTTGTCTTTTTGTTGTCGGATTTGGTCTGCGGTCGCGGCGATGATGAGGGCGTCCTTGGCGTTGCGCGGACGGATGTGGACATTGACGCTTTTTGACCCGCCCCAATCTTCGATTTCGCCGATGAGGTAGCGTTCAACCTGCACCCACTGCACGCGCTCCTCGCGCCGGAAGTTGCTGTCGTGGGTGATCATGACCGGGGCAAACGCCTCGGCGGGACTCCGCACCGAGTAGGCGAGCGAGGGCTCCATTCTGGCCCGGTCCTGCCAGCGAAGCACGACGTCGGCGCGTTTGCGGTCGATTTCGGCGAGTGCACCGGGCTGCGCGAGCTTCGCGGTGTCGCTCACGAGCGACGTGAGCAAGCCCGCCGGAATGAGCAAGCGGAGCAGATAGGAACCATCCTCGATCTGCACTTGCAGATCGCTGAGCACATTCTTCGCGTCGCTACCCTGCACATATTTTTGCACGTCTTCGTTGAACTCGGCGAACCGGACAAACGGCACACCCTGCTTCGCCGAAATGGTCTTTCCGCCGACACTGCCGCTGAGTGCAAACTCGACTGTTTCTTGCTGTGTCATGGGTTCCTCGCCAGCGAGGTTGTCCGACTTTGCTATCGCTCGCAGAACGCCACCTGCTTTACCCTTTGCCTGCGTTCGATCGACGTCGTTGGCCTGTTCGATCGAAAAAGCGTGCAGCAAACAGTTCGTCCCGTAAAGCGACCCGCTCGCGGGCGAAGCGGCCGCATTTCCACGCGAGCAACCGCGACGCGTTGCCGGCCGGGCAAATCGGACCCGCGGCGCAGGATTTCACGTTGAAGTGACGGGCGGGCGCGGCTGCGATGGGCGGGACCCATGACTCTTGCCGACCTCGGGTGGAACGAATCTCTGGACCTCGTCTTTGCCCCGCACGCCGCGGCGGGGTTGGAGCCGGCGCGCGTCGTGTGCGAGTTGCGCCGGAATTTCTACGGCGTCCACACCGCGGCGGGAGAGGTGCTGGGGGAATGCGGCGGGGGCTTCTTTCATGTGGCCCGCACGCCGGACCAGTTTCCCGCCGTGGGCGACTGGGTGGCGCTGCGAAGGCGCGACGGCGGGCCGCGGGCCGATATTCACGCCGTGCTGCCGCGACGGACGAAATTCTCGCGGCGCGCCGCGGGCTCGGCGGAGATCGAGCAGATCGTCGCGGCCAACATCGACACCGTGTTTCTCGTCAGCGGACTCGATCGGAATTTCAACCCCAAACGCATCCAGCGGTTTCTCGTCGCCGCGCACGAGAGCGGCGCGACTCCGGTCGTCATCCTGAACAAGTCGGATCTCTGCCGCGAGACCGACAACGTGAAGCGTGACGTTGAAGCCCTCGCTCCGGGAGTGCCGGTGCTCGTGACGAGCACGGCGACCCGCAAGGGCCTCAAGGCCCTCACGCACCGCTTCGCCCGGCCCGGCCGGACGCTCGCGTTCATCGGTTCGTCGGGCGTGGGGAAATCGAGCCTGATCAACGCGCTGGTGCGCGACCCCGAGGCGTTGCCGACGGGCGAGGTGCGCGAGAAGGACAGCAAGGGACGGCACACGACCACGCGCCGTGAACTCGTGCGGACACCCTCCGGCGCCTTCGTGATCGACACGCCCGGCATGCGGGAGCTGCGGCTCTGGGACGTGGACGATGGCGTGGAGCAGGCGTTCGCCGACATCGGTGCGCTGGCGCGGCGCTGTCGGTTCACCGATTGCGGCCACCAGAGCGAGCCCGGGTGCGCCGTGCTTGCGGCGCTGGCGGCCGGCGAGTTGCCGCCGGCGCGGCTCGAGGCATATCGAAAACTGAAGGCGGAGCAGGCGGCCCGGGCGCCGCGCGAGCGGAAGCCGGGCGCACTGGCGAGCAAACCCGGCTGGAGAAAAAAGCTGGAAGGGCAGGCGCCGTTCCGGCACCGGCAGCAGCCGGACGAATGAG
>JACQWL010000405.1 GCA_016209255.1 Verrucomicrobiota bacterium
CCACCGGCCTCCGAACCGCGTCTCTCGGTGATCGTTCCGATGGGCCGCCCTGAGCGGGTCGCACCCACCCTCGCCTCGCTGGCCGCACAGCAACGCGTGCCCGCAAATTGGGAAATCGTCGTGGTCGGCGTAGAGGCGGCAACCGTCGCGCGCACGCACCCGCATCTGCCGGTCGTTCCCGTCGTGCTCGCGGCCAACCAGCTCCCGCCGCGCACCCGCTGCCTCGGCGTCGAGCGCGCCACGGGCGAATGGTTTCTCTTCGTCGACGACGATGTGGAACTCGCGCCCAATCTCTGCGCCCGCTTTCTCGACCTGCTCACGACCGGGATGTTCGCCGCCGGGGCGACGCCGCCGGTCGGGGCGATCGGTTTTCGCCTGCCCGGAAAGTCCGGTCGCTTTTTCGAAGGATTGACCGACATCTCCAACTTCTGGGCCCAACAGCACGACACCGCGGAGGATCGCGACTGGCTTTACAGCGCCTCGTTTATCGTGCGCGCCGAGGCCTATCGCCGCAGCGGCGGCTTCGATCCGGACCTGCCCAACGGCGAGGATGTCGACCTCACCCGCCGGATCGCCGCCGCCGGTTATCGCCTCCGCTACGAGCCGTCACTCGTTGCCCGACACGATCATCGCCGCGACACGCTCACCTCGATGTGGGGCTATTTCTGGCGCAACGGCAACGCCGCGCGGTACTTTTTTGCCGGCCACGGCGGTGCGTGCCCGTTCAGCGTGAAAACCGCCTGGCTGAAATCGTGGAGCGACCTGCGCATGAATCTCGACTACCAGCGGGCCCACCAGGTCTCGCTCGGGCTGCGCACGCCGTGGATCTGGCTGAACTATCTCGTCCTTGAAACCTCGCTCGAATGGCACTGGCAGGAGTACCTGCATGAAAGCCGGCGCTACCGCGAAATGCCGGCCCGCGCCCGCAGCGACACGACGTACGTGCAGGCCATGACGGCGTGGGACAAGGGGCGGCGCGTGCGCGGCGCGCTGCGTTACGCGCTTGCCGTCGTGCAGGACTTCGCCAACCCCGTGCGCCGATGATTCACGCCGGGTGTTCACGGTCGGACCAACCACCGTTCCCTGCGCTCACGCGCAGGACTACGGCAGGGAGCGAAGCTACCGTAGCCCGCTCCGTGAGGAGCGGGACCGATTCCGTTCACCTTGAATGCGGACCACAATGAGAATAGGTATCGGCCTAAACCTGCTCACGCCCGACAACGGGGGCGTCACGAACTACGTGCTCACGCTGCTGCGCCACTGGCAGGAACACGCGCCCGGGCATCAGATGGTGCTCTTCAGTTTCGCCCACAACGAGCCGCTGCTCGGCACGCTTCCGCCCGAGGCGCGGCGGCACGAAATCCGGCTGCAGACGCAGGAGGAGGCGCTCGAACACTTCGAAAAAATCGACGTCTACTTCTGCCCGTTCGGCACGCTCTGGCCCCGGCCCGTGCGCAAACCGTCGGTGCTGACGTTTCACGACATGCAGGAGCGGTTCTATCCCGCGTTTTTCACCAAGAAGGAACACGAGGAACGCTTCTTTCACTACGACTGGTCGCTCCGCATGGCCGACGCCGTGATCGCGGTCTCGGCCTTCACCCGCGACATGGCCGTGCAGATTGCCGGCGCCTCACGCTGGAAATTTCACGTCGTGCACCACGTCCCCGACGCGCTGCCGCCCGCCGAGAAACCCGCCGGCTGGAATCCGGCCGACGACGCGCGGCCGTTCGTTTTCTACCCGGCCAATTTCTGGAAACACAAAAACCACCTCCGGCTGTTGTCCGCCATGAGTCGCGTGCGCGACGCGGCGCCGGAACTTGCCCTGGTTTGCACCGGCAGCCTGCTCGGCCGGGAGGCGGAATGGAACGAGGCCGTCGCCGCCGCCGGCGTCGGCGACTGCGTCCGGCATCTCGGCACGGTCCGCCGGGCGGAAATCACGTGGCTCTATGAGCACACGCGCGCCCTGGTTTTTCCATCGCTCTTCGAGGGTTTCGGCATTCCGCTGCTCGAGGCGATGCAAACGGCGCGGCCCATCGCCTGCGGCCACAACACCAGCCAGCCCGATGTCGCCCGCGCCGCCGCGCTCTACTTTGACGCGGCTGATCCCGCGTCGATCGCCGCCGGCGTCACCCGTATTCATCGCGACGAGGCGCTCCGCACGCGCCTGACCGCCGCCGGCCGCGAGCGCCTGCGCGCCTTTACGACCCGCCAACTCATCGCCGGCCACCTCGCCGCGTTCGCCACCGCGCGCCGGCGCTACCATCCGCTGCGCGCCTGGTACAACGAGCGCGTCCGCCTGCCGCGCTCGCTGCAAATGCGCACCGAACTCACGCCACGCGAGGTGCGCATTGCGGCGGGGCTGCTGCAGGCGCGCTCGCACGTTCCAAAGCAGTACGAACATGTTGCATCCTCGCCCGGCTCCACCGTCACGAAATGACTCCAATTCGCTTTCAAGGTGAGACAAAACCGCCTTCCCGTAGGAGCCTGCTTGCAGGCGATTCGGGACGCAGTCCGTCGGCGCACGCTGCGAATCGCCTGCAAGCAGGCTCCTGCAAAAACCCGGAGTTCGTCTCATCTTGAACGAAATTTGGAATGAGAACCGAATCTCGATCCCGCATCTGGCGATGTAGCCCGCTGCGTGAGCAGCGGGGCCATTGGGTGCTGGCGCTGTGCACCATTCCTGCGCTCATCCTCCTTCGCCTAAGCTTCGGTGGACAGGCGCGCAGGGCTCCGATTCCCCATCTCGTTTCCTTTCCGCTATCATGAGCGTCCTCCGCTTCAGCATTGTCATGCCGACCTACAACCATGGCCGGTGGATCGAGATCGCGCTCCGCAGCATTTTCGACCAGGGCGTGCCCGACGTGGAGGTGATCGTGATGGATTCCGTTTCCACCGACGACACGCCGCAGATTCTCGAGCGCTACCGCGACCGGATCACGTGGCACCGCCAGAAGGACAAGGGCCAGGCCGATGCGATCAACCAGGGTCTCGCGCTGGCCCGCGGCGAAATCGTGGCGTGGCTGAATTCCGACGACACGTACCTGCCCGGCGCTTTTCCCCGTGTGCTCGCCGCCTTCGCCGGGGAACCGTCGCTCGATTTCGTCTACGGCGACGCGCTCGAGATCGACGAGCACGGCGGCATCCTCACGCCGAATCTCTTCACCGAGGACTGCACGCGCGAGCGCTTTTATTTTTCGCACTGCTACATCTGCCAGCCGACCCTGTTCCTGCGTCGCGCGGCGCTCGCCCAGATCGGGCCGTTGCGAGCCGACCTGCGCTGGTTCCTCGATTACCAGTGGATCACACGGTTCTTTGCCGCCGGCCTGCGCGGCCGCCGGGTGCCTCATTTCCTGGCGGCCAACCGCGATCACCCGCAGACCAAGACCAACTCCGGCGGCCTGCCCCGCTGGTGGGAGATCATGAGCGTGCTCGCGTCCCACCCGGGGCCCGGGCCGTTCCTGCTCGCGCGCCGCTGCATCTGGATCTATTCGCTCGAATACGTGATCAAGACGATCAACATCGCCGGCTGGGGCGCCCACCCGCGCTCATCGGAGCGGACCCGGCGGCTGCGGGCGACGGTCTTGAATACGCTCAACCGCTGGTTCATGAAGCTCGTGAGTCCGCGATCCTTCGACGACATCGTGCACCGTTACCACCGCGACATCGCCCCCCGCGGCCGCACGGTGCCGGAACTCTGGGGCGCCCAAAAACAATAGCTTCGCGAACCGAGACCCGCGAGGCAACCTGCCGGCCGAACCAACCGCAGCCTGGCGCGAGAGGTCAACCCATCAAGCCGAGCCGGGTACAATCCGCGATGATGCGGCTGATTTGAGGGCGGAGCACGTCCGTCAACTGCTTCCGATCGGTAATCGACTGAGCACCATCGGCAATGGACAGTCTGCCATCGGCGATCGCCGTCAGCAGCACTTCGAAAATATCGTCGATCGTACGGTTGCCGTCGCAGGCCGCGATCACATGCCGCGGCACCGGATCCATGGCAATCGCCGCATGCACCCAGTTCGTCACGCGGTCCGAGTTTGTGGCCTGATAACGCGTGAGCGGTGAGGCCCTCGGCTTGTCGGACACCATCGGGGCCGGGCCCAATGGCGCGAAATGAATCTCGATCATTCCCGCCGCCACCGCCTGCATCAAGTCGTTCATCAGCGCGATCTCATCCCGCCCTTTGTCACCCGGTGCCCGGGCCGACTGGGGCAACCGGCGAGACGCCTCTTCAACCAACGCTGCGTAACCGATCGACTGCCCCGGGGTCTCGCTCAGTGCTTGCATCGCCGCCTTGATAAACGGCTGCGGCGTTGAAAAGTGCGACGCCTCATCGACCGTGAACTTCACGGGCACCCCCGGCGTCAGATCGACGCCTTCGGCCGGGCCGCGGAAATGCGCCTCGAACGCAAACTCCTTGATGGCCTTTGCCGTAATCTGCCGGCGGACCGGAATGGCGGCATGGCACAGCAGCGTCTGGCGAAAGGAGCGGAAACGCAGAAAGTCCATCTGCTGCTCCAAGTCCAGCCAGTGTTCGCACTTACCGAGGGCGGCACGCGCTTTGGCGCCCAGGTGCGTGGGCAAAATCTCCCACAGGCTGGGTTCGCTCACATATTGCAACTGGTGTCTTGTCGCGGCGGCGACAAATTCGTGGAAATAGAAGGCGTGATTCTCCTCTTCCATGAGATCGTGCCTGAAATATAGTTCCGGAGACCGCTCGACGTAACCGAACTCCTGCCGAAAAAGGACAATGTGCGGCAAATTGTCCTCCGCCATCGGACCGGCCAGCGTCGTGAGCAACTCACGGGCCCGCCGCGCCTTCCCGTTCGGGTCCGTGATCTTCCGGGCATGAAAAAAGGCCAGATCGCGCAGCATCAGCCGAATGCCAGAACCTGGCATGGCGTTGTAGCTGACGTAAGCGATGCCGTTGGGCGCCAGGTTGGCCGCGGCGATGGCGAGGATTTTCTCTCGCACGGGAGCGGGCACCCAGGAGTAAACCCCGTGAGCAATGATGTAATCGAACCGCCCTTCGGCCGGGGCAAAATCCAGGATGTCCTGCTGCCGCAATTCGATATTGGAAAGCTCCAAGGCCGAGACGACCGAACGTCCAGCGGCGATTTGGGCGTTGGACGCGTCGATGCCGAGAAACGTCGCACCGGGGGAACGCGCCGCCATCGGAATCAAATTACCACCATCAGAACAACCGAGTTCGAGCACGCGCGCAGTCGACGGAGCCGGGGCGGGAACACCCAAAAGTCGGGCCATCGCCGCGAGCCGGCTGGGATGCGTTTGAGGGAATGACGAACTGGGATAAGGAACCTCGTCGTAAGACGCGGCGACGGCACTCGCGGACGCTGAGCTGTTGGACGGCATGGGCTCGCATCGTGCCGAACGACTCGAAGCACTGGCAAGCAAACGTGCCGGGACTGGAGCCAAAAATTTGGTTTCCAATCCGCAGAATCCATGCCCGAGTGCCTGTCCTGCGCGTGCCTCATGACTCCCTTGGAACCCAACACCGTGCTGAAATATCCTCCGCTGGTGCGCGAGTTGCACGACGTGCTGCGCGCGCGGCAGTTTCCGGCGCTGCCCGAGCAGCCAGGGCGGATCGAGTTGCTCGCCCGGCTCCTGGACACCAGCATCAGCGAGGCGATGTATGTCGTCGCGGAGTTGCACGCCACGCTCTCGGACCCGGGGGACATCTGCGAATTCGGCGTGGCCCAGGGCGCCACCTCCGCGCTTCTCGCCAATGAAATTCGCGCGACGAACAAACAGCTCTGGCTCTACGATTCATTCGCCGGGCTGCCCAAGCCATCGCCGCAGGACCAGTTGAAGGACGACATCTTCGGCCTCGGCAGCATGGACCGCTACGAAGGCCAGATGCGCTGCGATGCCGCCGAGGTCGAGACGCGACTCGCGCAGATCGGATTCCCGGCTGCACGCTATCATGTCCGCGCCGGCCTGGTCGACCAGACCCTGCGCGAGGGCGAGGGTCCGGCGACCGTCTGCTTCGCCGACGTGGACTTCGATTTCTACGCACCCATCGCCCACACGCTGGCATATCTCGACCGCCACCTGAGCCCCAATGGCCGGATCGTCGTCGACGACTACGACTTTTTCTCCACCGGGGCCAAGACGGCGGTGGACGAGTTCCTCCAGCAGCATGGCGGGCGCTACGAATTCGTCCGGCCTCCGGCGTTTGCCGGAAAGTTTTGCGTTTTGCGCCGGATTTTTGCGCCGGAGAAATCCGACTTGAATGTCCGCGCTCCGGCGGAGAATCACTGGCAACAACCCACGCTCACCGGATTTCTGGAGCGGCTCGGCCGTTACCGGATCGGCTTTGCCACGGTTATCGATGTCGGGGCGTCGAACGGCATGTGGACGCGCGAAGTGATTCAGCGTTTTCCTGAAAAGCACTATTTCCTGGTCGAAGCCCGGCGAGAACACGAGCCCGCGTTGGCGGCATTCGCCGCCGAAAATCCGCGCGTCCGCTACGCGATCTGCGCCGCGGCCGACCGGCCGGGCGAGGTCCATTTCCACGCCGGCGACCTGTTCGGCGGCCTCGCCGCTCACGCGCCTTTTTCCGAACACGATATTGTCGTGCCCGCGCGCACGCTCGACGAACTCGCCGCCACCCATCAGCTCAAGCCGCCCTTTTTGCTGAAGCTCGACACGCACGGGTTCGAGGAACAGATCCTCGCCGGCGCCCCCACGCTCCTGGCCCAAGCCTCGCTCGTGGTAATCGAAGCCTACAACCATCGGATGGGTTTCGGTAACCTGCTCTTCAACGAACTCTGCACCTTTATGGCGCAACGCGGCTTCCGCTCCCTCGACCTCTTCGACCCGCTCTACCGCCCCCACGACGCGAGCTTCTGGCAGGTCGATTTCGCCTTTGCCCGCAGCGATTGGCACGGATTCAGCCACCCGTCATATCTTTGAGCCAGGCGCGTGTCTTTGCACTGAACTGCAAAATGCCTTCGCCATTTCCTCCCATTCCGCGGATTAAGATCGTTGATGTTGGCGCCATGACACTGGGCGCCGATACTGAGGCCTACGCCAAACTCATGGCCGCACTGCCCTGCGAAGTCATCGGGTTCGAACCACAAGCCGCCGAGTGCGCGAAACTCCAGGCGCTCAACCGGGCCGGACACACTTATCTCCCCTATTGGATCGGCGACGGTTCTCGGCGGACTTTCTACGAATGCAACTTCCCCGCGACGTCGTCCTTGTTTGAGCGAATGTCAAGAGACTGATTTCCTGAAGCTCGATACGCAAGGGGCCGAGTTGTTGGTTCTCGCCGGTGCACAAGCGACACTCCAAAACGCGCTCGTTGTGCAGACGGAGGTTGAGTTCGTTCCACTCTATAAGCGACAACCCTTGTTCGCCGATATCGACAGCTATCTTAGAGCGCGCGGATTTGCCTTCCACCGCTTGTCCTTCGTGCAAGGTCGCACATTCAAGCCGATGGTCCATAACAACGACATCCACGCGTCAATGAGCCAAATGCTCTGGGGCGACGCCATCTACATCCGCGACTTCATGCGTTTTGACGAGTTGACCTCGGCGCAATTGCTCAAACTGGCGGCGATTCTGAATGCGAACTATCAGTCAATCGATTTAGCCGCCCTCGCGCTGAAATCCTACGATCGAATAGAACGGACCGATGTTTTCTACAAGTATCTGGAAGCAGTGGCAACTAAGAGCCCACCGAACGCTTAGCACCGGCGGCCATCGGAGCCAGGGTTGCACGAATCAGGCGGCTTCGAATTATTCCTCCCGCGATGCCGATCGCGTGAACCATGCCCACAACCCGACCGACAATTTCGCATTTGTTCGTGCGAATTGGTCTGGTCTTTGTCACTGCCTTCGGAGTCTAAACAGCCATGACTGAACCCATCAAGCTGCACATCGGCGGTGAAACCCCCAAAGCGGACTGGAAAATTCTCAATATTCAGCCTGGTCCCAGCGTGGATTTTGTCGGCAATTGCCTGGACCTGTCGCAATTTGCCGACCGCAGCGTCTCCGAGATTTATCTGAGCCACGTTTTGGAGCATCTGGATTACGCGAAAGAAGCCTCAGTCGCGCTGACCGGGTTCAAGCGCATTCTCGTGCCCGACGGCCGCCTCATGATTGGCGTTCCGGACCTCGAGGTCTTGAGCCACTTGATGATCGCACCCTTCTTTTCCGCCGACACAAAGTTCTTCGTCATGCGGATGATCTATGGCGGACAAACGAACCCCTACGATTACCACAAGGCCGGGTACACGTTTGAGTTTCTCCAGGCCTTTCTCCAGCAGGCCGGTTTCGATCGCATCCAACGCCTGCCAACATTCGGCCTCTTCCAGGACACCACCGAGAAGAAATTCAACGGCGTGCCGATCTCCCTGAACGTCGAAGCCTTCAAGCCCGCCGACTTGGCTGCGCCGCCAATGCCAACGGCGTGAACCATCAATGTCGACGTGAACCGCGCAACACCTGGCGGGACGACCTCGTAGTCCAGGAGTGTTTCCCGGGGAAGAATAATTAAGGGTGGAAGCCGCCGCCGAACCCGGTTTGGTGAGGTTCTTCCCATGCCCAAGGCCGCTATTCCGAAAACACTGCGCAACGCGATCCAGCACCACCACGCGGGCCGGCTGTCACAGGCCGAAGCGCTGTACCGTGAAGTCCTCGCCCGCGATCCCGGCTGCGTCGACGCCCTGCACTATTTGGGAGTGATCGCCCATCAGGTTGGCCAGCCGGCCGTGGCGGTTGAAATGTTCCTTCAGGCCGCTGGGCTGGCACCGGGCAACCCCGAGATCCATTTTCATCTCGGCGACGCATACCGGCGCCTGCAACGCCTTGAGGAGGCTGGCGCCAGCTACCGCCAGGCGCTCGCGCTTCGCCCTGACTTTCCGGATGCGTGGAACAACCGGGGCATCGCCCTGGCCGCCCTGGGCCGGTCCGATGAAGCGCTCGGCTGTTTTCGCCAAGCGCTCGCCCTTCAGCCCAAGGCCGCCAATTTCCATTATAACCTGGGCCTTGCCCTGATCGACCAGGGACAGTTCCCCGAAGCCGTCGACTGCCTTCAAAGAACGCTCGCGCTCCAACCCGACTTTGCCAACGCCCACAACGACCTCTCCAACCTCCTCAAAGTGGGTCTCGCCTCCAAGCCGGAGCCCGCCCGCATCTACAATAATCTCGGCTGTGTTTTGCTGGATCGAGGTCGGCTCGACGATGCCTTGGCGTGCCTCCAGCAGGCCCTCGCGCTCGATCCTGATCTCGCGGAAGCGCACAACAACCTCGGCAACGTACTTTTGGCGCACCGCGAGTTGGACCGCGCCCTCGCCTCTTTCCGACAGGCACTCACCCTCAAGCCCGATTTCGCCGATGCGCTGGGCAACTTGGGCAACGCCCTGTTTGCCCGGGGCCGCTTGGACGAGGCACTCGCCTGCTTTCGCCAGGCGCTCGAGCTCAAGCCCAATTCCTCCGAGATTCGCTGCAATCTGGGCAGCGTTTTGGCGCAACGCGGCCGCTTGGACGAAGCTTTCGGATGCTTCCGCCAAGCCCTCACTCTCAAGCCCGACTTCGCCGACGCCCACAACAACATCGGCAGCCTCTTGAAGGAACGCGGGCAGCTCGACGAGGCCTTGGTCGCCTACCAGCGGGCCCTCGCGCTCCAACCGAACTTCGCCGAGGCCTACAATAACCTCGGCAACCTCCTGCTGGATCGTCGCCAACTCGACGAGGCCCTTGCCTGTTTCCGGCAGGCGCACGATCTGTTACCGGATCGTCCGGACTTTCAGAGCAACATCATTCTGGCCCTGCAATATCGCCCCAATCACGAAGCCGAAAAGGTCGCCGCCGCAGTTCGCGATTGGAATCGGCGCTACGCGCGGCCGCTGTCCAGACAGATCCTGTCTCACCCCCACGACCGTTCGCCTGAACGCCGGCTGCGCCTCGGCTACGTCTCCCATGACTTCAGGTTGCATGCGGTCGCGTTTTTTCTGCTGCCATTGCTGCAGGCCCACGATCGCGGGCGGATCCACGTCACCGCCTACTCGACCAACGCGACCGCTGACGAGGTCACCGCACGCTTCCAATCGTGCACCGATGCTTGGGTCAGCCTGGTCGGTCTTTCCGACGAGGAAGCGGCTCAACGCATCCGCGAAGATCGGATCGACATCCTGGTTGACCTGGGCGGACATTTCGCCGGCAACCGCCTCCCGGTATTCGCGCGCAAGCCGGCACCGATCCAAGTCAGCTATCTCGGCTATCCGGCCAGCACGGGACTCGATTCGATGGACTACCGTCTCACCGATGCCTTGGCCGATCCGCCTGAAGCGATCGCCGAGGCACAACCCGAGCAGTTGATGCGCTTGCCGGAGACGGCCTGGTGCTTCTCTCCGCTCTCGGGCAGTCCGCAGGTAAACGAACCGCCGGCTCTGCAATCCGGCCACGTGACGTTTGGCTGCTTCAACAATTCCACCAAGGTCACCGATGCCATGCTCGAGCTTTGGGCCCGCATCCTGCAACGTGTGCCCGGCTCGCAGTTCGCCCTGAAGAACCAGGCCATGGCGACTCCGTCCATTGTGCACCGGCTGAAAGCGGTTTTCGCCCACGGCGCGATCTCCGCCGATCGCCTTGAACTCATCCCCCATCAGGCGTCGACCCTCGCTCATCTGCAGTGCTACGACCGCGTGGATCTCGCGCTCGACACGTTTCCCTACCACGGCACCACGACGACCTGTGAAGCCCTTTGGATGGGGGTGCCGGTGCTCACGCTTGCCGGCAACCGCCATCGCTCGCGCGTTGGCGTCAGCCTGCTCACGAATGCGGGCCTGCCCGAATTCGTGACAACCAGCCCGGAGGCCTACCTTGACGCTGCGGTGGCGGCGGCGCGCGATCTGCCGCGCCTCGCCGCTGCACGCCGCTCGCTGCGCGAGCGCATGCAGCGTTCGGTGCTGATGGATGCCCCGCGTTTCGCCCGCGCGGTCGAAACCGCGTTCCGCACGATGTGGCACCGCTGGTGTTCGCAGCCGGCGACCGCGAACGATCAGAACCGGTAGGCGATTTCACCATGGCCGAGTTCAAGAGCCGCCGTGCGTTGAAGCTCGCGCTTGAGCATCATCAAGCGGGCCGCCTCGCCCCGGCTGAGGCGCTTTATCGCGAAATCCTCGCCCATGATCCCGGTTCCGTCGACGGGCTGCACGGTCTTGGCATCATCGCACTCCAAGTCGGCCAGCATACGCTCGCCGTGGACCTGATTGGCCAGGCAGTGGCGCGTGCCCCCGGCCATGCCGCCATCCACGCCAACCTCGGCGAAGCCTACCGCAACCTGCACCGTCTCGATGAGGCCGTCGCGAGTTTCCGCCGGGCGCTCGCGCTTCAGCCCAAGCTTCCCAGCGCGCTGAACAACCTGGCCAACGCGCTCGCCGTCCAGGGCAAGGTTGATGAGGCCATCGCCTGTTGTCAGCGGGCAATCGCCCTTCAGCCCAATTTCGCCAATGCCCACAATAATCTCGGCATTTGTCTGGCCGGCACCGGGCGATTCGAGGAGGCAATCGCCGCCTATGAGCGGGCAATCCGGCTGAAACCCGACCTCGCTGACGCCCACAACAACCTCGGCAGCGCCTTGATTCGCCGCCGGCAACTCGATGAAGCCCTCGCCTGCTACCAGCGGGCGCTGGCCCTTCGGCCCGGAAGCGCCGAGGTCCACGACAATCTCGGCGGTGTATTCAAGGAACAAGGTCGCCTCGACGAGGCCCTCGCCTGCTACCGGCAGGCGCTTGTCCTGAGGCCCGATTACTCCGCGGCCCACAGTGACCTCATCTTTGTTTTGCACTATCGTTTTGGCGATGATGCCGGAGCGATCGACGCCGAGCTTGGACGCTGGAACATTCAGCACGCCCGACCGCTCGGCCGATGCATCCCGCCCCATCTTAACGACCGTTCGCCGGACCGCCGGTTGCGCATCGGCTACCTTTCGCCGGATTTCCGATCGCATCCGGTCGGCTGGTTCCTGCGGCCGTTGTTTGCCCACCACGACCGTCAGGCGTTCGAGTTTTTCTGCTATGCCAATGTGCAGCGTCCGGACCACTTCACCACCGAACTCCGCGCCGGCGTCGACGGCTGGCGCGATCTGGCCGGGCAAACGGACCAACAAGTCGCCGACCTCATCCGGGCCGATCGGATCGACATCCTCGTCGACCTCGCCCTGCACACGGAAGGAAATCGCCTGCTCGTGTGCGCCCGGAAACCCGCACCGGTCCAGGCGACTTATCTTGCCTACCCGGGGAACTCCGGCCTCGACACCATCGATTATCGCCTCACCGACCCGCATCTCGATCCCTCCAACCAAGAAACCCGGCCCGGCCCAGAGCAACCGTTTCGTCTGCCGGACACCTATTGGTGCTACCAGCCGGTCGTCCATCCGGCGCCTGCGGTCACACCGCTGCCAGCACTGGCGGCCGGATACATCACGTTTGGTTGCCTGAACAATTTCGGCAAGGTCACGCCAGCCGCGCTCGCGGCGTGGTGCCGGCTGCTGGCCGCCGTGCCCAACGCACACCTGCTGCTCCACACTCATCCCGGCAGCCACCGCTCGCGCCTGCACGATCTGTTCGCCCGCAACGGCATCGATCCCGGACGTCTGCGCTTCAGCGCACAGGTGCCAGCCGAGCGCTATTTTCAGTTGTATCAGTCGATCGATATCGGGCTGGACCCGTTTCCATTCCCCGGCGGGACCACCACCTGTGACGCTTTGTGGATGGGCGTGCCGGTGATCACCCTGGCCGGACCCACCCCCGTGACGCGGGGAGGCTTCTCCGTGCTGTCAAA
>JACQWL010000408.1 GCA_016209255.1 Verrucomicrobiota bacterium
CACTACGGTCCCGGGCCGTGGGTCGAGCGCGCCGGCCGCGCCGACTGGACTTCCGTGTACTATCATCGCGCCGACGCCGTCGGCCTCGGCTTCGACCGCACCGGCACCGGCTCGAACGCGCTCGGACAGTATGCGCCCGAAGCCGCCAGGCGCTGGGCCGATCCCGCTACGTGCCCGGAGGAATACCTGCTGTGGTTCCATCACGTACCGTGGGACCGAAGGCTCCGCTCGGGCCGCACGCTCTGGGACGAGCTTTGCGTCCGCTACCAGCGCGGCGTCGACACCGTGCGCGGCTGGCAGAAAACGTGGGCCGGCCTCGCCGGTGCAATCGACGGCGAGCGGCACGGGCACGTCGCGACGCTGTTGTTAAACCAGGAGCGGAGTGCCCGCGAGTGGCGCGACGCCTGCCTGCTTTATTTCCAGCAGTTTTCGAAGCGCCCGATCCCGGCCGGCGTCGAACCGCCGGACCACGACCTCGCGTACTACCAGTCAATCCGGCGGCGGAATATGCCGGGCAATCCGGGCGGGCGATAACCGATTCGCGCTGGGCTCCCATTGGGGAGGAGCCTCACGCCAGGCGGATTTCGCAGGTTGCCGGGACCGGTGCCCCCAGCGCGACCGCCCGCGCGCCGGGAGAGGCCGACCCGACGACAACGGCGCAGCGGCCGGGAGTCCAGACGAAGCGCCCGGTCGCGTCGACCTGCCGGAACGCATCGCCCGGCAGCCGGAACTCGACGGCGACACTCGCGCCGGCGGCCACGGGGATCTTCTTGAAGTCGACCAGCGTCGCCCGCGGCGCATCGGGATGGGTTTGCGGAGGCACGAGATAACACTGCACAACGTCCTGGCCATCACGCCGGCCCTTGTTCGCCAGTATCGTCCGCACGATTAATTCCTGACCGGGCGTCAGCACATCGGCACTGGCGATCAGCGCTCCGTAGACAAAGGTCGTGTAGCTCAGGCCGAAGCCGAAGGGATAGAGCGGCTCGATCTCGGCGAATCGATAGGTGCGCCCGCGCATGCGATAGTCGTTGAAGGTGGGCAGATCCGCCGTGCGCCGCGGCACGGTGACCGGCAGCTTGCCGGACGGCGACACGCCGCCAAAGAGCACGTCGGCCAGTGCGCGCCCGCCTTCGCACCCCGGATACCAGGCGTGCAGGACGGCGTCGCAGATCTCGTGGGCCTCGGGCACGGCAATCGCGCTGCCGCCGGTCAGCACCAGGATCAGCGTCCGGGCATGCCGGCGCAGTTCCAGCAGGAAAGTGCGCTGCACTTCGGGCAGTTCGATTCGATCGCGGTCCCCGCCCGAGAGCGAACTCACCGCATCGCCCTCCTCGCCTTCGAGGGTCGGGTCGAGGCCGAGGAATGCAATCACGACATCCGAACTCATCGCGGCGCCAAACGTGTAGTTGACGCCGGGCGCCCCGGGTTGCGCGGCCGGGCAGCTCGCCCGGTACTCGAGCTGCGTGTTCGGATCGATCCGCTCGACGATGCCTTCGAGAAACGTGACGAGCTGCGGCGACACCCCGGAGTAATTGCCGAGCAGGGCCCCGATGTTCGCCGCCTGCGGCCCGACCACCAGCAGGCAGGCCGGATCCGCCCGCAGCGGCAGGACGCCCGGGGCGTTCTTCAGCAACACAATCGACTCGGCCGCCGCCTGCCGGGCGAGGGTGCGATGCGCGTCCGAATCGACGATGGCCGGTGACAGCGCGGCATAGGGCACCTGCTCCGGCGGATCGAACAGCCCAAGCCGGAACTTCGTCGCCAGCAGCCGGCGAACTGGCACGTCGATCTCCGACTCGCGGATCAATCCGTCGCAGACGGCGACCACGAGATCGTTGAAGGTGCAGCCGCAATTGAGATCGCAGCCCATGCGGACGGCGCGGGCCGCCGATTCCGCCGCGCTGGCCGTGATGCGATGATGGCGGTGAATATCGTCGATCGCGCCGCAGTCGCTCACCACGTGGCCCTGAAACCGCCAGCGTCCGCGCAGGATGTCGACCAGCAGCAGCCGGCTCGCGCACGCCGGTTCGCCGAGCACGCGATTGTAGGCGCCCATCACCGCCTCGACCCTCGCGGCGACGAGTTTCTCGAAGGCCGGCAGGTACGTCTCCGCCAAATCCTTTGGCGTGGGCCGCGCGTCGAAGGTGTGGCGCTCCGTCTCCGGTCCGCTGTGCACCGCGAAGTGCTTCGCGCACGCCGCGACCTTGAGATACCGGGCATCGTCGCCCTGCAGTCCGCGCACAAAGACCGCCCCGAGTTCGCCCGTCAGGCAGGGATCCTCCCCGAAGGTCTCCTGGCCGCGGCCCCAGCGGGGATCGCGAAAGATGTTCACGTTCGGCGTCCAGAAGGTCAGGCCCTGATACTGCCCGCGCCGTCCGGCGGCCACGGCCGCATGATGTTTGACCCGCGCCTCGTCGGCGATCGCCCCGGCCACGCGCAGCAGCAGCGCGCGGTTCCACGTCGCCGCGAGCCCAATCACCTGCGGAAAGACGGTGGCCCGCCCGTTGCGGCCGACCCCGTGGCAGGCCTCGTTCCACCAATTGTAGGCCGGCAGCCCGAGCCGTTCGATCGCGCTGTTCTCATGGACCATCTGGCCAATCTTCTCCGCCAGCGTCAGCCGCGAGAGCAGGTCGTCGATCCGCTCGGCGAGCGGCAGTTCGGGATCGCGAAACGGCAATGCCTCGGTAGCGGGCGGGGCGGGCCCGGCGGCACGGGTGGCCTCGACGGACGGGGAGCTCATGACAGGGAGGCAGTCGGAAAACGAAATGAGAATGAGGCGAGGATCGCGCGGAAGGCGGACGCGGTGACGAAGCCCGATCAGTCACGAACCTCCGCGCCCAGCGCAAAAATTTCCTTAGGCTAACTGTAGCGCAGCGCGCCACCCCATCCCGCGCTCCGTGCTACAGTTAGACCAACGAAATTTTTGCGGTTGGAAATTCTCCGTTCTTGGTAGGGGACAACGCTCTTCCCCTCAGCCAGACCCCTACCTCCGCATCGCCTTCCCGTGCCCGTCCGATCGCCGCGCCGGCCGCCGCGTCGGGCGGCATTCCCCGCGCCGTCGTGTTCCCCCTTTTCCCAACGCACTCTCCCGCCACTACCATGAAATCCGCCTCCCGTCTGACTCCGCCCGCGACCGCGTTCGCCGTCGCCTTGCTCGTATCCGCGTTGGTTCAGGCCCAGACCGCCCCGGCGCCGCGCGCGGCCGCCCCCGGGGCGGCCGAAACCGACCCGGAAACCGTCCTGCTCACCCCCTTCGAGGTCACGACGTCTAAGGATGTCGGATACCAAGCCACCGAGACCCTGGCCGGCACCCGCATCCGCACCGATCTGCGCGATGTCGGCGCCGCCGTTTCGGTGATCACCAGGCAATTTCTCTCCGACATCGGAGCCACCGACAGCGGCACCTTGCTCCAGTATACGACCAACACCGAGGTTGCCGGCACGCGCGGCACCTACGCCGGCTTGGGCAACGGCACCAGCGTCGATGAAAGCAGCAGCCTGCGCGCTCCCGCCGGCGCCCAACGCGTGCGCGGGCTGGCCGCCGCCGACAACGCGCGCGACTTTTTCATCACCGACATACCGTGGGACTCCTACATCGTGGACCGGATCGACATCCAGCGCGGGCCGAACTCCATCCTGTTCGGCTTGGGCAGCCCGGCCGGCATGGTCAACGCCACGACCCGCAGCGCGGAGTTTCGCAATTTCGGCAGCGTGGATGGGCGCACCGGTTCGTACGGGAGCATGCGCAGCACCCTCGACCTCAACCAGCAGATCGTCCCGAAGACGCTGGCGCTCCGGGTGGACGGATTGTGGAGCAACGAAAAATTCCGCCAGAAGCCGGCGTTCCAAAACGACCGCCGCCTCTACGGTACCCTGCGCTTCGACCCGCAGATATTCAAGGACCCTGCTTTCCACACCAGCCTCCGCCTGAAGTATGAGCATGGCGACATCAAGGCCAACCGCCCGCGCACGGTCACGCCGAACGACAACATCTCCGCCTGGTTTCGTCCGAGCGCCATCACGCCCGACAACCCTTTCGGCGGCATGAACAAAACGCCCGTCAACAATGGCTTTGACGCCTGGCGCAGCACCGCGAACGCCAACATCGTCGCGGGTGATGGGCGGGGGTTGGTGCAGTCGGCCACGGTGAACTACCAGCCCTGGCTCTCCGTCCCGCCCAACCAGCAGCAGCCCTTCTGGCTGATCGACGGCACGACCAACCAAATCTACCGGGTGGAAGGTGGATGGATCAATGTCGGCGCGCGCAATAACACCGGCGGATTTACCGGGGCGGCGGCTGGCCTCATCAGCAAGCGCACGAACGATCAGTTTTACGCCATCGCCGGCCTGCCGCAGGCGGCCAATGCCATGAACCTCCCCAACGCTTCATTCGGGCAATACCGGCAACAGTCGCTGCTGGATTCGGGGATTTTCGACTACAACACCACGCTGATCGACGGTCCCACCAAGTCGGAGTTCGAGAAGTGGGACGCCTCCAACATTTCCCTGGCGCAGACCCTCTGGCGTGATCGCGTCGGTTTCGAGATCGCCTTCGACCGCCAGAAGTACAAGCGCGGGGGCGAAGCCTTCCTCGGTGGCGCCCCGGGCATCACGATCGACGTCCTGAGGAACTTCGCGGACTTCTACCTCACCGGCGCGAGCGGACTCACGACCACCAACCCCAACTTCGGCCGGCCTTACGTGATCGGTGGAGGCGGCAGCGGTGGCAACTCCTACCGGAGTGACCGCAAATACACGCGCGCCTCGATCTTCGGCGAGGTTCGGGCCCAGGATCTGCTCAAGAACGAGTTCTTGGTGAAGCTGCTCGGCAAGCAGCGTTTCAACGGCGTTTACAGCGGCGAGAAATACTTCACCGAGAACCTCGGGTGGCAGCTCTACGCCAACAGCCGGGAGTGGGCCGGCTATTGGAACGGGACCGACGGCAGCGGCTCCAGCTTGGGAGATCGTCCGCCGTTGGCCTTCGTTTACCTTGGCTCGTCCGTGGCCAACCGCACCTCGCCTTCCGGAGCCAACATCCCGGGCATCACGGCCAATGTCACCCTCCCCGACGCCGGCGTGCGGGTGTTTGATCCCACCTGGCTGAATTTCGGCGTTCCGTTCAACGCCAGTTGGGACGTCCCAACCACGCTGTATAAAGTCTTCAATGGTCTGCCCAACACGGAACCGGGCGCGACCCAACTCACGCAGGCCTCGAATCCCGCCAATTACGTCGGCTGGACTTACTTTCAAAATCGCCTCATGCGCTACGACAATGGCGCCGACAACAGTCTCCTGACCCGGGCGCAGTTGTCCATGCGCGAGACGAAGTCTTATGCCGGTTCATGGCAGGGCTTTTTGTGGAATAACGCGATCATTCCCACCCTCGGCTGGCGCTACGATGAGGTCAAAGGCAAGGCGATCAACGCCTCGCAGGTGGGCGGCAACCGCAACATCCTCAACCTGCAGCCCGACGTCTATCGGCTGCCGGACACCTACCCGGCCAACCAGATCTTCAAGGCCCACTCCACCAGCGGTGGCCTGGTCGTGCACCTGAACCGGCTGCTCCAGAAGGATCCGCTCCCGATCAACGTCAGCGTTTCGACGAACAAATCGGACAACTTCCAGGTCACGGACACGCGCCGCGATATTTACGGCAATCCGATCGGAAATCCGACCGGAAGGACCAAGGACTACGGCGTCGTGCTGTCCACGAAGGATGGCAAGTACTCCTTCCGCGCGATCAAGTACGAGACCAGCGTCAAGGACGCGAGCAGCGGCCTCAGTGACGCGGGCGGCATCGGCCGCATCATCCAGCAGGGTCTCAGGTTTCGCAATGTTTTCCTGTATAAGCTGGGCGTTTACGATTGGGCCACGCGCGAACAGGTCCAAACCCGCAACACTTGGGGCAACGAAATCCAACCTGGCACCGGCAACACGATCGGCGCCAATCAGAACTTGACGGCCGCGGAGGGTCGCGCCCTGGAAAATTCGGCGATCCGCACGTGGAACCAGATCCAGGCCGATCTCGCCGCCAAGGGTTTCTTCAGAGCCTGGGGTTTCACCCCGCAGGATGTCCCGGTTAACCTCGACCGCACCGCCTATGAGGCCAACCCCGGCGCCAACGTCCCGGCCAACACTTCGGCGGTCTTCGCCTATGTGGCGACGGCGCCGCCGGGCTTTACGGTGACGGCGGACACGGAATCGAAGGGCTATGAGTACGAATTCACGGCCAATCCGACGCGGAACTGGCGCTTCACGTTCAACGCCTCGGAGACCACGGCGCTCCGCAAGAACGTCGGCGGCAAGTTGCTCGACGACTTCGTCACCTACATCGATTCGAAGTTGACGAACCCGGACGGCACCCGGACGCCGGCGGGCGCGATGCCCCAGTTCGGCAACACCACCCTCGACATCTACTCCAACGTCTTTGGTCCGTGGCGCGCCAACTACGTGCAGATGAAACTCCAGGAAGGCGCGGCCGCGCCGGAGATTCGGAAATGGCGCTACACCGCCGTCACGAACTACACGTTCCGCGAGGGCTTCCTGAAGGGCGTGGGGGTGGGTGGAAGCTATCGCTGGGAGGACAAGGTGATCATCGGTTATCCGGCCTTGGCCGGCGGCAGGTTCGACCTGTCCAAGCCCTACTACGGTCCAGCGGAGGACCACATCGACCTCTGGACCAACTACGAACGCAAAATCACGAACCGAATCACCTGGAAGATCCAGTTGAACGTGCGCAACGCGTTCGCGAAGGACGGGCTCATTCCCATCTCGATCGAGCCCGACGGGAAGACGTGGGCCTCGGTCCGGGTGAAGCCCAACCAAGAATGGTTCGTGACGAACACGTTTTCATTCTAGTTCGGACGTGCAAGGCCCGGCTCCTCTTGGACGAGCCGGGCCTTTCTTTTGGAGGCCTTTTACCAGTTACCAATCGGTTTTGTACGGTGGCGGCGGGACCTCCGGGCCCGCCGATGACTGCCGTCATATTAGGGCGGGCCCGGAGGTCCCGCCCCTACCTGCACTGCTGCGACAGTCATCCGATCCCATTTGATAATTGGCATTACTTCCTTTTCGCCGCGCTCGGATCGCCCGTGGGCGGCGGGGCGTGGTCGTTGGCGGCGGGCGCCCCGAGCAACTCGGTGAGGATCGGCTTCAGGCTGGCGGCCCATACGTCGTAGCCTTTCAGTGTCGGGTGCAGCTTGTCGGCCATCATGCCGTCGAACAGCCGGCCATCCTTGGCCGCGAGCTTGTCGTTCACGCTGAGAAAGCGGATCGTTTTCCCGTCGGCGAGGCGGGCGAGACCTGCGTTGATGCGATCGATGCCGGGCATGACGTCAGGGTTGTCGTTGCGCGGAAAGATCGCGGTGAGCACGAGCGTGGCCGCGGGCGCCCTCTGGCGGCACGTTTCGACGATCGCCCGAACCCCTCGCACGATATCGGCGATCTTCGCGTCGTCGGGCGGCGTGCGGCCGACGTTGTTGGTGCCGGCGAGAATCACGATCACTTTGGGATGCACGCCGTCGAGTTCGCCGTTCTGCAGGCGCCAGAGGATGTGCTGGGCCGAGTCGGCGCCCCAGCCGAAATTGGCAGCGTTCCAACCGTGGAAGTTCCGTTTCCAGTGGGCGAGGAACTCGGGGTAATCGGTCGCGCCCCACCGGCGTGTGATGGAATCGCCGACAAAATAGACGTCGATGCGGCCCTGCTTTGCCTTGGCGAGCAACTGCTCATGCGCGAGACGCGAATTGGCGTCGGTGCGCGGCGTGGGTTGCTCGGCGGGCTGGGCGCACGCGGTCGCGGCGAGCAGCGCGAAGGAGATGAGAGACGTAGCGGGTTTCACGGTCGGGCGGGATTGAGGCAAGACGATGGTCGGGCGCGGGCAACGGAATTGTAACTCTTACATTTGACCGCGGAATTCGAGAGCAGGGTGGAAGGGACCTTTTCCTCGCCAACTTCCTCGAAGGGTCTTCCGTTCACCACCCCGTCCGCTCCGCTGCTCTATCGTTAGCGCCATCATCGCTTTTTCATTCGCTGTAAGTCCGATCGTCCGAAGCATGCTTCGGTTTCGATTGGTCGGAGGTAGGAGCCTGCTTGCAGGCGATGAGAGACGTTGCTTGTTGGCGCGCGCTGAGAATCGCCTGCAAGCAGGCTCCTACCTCGGGTCAAATGCCTCGGGGCTTGCCCGAGGATATTTACTTCCAGTCGCGGCACGACAATCTCGATTCGCGTCCGCACCGACCGGCCCCAATCCCATGAACAACTCGCGTCTCCCTCTCATCGTCCGTCTCGCCCTCGCGGCCGTCCTCGCGCCCGCGGCCGCCCATGCGGCCGAACTGCCGCATCTGCGCCGCCAAGGCACCGCCACCCAACTCATCGTGGACGGCACGCCCTTTCTCATCCGCGGCGGCGAGCTCAGCAATTCCCACGGCGAGCCCGACTACCTGCGCGCGTTGTGGCCAAAGTTGAAAGCGCTCAACCTCAACACCGTCGTCGCGCCGATTTACTGGGACGTGATCGAACCGGCCGAGGGGAAATTCGACTGGGCCACCGTCGACGGCCTGCTGGCCGACGCGCGCGCGAACGACCTGCGGCTCGTGCTCCTCTGGTTCGGCACCTGGAAAAACAGCATGTCGTGCTACGTGCCGGCGTGGGTGAAAACCGACACCGCCCGTTTCCCACGCGCCCGCAACTCGACCGGCCAGGCGATGGAAATCCTCACGCCGTTCGACTCCACCAACCGCGACACCGACGCCCGCGCCTTTGCCGCGCTGATGCGCCACTTGCGCGAGGCCGACCCCGCGCACACCGTGATCCTCGTTCAAGTCGAAAACGAAATCGGCATGATCCCCGAAGCGCGCGATCGCCATCCCGCGGCCGACGCGTCCTTCGCCGCGCCCGTCCCGACGGAACTGATGAAATATCTGGCCACGCATCGCGACACGCACGCGTCCGCGTTGCGCGACCGCTGGGTTGCCGCCGGGTCGCGCACGAGTGGCACTTGGACAGAAGTGTTCGGCGACGGTCCGGCCACGAGCGAACTTTTCATGGCGTGGGCCTTCGGCCGCTACGTCGAGGTCGTCGCGAAAGCCGGCCGCGCGGAATATGCGCTGCCACTCTACGTCAACGCCGCGCTCATCCGACCCGGCTACCAGCCCGGCCAGTATCCGAGCGCCGGCCCGTTGCCGCATCTCATCGACGTGTGGCGCGCCGCCGCGCCGACGATCGATTTCATCAGCCCCGACATTTATTTCCCGAATTTCATCGAGTGGGCCGATCGCTACACCCGCAGCGGCAACCCGCTCTTCGTCCCCGAGGCGCTGCGCAGCCCGGACGCCGCGGTGAACAATCTCTACGCGTTCGGGGCGTGCAGCGGCCTCGGCGTCGCGCCCTTCGGCATCGAAGCGATCGGCGAGCCCGCCGCGGGCTTGCTGAAAGCCAGCAACGATCTCATCCGCCAGCTCACGCCGCTCATCACGGCTCACCAGGGCCGCGGCACCATGACCGCGCTGTTGCCGCCCGCCGCCGAGCAGCGCAAGCCGCACGACGTAGTCTTCGGCGGCCTCACCTTCAGCGCGACCTACGAGCGCCTTGAGTCGCCCGGCCTCGCCGACGGCGTGATCAATGAAGCCGGCGATCGCCCGGCGAGCCGCGCCTTGCTGCCCACGGGTGCCATCGTCATTCAACTCGGGCCGGACGAATTTCTCTTCGGCGGCATTGGCGTCACGGTCACGTTTGCTGCACCGACACCGGGCGCCCCGCAGATCGGCATCCTCAACTGCGCCGAGGGCCGCTATGGGGACGGGAAATGGCAGCACCTCCGCTGGCTCAACGGCGACCAGACGCACCAGGGCCGGCACCTCCGGCTCGAACTCGGCCGCTTCACGCTCCAGCGCGTGAAGCTCTATCGCTACCGCTGAGCGCAGCGGGCCGTTCGCGCTGGGGATGGCTTTCATTTCCATTGGATCCGATGCCCCGAAGCCTGCCCGCCAGAGGCGGGTAAACTTCGGCTTTGATGGTTGAAGGAGCGGCTTTATGCCGCGATGGAATCGTAAAGAAAATCGCACTGGATTTATCGCGGGGTAAACCCGCTCCTACAGTCTTGGGGCAGCCAAACGGACTTATGCCGTGGGTCGTGAATCGCGTGCCACATGTCACGATTCACGTCATGACCCCATCGGCATGTCTCGCCGGACTTCGCCGCGCCATCGCGCCGAGTTTTTTATTGCCACCGGACACCACAGAATCGACAACCCGTCCCATGACCGCCGCCCAACTCCGCAAATACCTCGCCGAAGACGCTTCGCGGTCTGAGGCTGCGCCTCGTTACGGTTCTGCGTAGACCTCGATCAGCGCCACGCCGGTGGCGGTGCCTTTGCCCCGGACAAGGACGGAATACGCGCCCGGCTCGAGCGTCGCCACGATCGCAGCGTCCCGGCTGTCGGCCGGCCACGCGAATGCGCCGACGCTGGCGAAGTGGGGCGTCAGATCTGGACTCCAATCATCGGACGTGGCGATCACCTCAGTGCGGCCCTGGCTGCGCAACTCGATCACCGGATCGTTCAAGGGTCCGCCCACGCCAAAACTCTTGTGCAGCGTGGGCCCGGTCGCGCGAATCACGACCGTCTTCGCCGCTCCGCCGACCAGTACGAAGCCGCCGATCTGCACGCTGTCATCCGTCCCGACGACCGATCGGGTGGAGATGTTGATCAATCCAGAGCCGGCTCGTCCATCCGCATCATAAACTTCGACGAGCGCGATCCCGGTCGCGCCGTCGCGACCGCGGACGATCGCGGTGTAGCCGCCCGGCGGCAAGGTCGCCAGAACCGCTGCATCCTTGCTGCCCGGCGGCCAGGCGAACGCGCCCACGGCGGTGAAGGTTGATGCCAGGCTGGCATCCCAGTTGTCGTTGCTCGCCACGACTGCGCCGGTACGCGTGTCGCGCACCTCGATCGTGGGATCGTCGAGCACACCGGTGACGCCGAACAGCGTCTGCAATGCCGGCCCGGCAGCGCGCACGAGGACCGGCTTCGACACACTGCCGCCGATCACAATGCCCGCGATCTGGACATTTTCTCCGGTCTGCACCTGCGACCGCGTCGAGATGTTCGTCAAGCGGCCCACGTTGCCGGTGGGGCTCAGGCCAATTGTCGCGGCGGCACTCGTGACCGTTCCGCCGGAATTCGTGATCGTGACCGCGTAGTTGCCGACGTCGGCGGCGCCGAGGTTCGGCAGCGTCAGCAGCCGGGTTGTCGCGCCGGTCAGCGGGACGCCGTTCTTGAGCCACTGGTAGGTGACGAATTCCGCGTTCGTGGTGACATCCAGGACGGCGGTGCTGCCGGCGACGAGGTTGTGGCTCTGGGGAGGTGTCACGATCGCCGGTGCGGGAAAGGTCAGGTCACCGACAAACGTGGTCACGCTCGACGCCGGCAGGGTGGCCGTGAACGCGCCGCCCGCGACCGGGATCGCCACCTGCGCCTGCATGCTGACGGTCGCCGACGTGACCCACGGAGCGACCGCGTTCAGCGTCGCGCCGAGA
>JACQWL010000406.1 GCA_016209255.1 Verrucomicrobiota bacterium
CGAACTGAGAGCGGCATGGCACGCCGCCTGGCATGGCCGCGGCTGGCGGGCGCCGGGGACAGGAACGCCCGAGGCGATCTTGGCCTGACGCAGATTGCGATGCGCAGAGTCGGGGCCGACAAAATTTTTGCGCGGCGGCAACCGGCTCGAACTGTGGGAGCCGCCGGTGGCAAAGCGGAAACGACGGTGAACGGCAGGAGTCGAACATAAGGTCACACCGCGCGCGGAGCCCGGGCAAGAGGGCACAGAGAAACGAATTTCCTCGGTGGCCTCTCTTCTCCCTCAGCCGTATCCATGCCGTCGGCCGCGAATGTCCTCTCGGTCTTGAAAACCGAATCGTGCTGCGGTAAGTAGCCCGCTTGCCCGTTCGACGAGCCCGCTCGGCAGGCTCGGGGTCCTGAGCTTGTCGAATGGACAATCCGCCAGAGGCGGCACACCGCATCGAGCTCCGGCTTGTGATCGTAAAAGTAGCCCAGCGCAGCGTGAATCCAGGCGAGGGAAAGATGCGGATGGTGGAGATGGATTTCTTCCTGCTTAATTCTTCGTCGGCCTTGACCGGGGGACGACGGAGGGCGGCACGCCATGGCCTTTCAATTTTGACTTCGCAACGGGCATGCTGCTAGTTCCGCCATTCATGGCGGACCCAGTTGCTCATCCCGGAACCTTGCCGGCCAAAGAGGCCGTGCTGCGCGAAGCGCTGCGGCCCAGGCTGGCGCACGGACTTATCGTAGCCTACTCCGGTGGCGTCGACAGCTCGTTTCTCCTCTGGGTGGCGGAGCAGGAACGCCGGCGCCACGGCGGACGGCTGCTCGCAGTCACGGCGGTGAGCGCCAGCCTTGCCCAGATGGAGCGCCAGGATGCCGCGCGCTTTGTCGCGGAGCTCGGCGTTGAACACCGCTGGGAAAACAGCCGCGAACTGTCGAATCCCGACTACACCAGGAACGACCTCACCCGCTGCTACCATTGCAAAACCGAGCTCTTCCGACTCAGCCATGCGCTCGCCGCCAGCCTCGGCTACAGCTTCATCGCCTACGGCTACAATGCATCCGACCGCGGCGATTTCCGGCCCGGCCAGACGGCGGCCGCGGAACAGGGCATCCTCGCGCCCCTCGATGACGCGGACCTGGCCAAGGAGGAGATCCGCTCGCTCATGCGCGCCTACGACATTCCCTTTGCGGAAAAGGCCGCCAGCCCCTGCCTCAGTTCGCGGCTGATGACCGGAGTCGCCGTCACCCCGCAAAGGCTGCGCGACGTGGAGGAACTCGAAGCGATCCTGCACCGCGCCGGGTTGGGCGTGTTCCGGGTCCGGCTGCACGAATACCCCGGAGGCCAATGGCTGCGGCTGGAGGTAATGCCCGCGGAAATGACCAAGGCGCTTTCCGTCCGAGACGAACTGCAGCGTGCGGCGCGGCAGCGTGGCTACGCGTGGGTGACGCTCGACCTCGCCGGCTATCGCATGGGTGGCGGCAACCGGCGGCCAGGCTGATCCAATGAACGAGGACGAAGTTCGCGCAATACTGGAAGGACTTTCGGCCGGCACCATGGAGCCGCAGGCGGCATTGCAGCGCCTGAAAGGCGGCCCTTTCCGGGCGGGGAATCTCGGGTTCGCACAGATCGATCACCACCGGCGGCTGCGGCAGGGACTTGGCGAGGTGATCTTCGGCGAGAACAAGACGATTGAGCAAATCCTCGCCATTGCCACGGAAGCCGGCGTTGGCGGGGCGCCCGTGCTGATCACGCGCCTGCAGCCGGAAAAATCCGCGGGCTTGAGCGTCGCATTTCCCACCGGCCGCGCGAACGCCGCCGCGCGGACATTCATCCTCCACCCGCCGCCGCCTCTCGCGGCCGGGACGGGCACGCCGCACGTGGCGATCGTGGCCGCCGGCACGAGCGATCTGTCCGTGGCGGAAGAGGCGGCTGAAGTCTGCGTGGCCATGGGTGTGCCGTGCGAGCGGTACTACGATGTGGGCGTGGCCGGGATCCACCGCCTCCTCCAGCGGGTCGAGGCGCTGCAGGCGGCAACCGCCCTGGTCGTGGTCGCCGGCATGGAAGGCGCGCTCCCCAGCGTAGTGGCCGGGTTGCTCGGCCGGCCGGTGTTCGCGGTTCCGACGAGCGTGGGCTACGGCGCCAGTTTCGGTGGCGTCAGCGCGCTGCTTGCGATGTTGAACTCGTGCGCGCCCGGCGTGAGCGTGGTGAACATCGACAACGGTTTTTCCGCCGCCTTTGCCGCCTGCCAGGTCGTGCGGGCGGTGTGGGCGGCCAGCGCGATTTCCCCATGAGTAAAATCCTGTTCCTGGACAGCGTCGCCGGCGTCGCCGGCGACATGTTTGCCGCCGCCTTTGTGGATGCCGGGCTGGTGGCCGCGTCGGAACTCGCCGTCCTTCCTGCGCAACTTGGATTCAACGCGGTGGAAATCGACGTGCGCTCCGTCACCAAGGCAACGATGTGCGCGACCCATCTCAGCGTGACATCCCAGTCCGAAAGCGCGCCTCACTCCCTCAGCCATTCCCATGACGGGCACGCCCACGAGCACGACGGGCCGGAGCATCACGCGCATGACCACCACGCGCACGGAACGCCCCCGGCCAGTGGGAGCGAGTCGCACCTCGTCGTGGACCCGGCGGCGGATCACGCTCACACCCATTACGCCGACATCGATCGGTTGATCGCCGGCTCCCAGCTTGCCGCGCCCGTGCGCGCGCGGGCGCAACGGATTTTTCGCCTGCTGGCGGAGGCGGAGGCGGCCGCCCATGGCATGCCGGTCGGAGACGTCGCCTTTCATGAAGTCGGCTCCATCGATTCGATCGTGGATGTCGTCATGGCCGCCTACTGCATCGAAAAGCTGGGCCCGGTGCGGTGCTGCGCCACGCCGATCCGTCCCGGGCGCGGTTTCATCACCATGGCCCACGGCACGCATCCCGTGCCGCCGCCGGCGAGCGCACGCCTCCTGGCGGATACGCCCGTTGCCGCCACTCCGGCGGCGATCACGCGCGCCAACGTCGAACTCTCGACGCCGACGGGCATTGCCATCCTCAAGTCGCTCGCGCCCGAATTCGTCGCCGAAGTCCCGGCCGGGACGATACGGCACCAGGGTTTGGGGGCCGGCACGATGGACCTGGGCGCGTTTCCGAATGTATTCCGCGTAATCCTGCTGGACGCGAACCCGGCCCCGGGGGCCACGGAGGCCTATGAATCGGACCGGGTGGTCGAAATCGTCTGCAATATCGACGACGACTCCGCCGAGCATATTGCGTGGCTGGCGGAACAGTTGCTCGCCCAGGGCGCGCTCGACGTCTGGCTTACTCCTGCCATGGGCAAAAAAGGCCGGCTGCTGACAAGCCTTTCGGTTCTGGCGACCGCCACCGGTTGGTCCGCCCACGCGGACTGGCTGCTGCGGAACAGCACCACCTTCGGGCTTCGATACCGCACCTGGGATCGCTTGAAGCTTGCACGGCGCTTCGAACGGCGCGCGAGTCCGAGTGGAGAGATCACCTACAAGGTTGGTCTCACAAGCACGGGCGAGGTGTTGAAAGAAAAGGCGGAGTTCGACGAGCAACGCGCGCAATGGGAACAACGCGGCGGCGCCCGGAAATAACGGTGGTCGTCGCTGACGGCTACCCCGCCAAAGTTTCAGCCCGCCAAACGCCCGGCCCGGCCCGCCAGACACCGCGGACACGGCCGGAAAATCCAGAGGCCTCCGCGACCGGTCTGGAGTCAGATTGTCATGCGCGGGCGCTTGCGCTCAGCGAGCGCGCGACGGGAGAAAATCTGCCGCCACTGAACCTGCCGCGTCGCCCAGACGCCGGCGCCTACCAGCGCCACGTACAGGACAACGGTCAACGCCCCGTGCGTTGATGAGCCGGAGAGTTCCCAAGTCAAATCGTGTCCGGCATGTCCCGGATGAGCGTGCGCGACTGTGGCGGACGCGAGAATAATCAGCGACGGTAAGCGGCGAAGTGGGCTGTTGTTCACACGGAAATACTGCAAAACGGAAACCGCGCAGCGCAATCCTAAACCGAAACCATGCAGCGAGTCGCGGTGCGCCGGATGTTCCGGGGATATCGCGTAGTGGCCCTCGCGCGCGAACTGGCGATTTATGCGGGGCGCCTGCCTGCGAGGCTGACATTTGAGATGGGCGAAAACGACCTATGGACACTACCGCCAGAAAGCCCTCGGGCTCTGATTTCTTGACCGCGGATTGGGCGAATAACGCGGATGGTTGTGAAATATGGGCTGGAGTCGGCGCTTGGCAGCGTGGCGCGCCGTGCTAGGTTGGTAACATGAAAACACAGCCGGAAAGGGCGGCCGAATGGGTCTCACGTTGGCGCGCGCTCGGACCTGTCTTGGAACCGGAGCGCGCGGCCGGGTTCGCGACCGCCGACATGGCAGCGACGGCGAGCGCGTTCGACGGACTCCTGCAAGCGAGCCTGCACACGCATCCGCCTTCGCCGGACAGCGGTCTCATCGGACAGCAGCGGCTTTTCCGGCGGTTGCGCGATGCGTGATCTTTTTGTCGCCCAACGCGTCTTGCGGCTCACCGGCGCATCGGGTATGCCGGTCGACGTGGCATTGGGCGGCCTGCCGTTCGAGGAGTCGGCTGTGGCGCGTGCGTCCGATTTCGAGTTCGCGCCGGGCGCCGCACTGCGGGTGTGCTCGGCGGAGGACTTGGTGGTGATGAAAGCGTTTGCCGCGCGCCCGCACGATTGGGGTGACATCGACGCGGTGCTGGCGCGTCACGCGCACATTCTCGACTGGAACTACATTTACCGGCACTTGAGTCCGCTGGCCGAACTCAAGGAAGCGCCTGAACTTGTCACGCAATTGCGCTCGCTCGAGCAGAAGTGGCGCAAGTGAATCTCTTCATCAGCGACCATTAGCGAAGGTTAGCGGTTTCGTCATCTGCGGTTTTTTGTTCGATCACCGATGCCGGCCGTGGTGGATGATGTCCCAGATCACATAGAGGCCGAGCAGCGCCGACAGCAGATAGCCAATGATCCCGAGCGCCGGGTAGCCGAGGAGATGGGGTTGGATGCCAGTCGTGACAATCAATGACGAGCCGATGATCAGGGCGCCGATGATGACGCCGAGCGCGATGCGGTTCGCCGCCACCCGCACGGCCTCGTCGTGTTTTTCCAGGCCGCGGTGCTGGAGGTTGATCGCAAGGTCGTCGTGCTCGAGTCGCCGGACCAGCCGTCGCAGCTCGAAGGGCAATTCCTGCAGGCCGATCAAGGTGTGGCGCAGCATTTCCCGGGTGCGGCGGACCACGGTGTGCGGGTTCATCCGCTCCCATTGCAACTCGCGCAGGACGGGCGCGGTGTGGCGGCGGAGGTCAAAGTCCGGGTCGAGCATCCGGCCCACCTCATCGATCGAGAGCACGGCCTTCGCCATCAGCGAATAGTCGCGGGACAACGGGATGCCGTGCTGGCCCAATATGAACAGCAACCGGAGCATGGCGCGGCCGAGCGCCTGCCGGCCGATGGCGAAGTTCAGCTCCTCCCGCAGGGCGAGCGTCACTTCTTTCTCCATTGCGCGCAGATCGGGCCGCGCGTTGACGGGGGCGAGGTCGGCGGCGATCTGCACGATGTGTTCGGTGTCCTGCTCGACCGCGGCAATCCAGAAATCGGCCAGGGCATAACGCAGCCGGCGCGTGAGATGTCCGGCCAGGCCCCAGTCGAGGAAACAGAGCCGCCCGTCGGTCGTGACGAAAATGTTGCCCGCATGGGGGTCGGCGTGGAAAAACCCGGCGACGAAGACCTGGCGCACCAGCGACTCCGCGCCCCAGCCGGCGTGCCGCCGCCGCAGCTCCGCCGGAAGCGCCAGCGCCTGGCCGATCGGCGTGCCCGAGATGCGCTCCATCACCAGCACGCACTCGCTGCTGAGTTCGGGCACGACCTTGGGCGCGAACACCCGCTCGGGGTGGGGATTGAGCGTGTTGAAGTATTCCTGGTTGCGCGCCTCGTGGCGGAAGTCCAGTTCGCGCAGGATCGCGCCGCAGGCCTCGTCAAGCACCGCCACGAGGTCCACCTTCTGCAACGCCGTGATCCTCTCCTGCAGGAGGCCCGCCAGCCAGCGCGCGAGGTCGAAGTCGATTTCCATCCGCCGCTGCAGATCCGGTTTCTGAATCTTGATCGCCACCGGTTCCCCGGTTTCAAGCCGGCGCGCGAAATAAACCTGCGCCAGCGAGGCCGACGCCACCGCGACCTCATC
Source organism: Verrucomicrobiota bacterium (assembly GCA_016209255.1). Classification (GTDB taxonomy): domain Bacteria; phylum Verrucomicrobiota; class Verrucomicrobiia; order Opitutales; family Opitutaceae; genus ER46. Next base: position 6,208 of record JACQWL010000406.1, read on the forward strand.
GAAGTCCGCGAACACCGCCGCGGGCGGCCGCCCCAGCGCGCGCTCCAGCACCGGCCGCATCGTCTCGAACGGCAGGGGCTTCACGCGGTCCTGCAGTTTCCGCAACTCGAGCACGATGTCGTGCGGCACGACGTCCGGCCGCATCGACAACAACTGCCCGAGCTTGACGAAGGTCGGGCCGAGTTCCTCGGCGGCGAGGTGGAACCGCTCGGCCGTGGTGCGCGGCGGCGGGCCATGCGGCAGCAGCCGCTGCCAGAAGCCGGCGGGCAGGTCGATCTGGCTGAGCAGGTCGGCAAAACCGTGCCGCACCAGGACCGCGAGAATTTCCTTCGCGCGGACCGCGTGGTGCAGCGCGTCGAACGCCTTCACGCGTTCGGAGCGCCGGGGGTTTTCGCCTTCGGCTCCGCACCCTCGAGCGCCGCGACCCGGGCTTCGAGCGCCGTCACGCGCGCGCGGGTTTCCCGGTCCTGCCGGGCGAAGAACTCCTTGAGTTTCTCGCCCAGTTCACCGCTCACCGACTCGAACTCGCGCCGTCCGTCCGCGGCGATTTTTTCCGCCATGGCCCGCGCCTCATGGGAGCTGACCTTGCCCTGCTTGACGAACTCCTCGAGCGCGGCCTCGACTTTCTCCTTGGTGATGACTGCGGCGCCGACGCCGGCGAGCAGCGTTTTCTTGATGATATCGATCATAGCACTCGTGAGTTTGTGTTCCCGCGGTCGCGGAAGCAACGCCTGACGTACTCCGTCCTGAGCCGTAAGAATTTAGTTGGCTCGAGGTGGCAACGCGACCTCCGGGCGCGTTTCTCCAGCGGACGCGGTCAGCCGGCGCCCAGCCGCCTGCGCCACGGCTTCGGCGCGCCAACTGATCACAGACACGTCGTAGCCCGAAGGGCGAAGACGGGAGGTCACCGGCCCACCTATTGGTGAACGTTGGTTCACTCTCAAAGTAGAAACCGATTGCATCGTTAACTGATAGGAAATCGGATTTTCAGCAGGAGGGGCGGACGGGACGGGGTCTGCCTGTTACATGTTAGCGCCGACCCGCGCTGGAGCGCGACGTTTCAGGAAAGTAACGTCGATTTACGTCCAAAAACTTCGAAAACGACAGAATCATAAACTCCTGATTTCCAACATTCGGAATTCATGTTACTTGAGAGCTTCCGACGTGACCGAGGCATTCTGTAACGTGTAACAGGCAGACCCCGTCGGATTGGCCCGCTATTTTTCAATCACTCCAATCACTCGCGTCGTTCAAGACCGCGCTCGCCTAGGACGAGCTGACACAGATATTGGGTCAGCCTGACCCGGGTTCGCGGGATGCAGGCGCACTGCTCTTGCCAAACCGTGCCCCGCGTCTTCATCTTGGCTTGTGGTTTCTATGAGGCAAATCCAAGCCTACGCCGACGAAGTTGCGCGCCGCTTCCAACTGGAAAAGATTATCCTTTTCGGCTCGCACGCTCGCGGTCGACCCGCGCCTGATTCAGACGTGGATTTACTGGTCGTGATGCCCCACGTGAAGCGTGCGCCTTACGAGGCGGCCAAAATCAGAACCGAAGTGCGCGCGCCGTTTTCTTTGGATTTGCTCGTCCGGTCGCCGGAAGAGCTTCGGCGGAGGCTGGAGCTTGGTGACTGCTTCATGCGCGAAATCGTCGAACAGGGACGCGTCTTGCATGAAGCCTGACGCCAAGGCGTGGGTCGCCAACCTCAACCTCCTGAGCAGCTTCGCCGTTGAGTTTCGCTATCCGGGTGAGTTCGCCACCAAGGAGGACGCTCGACGCGCCGGCCGCATTTGTCGCGATCTTCGTACCCACCTCCGCGAGGCCCTCGGCCTCTGACCGTCCGCTGCGGATGACTGCATCAGCTTTTGACGCC
>JACQWL010000407.1 GCA_016209255.1 Verrucomicrobiota bacterium
GTCCTGCACGACATCGTCGACGTCCTTCAAGTCCGGGAAGCGTCCGTGCAGCCACGTGCGCAGCGCCGCTTCGTGCGGCTGCACTTCCTCGGCGAACCAACGGAAAAGTTCTGAGTCAGGAGACGGCATCGAGGGACGACCGGGCGGCCCGTTGGACGGGTCACCCATCCATTAGACACCCGAGCCGGTCAAACCAATGCAAAGATTTTTTCGGCGGCGTAGGTGTCGATGATTTCTTGTAGCTTGAGGAAAGCGGTCGCCATGGAAGCGGAGTCTTCTGTCCGCGGATCGAGCAGTTGGGGCAGCCGGGCCGCGCAGCGGACCGTACCAACGAGGCGCTCGCTTGCCGCGTCGAAGCGCAGCGAAGATGGGCCGCCACCCTGTTGGGCAACCCCAGATTGCCTCTGCGTGCGGCTGGCGCGATGAAGCTGGCCTCGTTAGAACGAGTACGTCGTCGTGAAGCGAATCTCCCGGGGGGCGACCAAATCATAACGACTGTAGGCCACGCCGCGACCAGCCGGCAGGACAAAGCCGTCGGGCGCGCCAGCCGAGGTCGAAAGGCGCACCGGAATGATGTCCGTCTGGTCGAGCAGATTCGAGAGGTTGACCTGAAACCGCACCCTGCCGGGCAGCCCTTTGAACTTCCGCGCATAAGCCATCATCATGTCGGCCGCGGCGATTTCTTTCCCCGTGATCTCGTTTCCGCGCGCATCCGAGCCGATCACGTTGGCGCTCCGCCAGCGCCACCCACCCCCGACAGTGAATCCTTTCAAGAACCCTTCTTTGAAATCATAGGCCGTGAAAAGGCTGATCTTGTGCGGGCGCACGCCCCAGCGTTTTTCCTGCTGTTCCTTTTCGTCGTTCAACGCATCAACCAGATCGAAGATTTCCTGCGCCACCGTGACCCCACCCGTACCCGTGGCGAGCGTCGACAGATTCGCGTTGGGATGCATGGCTCCGAGTTCGATCCACTTCCCGACCGTGCCGCCGGGCTCGAAGGCCTTTGCGTCGACGACATAACGGCCGCTCGAATCTTGCGTGACGCCCTGTACCAACCGGACACCCTCGGCCGGCTTCAGGCCATACCAGGCGACCATTTCCGTGGCCAGATTCGTTCTTCCCGAGTCCGTGTACGAATAGTTCGCGATCAGGCGCCAGTTCCGGGTCACGTTTGTCGTGATTCGCGCTTCGTAGCCCTCGGAGACGAAATCGGACGCGATCGCATTCGCCGGCGGCGTGTACGTCTTGTAGATCGACGCCCACTGGCTCGGGGAAAACGGCAGCCCGCTGCCAACCAGCACGCTCGCGAACGCGTCCATGACCCGCGAATTCCGGCCCGGTGCGCCGCCCAGCCCGGCGCTCGTGATGCGCCCTTTCTCATTCGAAGTGAAGTACACGATTCTCGCGCTCACCCTGCCCTCGAGGAGATCGAGTCCGATGCCATAGTCCTCCCCCTTTCCTTTCGAAAGCGGCGCCAGGTTGCCGAGCGGAAACACGGTCCGGGCGAGCGGAGGGACGCCAACGTTCGACGAGCGATTCGCGATCAGCGACAGCCAGTCCGACACGTGATAGACCCCGCCCACGGAAAGCGTTCGCGCCGTCAACTTCGTCACCGTGGCCGTGGCCGGGTTGTGGTCCACCACGTTACCCAACACCGGATCGTCGTGATACCCCAACTGCGTGATTTCGACCTTGTCTTCCCGATAGCCGAGGGTCGTGACCAGCTTGTCCTGCCAAAGATAGCTTTGTACCACGCCGAGCAGCGAGTTCATCCCCTGCGTCATGCCGCTGTTGTTCGCCCCCGCCGCATCGTTGACGAATGCCAGGTCGAAGCTTCTGCCGCCGAAATTGAGCTTCGCCGGCAAGGATCGCCAGTCGCCCACCCGATAGGTGCCATAGTCGCCCTCGGTCACGTAATTTCGCACCGTGACGCGGTTGTTCGCGTTGTTGGGCACGGCATTGAATGGCCGGCCAACCAACGAGAGCCAGGACAACGCGTGGATGTCGGACTGATCTGATTTGGCCCATGAGCCGGCAAACCGATGGCGGCCCAGCCATTTGTTTTTCGAATTGAGCGAGTACGAGGCGGACAGTCGCGACTCCCGGTAGTCGCCATCGTGGATGTCCCCCCGCCAATTGCCGTCGAAGTAAAGCCTGCCCGCATAGGGATTGCTTGGACCGTTGAGCCCCAGGGTCCGGTTGGGATCGCCGCGCAAAGTCGGATCTGATCCCACCAGTATACGGCTGACCAGATTCGTCTCCTGAAAGTGGTGAGCAATATTGAAGACGAGGTTCTTCGTCGGCTGCCAATCGGCCGTCAGCGTGTAATTGTGCAGCCTCTGCCGGCGAAACATCCCCGGCCCGCCGGCGTTGGCCCATCGGGGATAAAGCTTCGGGTCGTTGATCACGAGGCCGGATCCCGTCACCCCTCGGGTGCCATCCGGCGCCCGCACCGCGGCGTTGTTATAGGTGCCGGTCAGGTAGGTGCCGATCGCATCGAAAACCGCGCCATTATTCTCGATGAAGACCGCGCGCCGGTTCTGGCCGCTGCTGGCGCCGTTGCGCGCCGTGATTCCGAGGGCAACGAGCGCGGCGCTTGGATTGGCCGTCGCCGGGGTGACGGTCACCGCATCGACGCCCCGCCCGGTGCGATTGTCGTACCATGCGAGAAATTCGTCCGACGGCGGCATCGATTTCATGACCGCACTGGCATCCCGGCCGGTCTCCCCCATGGCCTGCAACGTGAGGGTGCGGGCCGGGCGAAAGGTAACGGCGCCGAAGATACGTTCCTTGTCCTGGAAATCGAATTGCCGCCACCCGCCATTCTCCTGATCGACCGCCGCGAGGGAGACCGCGAGCTTGTCCTTGCTCAGCACCTTGTTCACATCCAGCTCGCTCCGGCTCCGCTCCCATGAACCGAAGCCGTATCTGAGGTTGGCACTGTCGCCGTGCGTGAGCGCAATCTTCGAGGATTGATTGAGCAATCCGCCCGGGGCGCCGATCCCAAAGAGAATGCTGTTGGGCCCGCGCGTGTCTTCGAACCGCGCGACGCGGTACGGATCGCCGTTGGTGATGTTCGTGAAATAATCCATGCCCTGGCTGGCGGCCAGGCCGCGGATCAGGGTGCGATTAAGCAGGTTCTCGCCCGTGATGGCGGGGTTCTGACCCGACCCCGCCTGCCACGCGTTGGTGTCCACCTCGGAGTTTACGGAATACTCGAGCAAGCGGGCGAGGTCCGTGATGCCGAGGTCATCGAGAAACTCCCTGGTAAACACGGACACGGAGCCGGCCGTGTCGCGCAGTCGCGCATTCAAACGGCTGCCCGCGAGGGTGTTTTCCGCGAGATACCCGACGTCCTTGCTCGTATTGACCATGAACGGGCTCAATTCGACGACGGCATCCTGGCCCGGGGTCTTTGGGGCGGGGAGGGAGGCCTCCGCTGCCGTTGCTTGGGTGGCGCTCAAGGCCACGACCAGCCAGCTGGTAAACGCGACCATCGTTTTCTTGCCCATGGGGGTTTGCCTTGGAAATGAGGACACCAGTTCAGGCGGCTTTGATGTCCTTTGGTGTGTCTTGTACCTCGAACGCCCCAGAGGAGAGATACCCGGGCGAGCTGTGGCGCCTCGCTGGGTCGAAGATCGTCTCGATCTAATCGCAGAGGGCAAGCTCGTCCGCTCCGATCGAATTTCCACCCTGACCACTGCTATGAATGCCAACGTTCATCGAAACACTGAGACAACAACGGCCGCGCAAGGCGTAAGACCCCGAGTCCCGCGGATTCCTGGAGGGGTCAGCGGTTTCATGACCCAGGCAAACCACGCTCACGGCGCGGGTGCCGTCCTTCCCGCCCACACGCCCGTGGAGCGCACACCCGGTTTCGCCTCACCGCCCGGGACCACGATCTCGCCGCGCCACGTTGTGAGGGTCGTTGTCACCAGCGAAAACGGCACTGCGCCGGCCCGGCTCCACGTGGCTGCCACCGGATCGTAGGCGAGCACCTCGCGCGGGAACCCCTGATGCGCCGTCGGCGCCAAGGCCGCCTGCGCGCCGTCGTCTCCGCCGAGGACCAGCAGTTTTCCCTCGACGACCGGCGCGGGCGTCGGCGCCGCGACCGCCACGCGCGGCAAATCGGCGATGCGTTTCCAACCCGCACCCGGCGTGTAGCAGTAGGCATCGCGCAGCCACTCGCGCACCGGTTTGCCCTGCGCGTCCGTCAGGAAACGCGCCCCGCTGAACAGGTAAAACGCGCCGTCCAGCGCACCCGCGGTCGCGAGAAACCGCTCAGGTCCCGGCCACGCCTGCAGTTCGCGCCAGCCCGCCGACACGCGATCGAGATCGAGCGAAAAAAACGCCTGCTGCGCCTGCGTCGCATCCGGCCGATCGAGCCCGCCCGCGACCAACACCGTGCGGCCGACCAACGCGCCCGCCGCCATCGCCAGCGGTTGCGGAAGGCCGGGCCAGCGCGTGAACGCGACCTCGCGGCCGTTCCACCCCACGAGCCAGACCTCGGCGGAGCTGCGCGCCGCATCGCCTCCGCCGATCCACACGGCGCCCTCATCGATCGTAAGGGAAACGCCATAGCCGGCCGCGCGCGGCAGCCGGCCCGCGTCGCGCCAGGCGCCGGCGCCGGGCTCGAGCACAAACACGCGGTCATGCCAGATTTTTGTGCCGCCCTCCCACGGGCGCTTGTCCGGAAAATTCGCGCCGCCCGCGACGAGCAGCGCCCCGTTCGCCACGCCGGCGTAGGAGCCGGCGAAGCCCTCGCGATCGGGCAGGGGCGGCAGTAGTTTCCAGTCGAGCGGCAAACGCAGCGACCCGGTCGGGGCTCCGTGCGGTCCACCGCCACTGGTCGCGCCAAAAGTGGCGGAGCATCCGAAGAGAAGAAAGCAGCCGGCGGTGAAAGTTGAACGGTGCACCTCTGCCATCGTGGACGGCGGTCCGGTCGAGGGCAAACTCCGAGCGCGGTCTCAGCAGATGGCTCCGCACCATCGCTTCCGCATTCCGAGGTGGGCCGGGCGCTCCATGCGCGGCTTCTGCGCAGAATGGAAGAGCGAATTGTGGAAAGGCCGCGCGCGGAGCGCACGGCCCACGCCGCCATGAAATCCGCGGTTTCAACGGCGTTTGCTGCGCGGAATCAAAGATCCTCATCCCGCGCGCCGGGCAAGGCGCCGACCGTCGGATCGGCGCGCACCCGCGCGAGCCACCCGGCGATGAGCGACTCGCGCGCGGTCAGTTCCGCCGGCCAGGGCGCCGCCACCAGATCGATCACGCGCAGCCCACCGTCGGAGCCGCGCACGAAATTCCGTGCGTGCAGGTCCGCCACGAGCCACGCGCGGCCACCGAGGAAAAAGAGCCGCGGGTGATCGCGGTTCGCGCGCAGGAACCGCGACGGAATTTCGATCAGATCCGCCGGCAGCGACGCCGACATGTCGTCGCCCTGCGGCAGCGGTTCGCCGAGCGACTGCTTCGCCACCAGGATGCCCTCGGGGGTCGCGGCCACGACTTCGGTGGCCATCCCCCCGAGCGCATGGATGAGCAGCAGTTTTTCCAGCAAGGCGCCGTAGTCGCCGAGCCCGGCCTCGGCCAGCAGGGTCGCCTCGTCGCCCCGCCGAAATCCAAAGGCGCTGCCAATCCGCTTTTCCTCGCGCGGCAGGTAAAACTTATAGACGGACCCATCCGCCTCCGCCGCGAACGCCCAGGCTTCGACGCCGCCCCCGATCCGCCGCAGCCGGGCGTTCGGCTCCTCGAGCGGATTCTCCCCCTGGGCGGCGAAGCCGAAATCCTCCAGCCGCCGCAACGGCAGCAAGGCGCGCCACGCCCGGATCGCGTCGCCGAGCGCGGCCCATTCGCCGCCGGCGGATTCGAGCAGGCTTACTTCGTCTTCCGCGAGAAGGACGAGATCGCAGTCCGAATCTGCGCGGAGACCGCATTTTTCTGCTGCCGCGCCAAGACGAGCGAGCGCCGCCAGTCGTCGCTCGTGATCGTCTTGAAGAGCGGCTCTTTCTCCGGCGGGCGGGAGGGTGCGCCCGCGGATGCGGGTGGGTTGTCCGGTGAAGGGGTCTTGCATGACGAGTCCGACGACATGCGCCCAACGTCGGCCGCCCCGCCCTGAAAAGCAAAGCCCATTTGCCGGCAACGGTGCAGTTCTGGGAATGCGGATGCGGCGCGCAGGATTCCGCTGGCCGCTCGCCGCGCGTGCCTTCATGCGAACAAACCCCTCCCCGGCCCAACCCCATGAGCATCCAGTTTTCCTTCAAGTTCAGCAATTGGTGTTTTTCGACAACGCCGCCTCCAACCAGAGATGACGTCGATGAACTCAACAGCCACCAGCAATCGCCGGTTGCATTTCAGGTCGTGAAATGATTTGTTTCACGGCGTGGACAATCTCAAACCACGGTGGTTTCTGCGGAATCTCCAGGCGGCGCTCCGGGTGCTCCCCGTCAGCGTGTTGACGGGCGCACGCCAGACGGGCAAGACCACGCTGATCCAGTCGATCACGCCGGCGCGCGCCTATTTTACCCTCGATGAGCTGGGCGTGCTGGAGCAGGCCGAGCGCAACCCGGACTCACTGCTTGCGACCCGTCCGGTCAACCTGGATGAGGTTCAGCGGGCGCCACGGCTCTTGCTCGCAGTCAAGCGCGCCGTGGATCTGCGACGGCGGGCAGGCGAATAAAGGCGGGCGGTCAGGTGACGGGGAGCGACTTGTCCGGAATCCGCGCGTTCCGCGATTCCTTGAAGCGCAAGACCTCGCTCGTGCGAGGCGTGGTGTTAAACGCGGGCAAGGCCCGTCCGCTTGACACCGGAGATTTCGCCCTGCCCTGGGGCTGGATGGTTTCAAAATCACGGTAGCTGGCCGCAACGGCGCACTTCGTGGGATGCGGACGCGGCGCGCACGATTCCGCCCGCGACGTCTGGAGTTGCCCGCGCCGGTTCGATTCCACGTTTCGCTCCTCGACTCCTCCAGCGATCCCCGCCTATAGAGTGCGTGTCGTGCAGATCGAAACTCGAGCGATCTACCAACCATCAGCCGTGATCTGCGTGCCGCCTGTTCGCGTGACGCGGATCCGTCGGCGGGCCCGCCACCCGCGGTCGCGCGCCAGTCGGAAAAGCCGGCGCGCCGGCCGGGAGGCGGCGCACCGGGGCGCAGAGGCACGCCGGTCGCACGTTTTCGAATACGATGGGCGGCGCGATGAGACCGGGGGAACGACGGCGACGGCGGGTCGGCGCACGCGCCACGGCCAACCTGGAGGGCGGCGGCGGAGGCGCCAGCGCTGAACTGCCATGAGCACGAACGGGCGAAACGGTTCCGGGCGCGGGCGCAACGTCTTGTCCCGCCTGGACCCGCGCGTCCGCCGGCTGGCGCGGCCGCTCGCGCTGGCGCTGGCGATCACCCTCTTCGTTTTCGCGCTGTGGGAAGCGGGGGAGCGCGCCTGGCTCGCCACGGCGGTGGACCTGGACACGTTGCACTGGCTTCACGTGGTGCGCGGCGTAGCCTGCTCCGTGTTCGTCGCCGCCGTCATGGGCTGGATGATCATCAAGACGTCGCCCGGATTTCTCAACGACCCGCCGGCCGGCGGGGAGTGGCCGCAGCGACCGCCCCCGACCGAGGAGCAGCGCGTGGGAACCTACGCGCGATGGTTTATCGCCATGCGCTGGATTGCGGCGCTGCTGGCCGCGAGCCTGGTGTTTATCAGCGTGGAGTTGCTCGAGTGGCTCCCGCACGAGGTTTGGTGGCCGCTCGTCCTCACGGTCAGCGTGCTGATTGGCTGCAACGTCCTTTACATGCTGTGGCTGCGCTGGCGCCGTGCGATGTCCGTGCTGCTGCTCGTCCAGGGCTACGGCGACCTGGTCATCCTCACCGTGCTCCTGCATTTTTCGGGCGGCATCGAAAACCCGCTTTCGATGATGATGGTCTTTCATGTCATCATCGGCGGCATCTTGCTGTCGTGGCGGCAGTGTTACGGGATTGCGGCGACGGCCAGCGGCCTGTTCGCGCTGCTCACGTGGGCCGAGTGGGCGGGGGTGGTGGAGCATTACACGCTGCAGCTTTTCCCGCACCCGCGCGCCCACGCGGGCGGTGAGTTGATCCATCCGGCTCATAATGCTGTCTATTCCGCCAGTTTCGCCTTCCTCCAGGCGGCGGTGCTGTTCCTGACCGCCTACTTCGTCACGACGCTGGCGAAACGGCTGCGCGACAATGAACGGCAGATTGTCGCGCTGGCCGAGCGCGCGCTGGCGGATCGCCAGCTGCTGGAGCGGGCGTTGGAAACGACCGGGGCGGGGCTGCGCGTGCTCGGCCGCGATCTGGAATCCTATTGGTCGAGCAACCGGTGGAACGAGTGGTTCGTCTGTCAGGTGGGCGAAATCTGTCCCGGCTGCGAGGTGCTCCACCAGGAAGATTCCCCGGCGCGCCGTTGCCTGCAGGATGGCCGCGTTCGGCTGACCGAGCTGGTCCTGGATGCGACCAATTGTCCGCCCCGGCTGCTGCAGTCGTGCGACGGCCACCGCGTCTTCCAGGTGACCACGGCGCCCTTGCTGGATCTGGACCAGAAGATCGTGCAGGTGGTCGAGCTGGCGCAGGATATCACCGCGCAGAAGAAAGCGCA
>JACQWL010000398.1 GCA_016209255.1 Verrucomicrobiota bacterium
CCCATGCGTCGCCGCCGCGCAGTTCGCTTTGGTCGAACCAGACCTCGACGCCGTCGCGGCGCAGCGCCTCGGCGAGGCGTTGCACCGCGGGCGCGTCTTCGCGAGCGTAAGAAAGAAACACCGCATTGCTGGCTTCAGTCATGGTCGAATAAACCCCTCCCCGCTCCGAACCCATGAAATCCAGCTTCTTAGGAGTATCAGTCAGTTGGGTTTGCGGAAGGCTGTCCCGGCGATGCCGTGGCTAGTCTTGGCGGAATCGCCCTACGCTGTCGGATTGAGTCGGAATGCCGCCGATAGTAGGCGACTTCCTGCTCGATGGTTAAGGTTGCCGTCTCCCGGACGATAACCGCCTGCGCGCGGCGCTTCAGTTGCACACTGGGATATTCTTCAATCTTCATAGGCGATTATTTCGGCCGGCGTGTTGATGCTCAGAGTTTCATAACCATTGATCAAATTAACCCCGTTGTAGAGGGGGATCTTGTCGAAATGAACGATGTGCTTGAAATTCCAACTCACCACCACCCGGCAGCGCGATACCGTGGCAAGCGCGACATGCAGCGCGTCGGTGCTCCATTTCGCTCCCACTATCCCCGCCCGCAGATATGCTTCCCGCAAAGCCAGTGCCTCGGGCGAAACGTCGATAATCTCAGCCACTGGCAAATGCTCCTCGTAAACACCCCGCACCGGCACCGGCGCATCGACCAACTCCGCCTCGACTACCGCCGAGACGACGAGAGCGAACCGTCCCGACTTCACCTGGGCGAAGAACTCCCGGCTCGCCGCATCGATGCCGGCATCGCATACGCCCCCATAAACAGAGGTGTCGGCGTAAACCCGGATGGCCATGGCGGAAGTGTGCGCCATTCACCGACAACCTTCAATCCCGATGTCATGTATGCGACGTGAAAGTGCGCGTGTCGCCCGCGTCTTGACTCCCACGGGCGTAGTACCGACGTTCACATCACCACTTTAATCGTCACACCGAAATCACTCCATCGCCGTCTGCGGCGGCACGAGGAGCCCCTATGTCCATCAACGTCCTCGGCCAATCCTACGAAAGTGAAGACCAGGCGCTCGCCGCCCTAACGAGCGAACTCGAACGCCTCGCGGCGCAGAAACGCAGAAAGGAGGAGGAGCGACTGAAGACTTTGGCCGCCGAGTTCAGCCTCGACTCGGTCGACGCGCTCATCGGCCGCATCGAGGAATTCGCCAGTCCGGGCCTGCGCCGACTCTTGGCAGGAGCCGGCGGCGCATCCGTCCGGCCGAAAGGCAGCCGGACGCGCGTCACACTCGAACTGAAGGACGGCATCGTCGCCGCGCTCAAGGCCGGCGCCACTGCCGCGACGGTGGCGACGCAATTCGGCGTGTCGCTGCCCACGGTGCACAAACTGACAGGAAACTGGATTTTCATGGGGTCGGGCCGGGGAGGGGTTAAAGATTGGGAGCGATGGAGAGCGAAGGATGGCGCGCCGCGAGACTGCGCCCTTGCCTTCGGCGGGGAGCTTTCCTCAAATCGCGCTTCAATCCCGCGCGACGCACCCCGATGCCCCTGATTGCCTCCAGCAAGACCCAGCCCAGCTATGATGTGATTGTCGTCGGTTCCGGCGCCGCCGGCGGCCAGACCGCCTACACCTGCGTGATGGAGGGAGCCAAGGTGCTGATGATCGAGGCGGGTCGGAACTACGATCCGACGACGGAGACGCCGATGTTCCAGGTCAACAGCCAGGCGCCGTTGCGCGGGGCGGGCACCCCGGACAAGGCGTTTGGCTTTCACGATGCGACGATCGACGGCGGCTGGCAGGTGCCGGGCGAACCGTACACCAGCGCGTCGTCCGACCCGGAGCGGCAGTTTTGGTGGTGGCGCGCCCGGATGCTCGGCGGCCGCACCAATCACTGGGGCCGCATCTCGCTCCGCAACGGTCCTTACGATTTCAAGCCACGCAGTCGCGACGGTCTCGGCCTCGACTGGCCCATCGGCTACAACGATGTCGCGCCGTATTACGACAAGGTGGAGATGCTCATCGGCGTCTACGGTTCGAACGAGGGGCTGGAGAACACGCCGGATTCGCCGCCCGGCGTGCTGCAGCCGCCGCCCAAGATGCGGGCGGGCGAACTCTTCGCCCGGAAACACGGCAAGAAACTGGGGCTGCCCATTGTCCCGATCCACCGCGCCGTGCTCAGCGTGCGGCAGGACGCGGACACGCTCCCGCAGCGAATCCATCCCAACAATCCGAAGGCCCAGCGGGTGCTTGCCGACGCGATGCGGGGACGCGCCGCCTGTTTCTGGGCGACGCCCTGTGGACGCGGTTGCTCGATCAAGGCCAACTACCAGTCGACGACCGTGCACCTGCCTCCGGCGCTCGCCACGGGCAACCTCGACATCGTGCCGAATGCGATGGTGCGCGAGGTCACGGTCGACGCGAACGGGCAAGCCACCGGGGTCATCTACATTGACAAGACGACCGGGGCGGAGAGCACGGCGAAGGCCCGCGTGGTGGTGCTCGCGGCGAGTTCGGCCGAGTCCGTGCGCATCCTGCTCAATTCGAAGTCCGTGCGTTTTCCCAGCGGGCTCGCCAACTCGAGCGGCAAGGTGGGCAAGTACATCATGGATACGGTGGGCGCCAGTTTTGGCGGGCAAATCCCCGCGCTCGAGAATCTGCCGCTGCACAACGAGGACGGCGCGGGCGGCAACCACGTCTACGTGCCATGGTGGCTCTACCAGGAGCAGCATGCCGGCAAGCTCGGCTTCGCGCGCGGCTACCACATCGAGTTCAGCTCGGGCCGACAGCTGCCCGGCATGGGCACCGGGTCCGGCCTGGAGTGGCTGACGCGGGGCAGCTACGGAAGGCAGTTCAAGGAGGACGCCCGCCGCTACTACGGCTCGATGATGGGCTTCGCCGGCCGCGGCGAGATGATTCCGAACGATGATTCCTTCTGCGACCTCGATCCCAACGTGAAGGACAAATGGGGCACCCCCGTGCTGCGCTTTCATTGGAAGTGGTCCGAGCACGAGACGCGGCAGGCCGCGCACATGCAGCAGACGTTCGCCGATCTCATCGCGGCGATGGGCGGAAAGACCGCCGGCAAGCCGAACGCCGACGGCCGCAAGGCGATCGAAGCCGGTGGCAAGATCATCCACGAGGTCGGCGGCACGATCATGGGGGCGGATCCGAAAACCTCGGTGACGAACCAATGGTGCCAGACCTGGGATGTGAAGAACCTCTTCGTCACCGACGGCGGCCCGTTCTGCTCCAACGCCGACAAGAACCCCACGCTCACCATCATGGCCCTCGCGTGGCGGGCGAGCGACTATCTGCTCGACGAAATGAAGAAAGGAAACTTGTAGCAGCCTGTCGGACTTGCGATGAACGCGACGCTTTCAAACCTAACAGTCGGTGCGATACTGGGCGTCTGTCCCCGCCAGGCTGCTAAACCGGCACTTCGTGCCGCAGAAATTCGATTTTATTGGGATTTCGCAGCGCGCAGCGGTGCTTTAGCAGACTGTCTGAGCCGGAATATCCGAATCCGGCCGGCCGGCCGGCCCGTTACGAACTTCCAAACCTCAAGGCCGAAAGTCTGCTAGCCGTACCAAAACGCGGCCGGCCGACCTGCCTCTGCCGAGCTACGGCGCGGCGAGCGAGCGGCAGCCCTACACCAGAACATGAAAACGGACACTCACTGCCAATTTTCCCGCATGGATCGCCGCGACGCGATCAAGTGGATGCTGACTGCGGCCGCCTCCGTCGCGGTCTTCGAACGCGATGCGCTGGCCGCGGCCGCGACCAAGCCCGGAGCGCCGGCCGCCACCGGCTACGGCACCGATCCGGATCTTATCAAGACGTACAAACCCGGCGACTTCTGGCCGCTGACGTTCACGGAGGCGCAGCGCGCGACGGCGGCCGCTTTGTGCGATGTGATCATCCCGGCGGATGCGCGCGGACCAAGCGCTTCCTCCGTCAACGTGCATGACTTCATCGATGAATGGATTAGCGCGCCCTACCCGGGCCACGATGCCGACCGGCGGACGGTGATCGAAGGACTCGGCTGGCTCAATGCGGAGGCGCAGAAGCGATTCAGCAATGACTTTGTCAATCTTGTCGCCCGCCAGAGGAACGCGATTTGCGACGACATTTGTTACGCACCGAAAGCGAAGCCGGAATTCCGGGAGGCGGCGCAATTCTTCAAGAAGTTCCGCGATCTCACCGCGGGCGGCTACTACACGACGCCGGAGGGGATGAAGGACATCGGCTATGTCGGCAACGTCCCGCTGGCGACCTTCGACGGCCCGCCGCCGGAAGTGCTGAAGAAGCTGGGGCTGGCGTGAGCGGGGATCCTCGATTGCGGATCAGTGCTCCATTGTTTCTGCAGTCCGTGTAGGCAGCGAGCTTGCTCGCGCTGCCGAGCGCGCCCTCATTCGTGCGTTACGCCTCGGAATCCGGGGTAGGAGGTTTACCCGCCTTTGGCGGCGCCGAAGGCGACCAGGGATTTCAGGGTAGAAAAATTTCCAGACAGGGAGACGTTCGGCGCTGAAAATATTCCTGCCCAGAAATCTTCCTACCCTCCAAGTTTCCGAGATTCTTTGCGGGCGACCAACGGGGTCGGGGAGTTCGATGTTCGCCTGTGTCTTGTCTGTTGACCTTGCGCCCGTCAGCAAACGCCGAACACCCTGACTCCGTCCATCCAGCTTTCATCACCGTTTCGCCCAGATCCGCAGCGAGGAGAGCAGGAAATCCTCCAGCGCGGCGGCCACGTTCAAGTTCAGTCGCAGCAGCCCGACGTCGTGCTCGAGCTTCTCGATCGCCGCGACGTGGGCGCGGCGCGTGGTCTCGTCGCCGGCGAGCAGCCGCGGGAGGGCGAAGGCGCGGGTGGCTCGCTCGATTTCCGCACAGAGCCGGGCGCGGAGGCCGTTGGCGATGCCCGTCTCGATTGCGACCTGCTCGTCGTCTTCGAGGTCGGCCGGGAGTTTTTCCTTCTCGATCTTCCATACTTCGGCAGTGGCGAAATCGAGCACCGCGGTAAACCGGGCGACCAGGCCGTAGAGGGTGAAAATGTGATCCGCGATCGCGCGCTTGTCGGAGCCGACACCCTCGGCCAGGCGGCCGAGCCACGCCCGGTAATCGTCGAGCCAGGGCGCCCATCCATCGGCGGCAACCGGCGCCGCGGCGGATGGAAAACGGAAATGAAGCACGCGGCTGCGAATCGTTGGCAGCAGCGCGTAAGGGCGGGTCGTGAGCAGGAGCAGCGTGGTGCGGGCCGGCGGCTCCTCCAAGGTTTTGAGGAAGGCATTGGATGATTCGACGTTCATCCGATCCGCCTCGTGGATGATGGCCACCTTTTGCGGCGCGACCGCGGGCGTCACATAGAGCTTCGGCAGGAACTCACGCATCGAACCGGGCTCGGGCGAGCCCGACTTGCCGATCGGAATGATCCGCATCTTTCCCTTGGGACGCAGCGCAAGATTATCGGGATGGTCCTTCACCGGAAAGCGCGCGGACGACGCGGGAGTGTTGAGCAATCGATCGGCGATGGCATCGGCGATCGCCACCAGCGTGTCGAGATCGTCGCCGTGGAGCAGCAGGCTGTGCGAGAGCCGGTGGCGCGCAATCGCCTGTTCGATGACGGCGATGGCGGGGGTGCCCGCGAGCTCGTCTGGCCAGGGCGTGGCGGCGGTCATGGTGGGATTCGATGGGAGCGCGGCCGCCCTCGGCCGCTCAGCGGTTGCGACCGAGGGCGGTCGCGCTCCCGGGCGCGTCACTTCAACCGCGACCGCACCTCGCTCCAGATTTTTTTTTCGATCGCATCCTCGGTTTTCGTGCCGTCCACGACGATGAAACGCTCTGGCATGCCTTTCGCGAGCACGAGGTAGCCCTCGCGGACCTTTTTGTAGAAACCGACGTTCTCGCGCTCCATCCGGTCGGGAAGGCCGGATGCCCGCTGCTTGAGGCGCGCGAGGCTGACCTCCTCGGGCACGTCGATCACAATCGTGAGGTCGGGCATGACGTTGCCGACGGCAAAGCGATTGATTTGGTTTACCGGATCGGCGGCCAGGTTGCGGCCGATGCCCTGGTAAACGGTCGAGGAGTCGAGAAAGCGATCGCTGAGCACGATGGCGCCGCGGATGAGGGCGGGGGCGATGACTTCGCGGACGAGCTGGGCGCGGGCGGCGGCAAAGAGGAGCAACTCGGTTTCGGCGCACATCTCATCGCCCTTGGAGTTGTGCACGATGATGTTTCGGATTTGTTCTCCGATTTCCGTGCCGCCGGGCTCCCGCGTCGAGATGACCTCGCGGTGCGTCTTCTGGAAGTGCGCGGCGAGGCGCGCGATTTGAGTGGTCTTGCCGGAGCCTTCGGAACCCTCGAAAGAGATGAGGC
>JACQWL010000414.1 GCA_016209255.1 Verrucomicrobiota bacterium
GTAGGCGCCCAACGCCAGGCTGTCTGTCACGGCATAAACCGCATCGCATTCGCCGCCTGCGGCGAGAAACCGGGCTATGGCCTCGTGCGCCCCCGCCTTCGACAACGTGTCCGCCACGATTACCTGCGCTGATCGGCCCAGGAGCCGCGCGCCATTTCGATTTCATCTGGTTTCGCACCAAGGGCACCGGGCCCGGCAGTCCCATCCACTGCGATCTGGTCTACATGGGCCGCGGCACGCACCGGCTTTACACCGCCTGGGTGCCGCTCGGCGACGTCCCGCTCGACATGGGCGGGCTGCTCCTGCTCGAGGGCAGCCACGGGAAATCCACCGAATTGCAGGCCTACCTTTCGCGTGACGTGGACACGTATTGTGAGAATCACGACGATGCGGCGGACTTCGCCGCCGGACGGAAATGGTGGGACGGCACCCTTTCGAAAGACCCGACGGCATTGCAGCAGAGTCTCGGCGGCCGCTGGCTCACGGCGGAGGAATTCAAGCTGGGCGACGCCGTGATTTTCAACATGACGCTCGTCCACGGCAGTCTCGACAACACCACGGATCGGATCCGGCTTTCAACCGACACGCGTTACCAGCTCGCCAGCGACCCGATTGACGAGCGCTGGATCGGCGAGAATCCCGCGGGGCACACGTCGGCCATGAAACGCGGACGCGTGTGTTGACCGGCGCATCCGGCCGCCGCCCGAAGCCGCCGACGGCAACGGAGTGTTATTCTCAGCGGGCTCAAATCAGCAGGAAACCGCGGATTTCACGGATGGGCACGGATTATCATTCCGCGACAAGTCTTCGCGCCATCACCCTGCCGGTGAGGATCAAGACAAGCGAAAATCTTCCGCATCCTCTCTCATCCGTGTTATATGGATTATCGGCCGAAAGACTCCTCGAATGCATGACGTCCCGGGGCAACTCGTAAGCTACATCGCTCCAGCAGCACCGGCTACCCGCCGGCCGGCAGACGGCACGGAGGTCTTCCTGCGCCCGGAAATCGGATTCACTCCCGCGTGGTTTCGCCAACACGTCGACATCGATTTCGGCCAGCGTTTTCATGACGACCCCGCCTATCGACGCGATGCCGTCGTCCGCATGCAGGCGGAACTGCGTCGTCGCTTCCCCGGCACACCTATCGGGCAAGCCGGCCCGGGCGACGCCCCGCTCGACCTGCTGACGGGCATGCGCGGCGCCTGCCCAGTGGCAGCGCTCTACGGCGTGCCGATCCTCTATACGGAGAACAACTGGCCGTGCGCCGCGCCGCAATACCTCAGCGACGCGGACGTCGCCCGGCTCGAACCGCCGGACCTCGCGCGCAATCCGCATTTCGCTCAGCTCATGGAGCAGCTCGACTGGATCGAGCGGCACGAGGGCCGGATCGACGGTTATATCAACTGGCAGGGCGTCCTCAACAACGCGCACCGGCTGCGCGGCCAGCAGCTTTTTCTGGACCTGCTGGATGAGCCGGAACGTTGCCGGCACCTCTTCGCGTGCGTGTGCGAGACGATGATTCAGGGGATCCGCCTCCTGCATGTCCGGCAATCGCGGAGTGGAGAGCCGCCGCGCTCAGCCCAGCGCTTCGTCACCGTCAGCAATTGCCTCGTCAACCTGGTGTCCCCGGAAGTTTACCGCGACCTGCTGCTGCCGTTCGACCAGAAGCTGGCGGCGGTTTACGGGTGCATCGGTATCCACAACTGCGCGTGGAATGCCACGCCCTACCTCGAGGCGTATGCCCGCGTGCCCGGGGTCGCCTACATCGACATGGGTATTCACTCCGACCTGACACGGGCACGAGGGCTGTTTCCGCACGCCCGCCGCGGGCTCATGTACACACCCATGGACGCGATGAACAAGCCGCGGGTCGAAATCGAAGCTGATGTTGCGCGCGTGGCGCGGGACCTCGGGCCCTGCGATCTCATCGTGGCGGACATCGATGCCGGTTCGCCCGACACGCGGGTCCACGAGATCATCCGTCTCGCAGAGTCGCTTTCAGTGTAGCGGACGTCGACAAACGGCAGATGGGTCTGAGATTGCGATGCGGACGTTATTTCGGTTGAGGTACGCCGGATTTGGAATACGATCATTGTGTAGAACCTGACCCCCATGAAAACCACGAATTCCCTGCTCCGGGCCGCGGCGATGTTCGCCGGCGTTGTTGGTTGGACCGTTTCTCCCGCTTACCCGCAAGCGGCCGCGGAGGATGTGCGCAGCCTCGCGAAATACGACAAAAACCAGAATGGCCGGCTCGATCCGGACGAACTCGCGGCGCGGGACGCCGCCGAGGCGAAACCCGTGCCGGTTGCGACCGCACTCGCGGCGGACGAAACGGTCGTGCTTTCGCCCTTCGAGGTCACCGATACCAGCCGGGGTTATTACGCGTCGAACACGATGTCCGGCACCCGCCTGAATTCGAAGGTCGAGGATCTCGCGGCCTCGTTGACGGTGGTGACGAAGGAACAGATGTCGGATTTCGCGATGCTCGATATCAATGACGTGTTCCTCTACGAGGCGAGCACGGAGGGCACCGGCACCTACACGGAATTCTCGGTCGATCGCAATGGCAGCCCGGTGGACAACTCGCTCAACCCCAACTCGGCGAACCGCGTTCGGGGCGTCGGATCGGCCAATATTTCCTTCGGCAACTTCGAGACGAGCGGGCGCGTGCCCGTCGATCCGATCAACATCGACGCGGTGGAAATCAGCCGCGGCCCCAACTCGACCGTTTTCGGCCTCGGCAACGCCGCCGGCACGGTCAACATGCAGCCCGCGTCCGCCAACGTGAGCCGCAA
>JACQWL010000409.1 GCA_016209255.1 Verrucomicrobiota bacterium
GCTGAGCAACTGCGCGCCCTGAGCGACAGTTCTGGCAGCTACCTGCGCGCCCTCGCCGCGCTTTACGGTCGTGACGGTAAAACCCAGCCGGCGCCTACCGGGTGAGAGTTAGCGGCCCACGCCTTACCGCGGCGGAGCTGCAACCCACCGGAGGCGGGCAAGCCAAAGGAGCAGATTTTTTGACACCGAGCACACTGAGGCGCAACCCTCCCGAGGCGGGCAAGTCCTGGTCACAGAGAAATACCGCAGCCGAGGACCAAACCCAAAAACCTTGAAACGCGGAGCCCGCGGAGAGCGCGGAGGACCAAACGACTCTCCGCGACCTCCGCGACCTCTGCGTTTAAGTCTGTTCCGGGTCGCTACGACAAACATGTTGGTGTTAGTTCGTGAAAAATCGGACAGCTCCGCCCATCCCTCCTTCATTTCCCGGCGTCGTTTCGCTTACTGGGCGAATCCTGGCAGGCGCGTGGCATCAAAAAATTCGGCGATCCGCAGCACGACCTCTTCGCGGGCGTCCTCCAGGACGTAGTGTCCCGCGTCCGCGATTCGCCGCACCGTCGCCTGCGGAAAGATCTCCCGCCACCGGCCGAGGAAAAAATCGTTGAAACAAAAATCCCGCCCGCCCCACAGGATCAGCGTGGCGCGATCGCGGAAGTGCACGAGCCCCTCCTCGACCGCTGCCAGCGTCGGCCAGCTGGGATGTGACGGTCGCAGCGGGATGTCGCGCACGAACGCGCTCACCGCGACGCGATGAGCCCAGGAATCATACGGGAAAAGATAGCCGCGCTTTTCGTCGGTCGTGAGCCCGTGCCGGTGCATCGCCATCCACGTCGCCGGCCAGGCGAAGCCGTTGCATCCGCGCACGACGGCCGGTCCAATGAACGGCGCCTTGCACAACGCGATCCGCCACGGAATGCGATCGGCGGGAAACGCCGCCGTGTTCAGGATCACCAACCGCCCGATCGTTTCCGGATGCCGCGCCGCAAAACCGAAACCGATTGCGCCGCCCCAGTCGTGCACCACCAGGTGCACGCGCTTCAGGCCCAGCGCAGCCACGAGCGCCTCGATGTCCGCGATTCGGGTCGCGAGCGTGTAATCGTAGTCCGCCGGCTTGGCCGAAAGACCCATCCCGATGTGGTCGGGCACAATGCACCGCCAGCGCGGGCTGAGGGCGCGCACCAGTTCGCGGTAGTAAAACGACCAGGTCGGATTTCCGTGCAGCATGAGCACCGCCTCATCGCGGCGCGGTCCTTCGTCGAGGTAACTCATCCGCGCGCCGCGCGGCGTGACCAGACTCCGCGGCGTGAACGGATAGAGTCGCGCGAGCCAGTCGGGAATGTGCGGCGCGGTCAGCATGCGAAAAGCCAGCGCGCGGTGTTCTCGCCGGCTCGCCCGCGCGATCGGTTCCCGGTCGCAGCTCGCGCTCCCCGCCGGCGCTCTCGCTTATCGTTCATCACCATTCGAGCGCGAGCATCAGGCAGTTCAGCCCGCTGCCAATACCGAGCAGCCCCACGCGATCCCCGTCGCGAACCGCTCCCGCCGCGACGGCCGCGGCCAGCGTGGCCGGCAGCGCCACCGAGCCGGTGTTGCCCAGAGTCTCGAAGGTCGAAAAATCCTTCGCCACGTCGAGGCCCAGCGTTTCGAAGAGCTTTCGGCGATGCGCCGAGCCAACCTGATGGCAAACGAATCGCGCGAAGTCCGCTCCCTGCTCTCCCGCGAATTCGTCCCACGTCTCGCGGGCCAGCGCCACGCCGGCGAGCAGCAGTTGCTCGGAGTCGGTCTGCATCGCCAGCGACTCCGTGCCGTCCGTATCGCCCTGGCATAGCTCGCTGTGGCCGGTCGCCGCGCGCGCCACCCCACCAAGAAGCCGGTGCGCGCGGCCGGCCACGAGCGAGCGATGACAAACGATGGCGCCGACCGCGCCCGATCCAATCGTGAGGTTGGCGAAATAGGGTTTGATCTCGTTGCGCGTCAGCGGGCGCTCGACCAGCGTGCGCAGCGTCTGCTCCACCAACGGCCGGCCGTTTTCGCCCGCGACGATCATCGCGCACCTGATGTGGCCGGACTCAATCATCCCGGCCGCGATGGTCAGCGAGTTCAGGAATCCAAGGCAGGCGTTCGACACGTCGAAAATCTGCGCCGTCCCGGGCAGCCCGATCTTGCGGTGGGCGAACGATGCGGTCGCCGGCTCGAGCATGTCGCGGCTCACCGCGGCGTGGATGAACAGCTCGACCTGCCCGGCGCGCAGCGCCGATTTCGCCAGCACGGCCCGGCCGGCGGCGGCACTCGCATCGGACGGCCGCGTGCCGGCGGGCCACATGCGCCGCTCGCGGATGCCGGTCATGAGTTCGAGCCGGCCAACCGGGAGTTTCAACCGCTCATAAAGCGGTCGCAGGCGTTCCTCGATGGCGGCGGACGTCCACACCTCTTCGGGCAGCGCCACCGCGAGCGACTCGATGCAGACGTGCTCAAACCGCATAAGCGTAAATCCCAAACGCCAAAGCTCCAAACTCCAAACGAATCACAGTAGCGGAGTCTCTCATTTGGCATTTGGCGCTTTGAGATTTGGCGTTCGTCCCGGCACCGCCGGGGCGCGCATCGCGAGCCGGATGATTTCCTGGTCGAAATAGTTCGAACCGAGCCCGGCGTCGACGACCAGCGTCGTTCCGTTCACGCCACTGCTGCGTTCGCTCAGCAGGAACAGCACGGCATTCGCCACCTCCTGCGTTTCCAGGTTCTTCTTCCGGAACGTCAGCTTTTCCGCGTAGAGGTAGCTTTCGACGTAACCCGGAATCCCCGCTGACGCGCTGGTCTTGAGCGGTCCGGCGCCGACGGCATTGAACCGCACCGCCGAATCCGCGCTGAACGACTTGGCCAGGAACCGCACCGCCGATTCCAGCGCGGCTTTGATCGGCCCCATGTAACCGTAGTTGCCGGGCGTCACGAGCAGCGACGAGATGCCGATCGTCACGATCGAGGCGCGGGGCGCGAGGTGCGGCTTGAAGGCGCGCGCGACTTCGACGAGCGAGAAGGCCGAAACGGCGGTGGCCTGGAGGAAATCCGCGCGCCGGGTCTCGTGGAACGGCCGGAAACCGTCGCTGTAATTCGCAAATGCGATCGAGTGCACGATGCCGTGCAATGTTCCGAACCCGGCGGCCGCGACCTCGCCCGCCAGCCGCCCGGCGGCACCCTCATCCTCGACATCGCAAACGAAGACGGGCTTGCCCGCGAGCGGCGCGGCGAGCGATTGCTTCCGTGCCTCGGAGCGGACGCTGTAGAGCACGGTGGCGCCCTGCTCTTCCAGGGATTTTGCGACCGACCAGGCGACGCTCTTTCGATTGGCGACGCCAAAGACGAGGAACGCTTTCCCGCTGAGTTGGAGAAAATCAGGCATCGGATGTCGTTGCAGGAGTCTGCTCGCCGGCGATTTCGATCGCGCGCAAGCGCGGTCCTACGCCAGGCCTTCAGGTGTTTTCCACACGACCGCGAAATCCACATTCATCACGCGCGCGCCGCCGGCCCCGGCCTTCTTGATCGACCCGCCCATCATCGTGAAGCCGCCCATCGCCTCCTTTTGCTTGACGTCGATCAATACCTCATCCCCCGGATAAACGGGATTGCGGAAGCGCACATCGCTGATCTTCGCGATCAACGGGACACCCGCGCCCGGTTTCGCCCCGGCGGCGCGCGCCTTCAACGCCAGGTAGCAGGCGGCGGTCTGAAACACCGCCTCACACAGGAGCACTCCCGGCGTAATGGGTGAGCCCGGGTAATGTCCGCGGTAAAAATCCTCCTCCGCGCGCCATACCCGCCGGGCGGTCAAACCGTCGGGGTTCTCGCTCACGATTTCGTCGACAAACAGGAACGGCGGGCGGTGCGGAATGAGTTCGGTGACGGCGGGCATGGGAAAAGTAGCGGGCAGTGCGCGGCGGGTAGCGAGGAGAAAGTCGCGGCGGAGGCATGCTCGCTCCTCCCTTATCCCGCGACGCCGGAGCCAAGAATCCAAACAGATTGAACCACAGAGACCTAGCGCGGCGGAGCCGCAACCAAGTTGATCAACCAAGACAGTTCTTAACCGCTAATCTTCGCTAATCCCTGGTCGCCTTCGGCGCCGCCGCAGGCGGGTAAACTCCGCTAATAAAATCTCAGAAAACCACCGGCCTCCTTCGCGCTTCGTCGATTAGACGAAGCACGCACGCCCCTCACC
>JACQWL010000410.1 GCA_016209255.1 Verrucomicrobiota bacterium
ATGTTGCCCTTGGCATCGAGGTGGGTCTCCAGGATGATGGAGCCGAGATTGCAGACCGCGGTCTCGTCGTTGGAGGTGTTGAGCGTGATCTCGGTGTTTTTCGTGATCAGGCCGTTGACGGTCCACGAGTGCTCGTCGCTAAACACCTGGAGGCAGAACGCGTCTTCGTTCGGCAGCGGTTCGAGCGCCTCGAAGGTGGCGTGCATTTTCTGCGCATAGCCGGCCTTTTCGAGGTTGGCGAGAAAGCGGGCGTTTTGGCGAAGCGCGCCGATCCCGGTGAGGTTTTCGAGGAGGCGGCAACCTTGAATCGACGTGACGAGGAGGCGAAAGAGTTCGGCCTGCCAATATTCGCGCTCGCCGCCGCGGCCGTCGGGCAACATCACAAGCCCGGCGTCGTGCATTTTGGTGAGCGAGGACTTGATGCCGAGGTTCGCGAGGAGGATTTGAATCTGGGCGAGAAACTCGCGGCTGACGGAAGCAAGCGAGCACGTCGTAATCTCGCCGCTGGCCTCAACCGAGGCATCGGCGGCATAGAGGCCGCGCAGGTAAGCGGCGGCGGTTTCGCGCGTGCCGGTCCAGACGAATTCCGGCACGCGGAGCTTCGTTTCACGCGTGAAGCCGCGCGCGGCAAGCACGCGCGCGAGCGGCGCGGAAGTGAGGCGGCGGCGGTATTCGTCGCCAATGAAGCGGGGTTCTAGCGATGAGGTCGTGCGCACTTCCTCGTCGTGCGCAGCGAGCGTTCGGGCGACGCATTGCTCGATTTCATCTATTAGGCCGAACTCCTGGGCCCACACGTCGAGCATGACGGAAATCGTGCCCTCGCGAACCATGAAGGTGCCGTCGCCGGCGATGAGGCCGGAAAGGAACGCAAGATCTTCGGCCCTGACCGCACCCCAGAGCCCCTCGGCCTGTTGAATCTCGATCAGATCGCCACGCTTCAACTCCTGGGCTTCGACCCAGCCGCGGCCGACGACCCAGACTTTGTGATCGGGTGTGACCTTGTGCGTGTAACCTTCCTTGGTGACGATGCGAACAATGGGCGCATCGGGACGCGGGAGCAGCATTGGGCCGGCGGGCACGGGGCCCCTGCGGCCGAAGACGGTGTTGACGGGTTCGGCCGTGAGCACGGTGTTGCCGTCGGGGCCGACGAGGGCGGCGCGACGGGCACGCGTGTAGAGTTCACCGACCGTAACAACACCCTCGGCGGTGACGACGCGCTGGTCGGCTGTCATGCAGCAAAGGTTGGACGAGTGGATGACGCCGGCGTGGTCCTGCGGGGAGCGGAGGTTGCAGGCGTCCTTGAACGTGATCCACGGGTGGCCGGTCTCGAAGAGCATCGAGAGCATTTTCTTCCAAAGCTCGAGGGCCTCGATCTTCTGGCCCGAGATTTTGCCCTGCCCGGCGAGCTGCTCGTACTCGAGGTAGCGTTTTTCGAACGCCTGGCCGTAGAGTTCGTGAAGATCCTTGACCTGGTTGGAGCGGAAGAGGGTCCAGTGCTGCCGCGCCTCCATGCGCTTCATGAACAGGTCGGGGATCCAGTTCGCCGTGTTCATGTCGTGCGTCCGGCGGCGGTCGTCGCCCGTGTTCTTGCGCAGCTCGAGGAACTCGAAGATGTCGTTGTGCCACGTCTCGAGGTAGGCGCAGCCGGAGCCCTTGCGCTTGCCGCCCTGGTTGACGGCGACGAGCTGGTCGTTGTGGAGCTTGAGGAACGGGATGACGCCCTGGGACTCGCCGTTGGTGCCGGCGATGTAGGCGCCGGTGCCGCGGACGGCAGTCCAGGATCCGCCGAGGCCGCCGGCCCACTTGGCGAGGAAGGCGTTTTCCGCGATACCGCGAATCATGATGCCTTCGAGCGAATCGTCGACGTAGTAGAGGTAGCAGGAGGAGAGCTGCGAGTGGAGCGTGCCCGAGTTGAAGAGCGTCGGCGTGCTGCTGCAGAAACGGCGGCTCTTGTAGAGCTCGTAGAGGGCGGTGACCTTGCTTTCGCGATCGCCCGGCTCGTCGAGGAACAGGCCCATGGCGACGCGCATCCAGAAAAACTGCGGCGTCTCGATCCGGCGCGAGGATTTCCGGGTCTTGTCGATGATCAGGTAGCGATCATAGAGCGTCTGGATGCCGAGGAAGTCGAACTCGAGGTCGGAGGACGGATCGAGGGCGGCGGCGAGCTTCGCGAGGTCGAATTCGAGGAGCCGCGGATTGAGGCGCTTGATGGCGACGCCGTGCGCGAGGGCCTTCTTGAAGGCACGCTGGTGGGCGGTCTTGAGGGCGCCGATGCCGTCGCGGGCGATATCCCAGCCGAGGACTTCCTCATAGATGTAGGTGAGCTGGATGCGGCCGGCGAACCGGGCGAAATCGGCATCGCGTTCGATGAGGGTCTTCGAATTGAGGATGATCGTCGCGTCGAGGTCCTTCTGGGTGATCTGGTCGTAGACGGAGCGGCGGAGCTCGGCCTCGATTTCGTCGTTGGAGAGGCAGAGGTCGAGGTTGATGCGGGCGAACTCGATGCGCTTGCGGAGGTCGGCGCCATCCCAGAAGACGTTTTCGCCGTTGGTGCGCTTGACCAGAATCATGGTTTCCTGCGCGCCCGAGCCGGCGGCGGCTGCGGCGAAGGGCGGGTCCGACTGTGTCTCGGGATCCACGCCGATTTCGCGGGCGGCGGCGCGCTGGGCACGGAAGAGGATGTAAGCCTCGGCGACCTTGTAGTGGCCGGACTTCATGAGTTCCTCCTGCACCATGTCCTGGATTTCTTCGATGTGGATGAAGGACTGCGTCGAGGCGCGGACGCGCTCCGAGACGGCGCGCGTGATGGCGATGGCGGGCGCGGAGTCGCGCTGGAGGGAGAGGAAGGTCTTGCGGACGGCGATCTCGACCTTCTGCTCGCTCCACGGGACGACCTGGTTGTTGCGGCGGATGACGCGCAGGGTCGACGTGGCGGCGGCGTCGCGATCGATGGAAATCTTGCGGGCGCGGTTGAGGAGGAGGCTCTTCGCGACGAAGTAGGAGTTGTTGTCGACGAGGGTTTTCTCGATCAGCTCGTACAGCTGGTTCAGGGTGAGGCGGATGGGCGACTGGGCATGGGAAAGCCCGGTGAGGTTGGCGGCGACCTCGCGGCAGATGCGCGCGACCCAGGCGCGGTTGCTGTCGTTGAAGATGTCCCGCTCGCCCTTGGCGAGGTGGACGTTGGTCAGCGCCTTGCCGAGGGTGTCGGCGACCTCGGTGAGGACGAAGCGCTCCTCGCCGTGCGGGCAGAGCAGAATGACGTTGGGCAGCTCAATCGATTCGCCAGCGAGGACATCGCGCCAGGCGTAATGCGGCTTTTGTTCGACGGGCGTGTGGACGGTGCGTTTGAGCGCGAGATCGTGCGCGAGGGAAGGCGTGTGGCTCATGGCGGAAGACGGGGAGACGGAGATGACGTTGCGGACGTCGGGAAGACGGGCTTCGCAACGGGGGAAGAGAAGCGCGCAGGGTGCGGCGCGAACGACTGACGGTGACGACGTACACGAGAGAACGGAGAACGGGACTGGCCGGGGGTCTGTCCTCTGGAGTTCTGCCCGCTGGCCTCCGACTCAGAGCTCGTCGTCGTGAGCTACATTGAGGGAAGAAGCTTTTTGGTATTCAGTGACGCGGCCTTCGAAGAAGTTTTGCTCCTTCTTGATATCCATCATTTCGGCGAGCCACGGCAGCGGGTTCTTGACGCCGGCGGCGAGCGGGGCCAGACCGCAGCCTTCGAGGCGACGGTCGGCAATGTAGTCTATGTATTGGGTGAAGTCGTCGTCGCTGAGGCCGACGGAATTCACGGGCAGGCAGTCGCGGATGAACTCCTTTTCCAGCGTGATGGCCTCGGCCATCAGCGCACGGAGTTCCTCCTTGAAATCGGCGGTCCAGATTTCGCGGTTTTCCTCGATGAGATCCATGAAGAGATTGCGGAACACCTCGATGTGGTTGGACTCGTCGCGGAGCGTGTAGCGGAACATCTGGCCGATGCCGGGAAACTTGTTCTGCCGGTAGAGCGACAGGACCATGCCGAAGAGGCCGTAAAACTGCGTGCCCTCCATGCACTGGCCGAAAACGAAGATGTTCTTCGCCAGCAGCCGTTTGTTCTCCGGCAGCGTGAGGTCGAGATCGCGGCGCAGATCGCGGGAGACCTTGGTGACGAATTCGTTCTTGCGCACGATGGTCGCGACGTCCTCGAACATCGCCTCGCACTCGTGCGGGTTGATCTGCAGCGACGCGATCATGTAGAGCAGCGAGTCCGCGTGGATGTTCTCCTCGTGCGCATGGCGGCCGAGGACGAGCTTGAGTTCGGGCGCCGTGACGAGCTCGCGAACGACGTGCTGGATATTGTCGCCCACGATGCCTTCTGCGGCCGAGAAGTAGCCGATGCCCATGCGGATGATCCAGCGTTCGACGTCGGAGACGACCTTCTCGTCGCGCCACTGCTCGATATCCTTGCCCATCGGGATGTCCTCCGGTTCCCAGTGGTTGGCCTTCATCTTGCGATAGAGGTCGTAGGCCCACTGGTATTTCAGCGGGAGGAGGTTGAAACACATGGACTGGCGGCCGTTGATGACTTTCTTGGCCGCAAAAGCCGCCTCGGCTTTCGCCTGGTCGAGGACAAAGGTCTTGGCACCGACCTGGAACGTTTGTTGCATAGGGAGACTGGCAGGGACGACGGCGAGAATGGGCGACGGAAGGCTCTTTCTTAGGGCGAAAGCGCTTTTAGCGAATCAAAGTTGTGAGAAGTTATTAACGCGTTGCTGACCACAACAGGATGTGGTCTCTCGTCGCGCTGACCACAACCCATGGGACTCCGGCTTTTTCCCGTCAATAGGTTTATCGCGAGAAAAGCGTAAATTTTTTGATCATTTTGGGCTTGCGCGGGCGCCCGGAACACTGCCCCGAGGGGAAACGGGGATTTACCTCTGAACGGATGAATTTCCTCCTCGAAAAACGGTCCTGAAACGCACCCACGGACGCCGCCTCCGCCCGAGCCTTTCCGTCCGCGTCCCGGCGGATGAAATTCTGTATCAAAAACGAGCGCACAGACGCCCCGGCGCCTGGATTTCCAGTCGTAAACCGGGCCGCATCGATGTCCTGTAATTGGCATGACGGCGGAGTCCCCCGCCGAAAACCCGCCGCAACCGCCACTGAAGGTCGGGCCTCGCGGCCAGGCCGGTGTCCTGTCGAATTCGAACGGGCGGGACACGAGGGCGCCCCGCCAGGCGCGCCAAAGAAAAAGGGCGGCCGCGTCCGCGGCCGCCCCTGGAATCCAAGGCGGAGGGTCGCCGGCGGCAGGCTCAGAATCTCACCTTGGCGCCGAGCTGAATCTGCCAGCGGGATTCCGGCGTGTCGCGCGCCACGATCGGCACGGTGTTCAGCGTGGTCGAGTTGAAGGTGTAGACATACTGGTTGGTCGCCGTGTCGAGCGTCGTCGCGGCCACCGCGCGCTTGTAGGAGAATGGCACTTCTTCGATCAGGCCCCAGTTCTTATTGAGGAGGTTGCCCAGGTTGATGATGTTGGCGAACGCCTCGAACTTCACCCGGTTGTAACCGGGCATTGGAATCTCCTGGGTGAACTTGAGGTCGAGGGTCTGCATCCAGGGCGAGACCTCGGAATTACGCGGCGCCACCGAGCCGGCGTACTTTCGGAGTGTCGACGAGTTGACGAAATCGAAAAACGCGTCGCGCTCGGCGATGCTGGTCCAGCGTACCTTCGGATCGGTCGGGCCCGAGGGAACGTAGAACAGATCGTTGAAGGTGAAGCCGTCGCCGTTCGAGTCCGCGAAATACACCCATGAATACGGGTGACCGGCGCGGGCCTGGTAGATCGCCGCGATCGTGGTGGGATAGTTCTTCACCAGTTCGAAGCGGTGGGTCAGCGTGGCGACGATGCGATCCTTGATGTTGGTGTTCGAGATCGAATCCACATTCTCGTTCGGGTTGAAGACCGCCCGGTTGTTGTAGTTGGACTGCGCCACCGACGACGTGGAGGGGCTGACCTCGGTGTAGTCGCTGCGCGTCCATGCGAGGCTGCCGGCCCAGTAGCCGCCCAAGCCGCCCAGGCCGCGCTTCATCGGACGCCTGATGGCGAACGTGAAGTCCTCGCCGCCGCCCTTGCGGGAGTTGGTGAACTTGTAGACGTCGGCGAATCCGGCGTTTTGATAGAGATCGTTTGTGCGATAAGTGTTGCTGGCCGAGGAACGCGAGGCGGTGGCCGTCGTGGCCGCAATCACACCGGCATACCGGATGCGACCGTCGGGCATCGTGCCCACCGGCTTGAGATTGAGGTTCTCGGTCTGGATCGCGCGATACGCCTGGATGCCGCTTACCTCCAACGTCAGCACGATGCCGCCGAACGGCAGCGTGTGGTCGATCGCGAGGTTGCCCTTCCACGACACCGGCTGGCGGAAGTCCGGATCGGTCAGGTTGATGACCGCCACCGCCGCGGCGCCGGTGCCGGGGGTCACCGTGGCGGTGAACGGCACGTTGTTTTGCGTGACGCGCGCCGCCACCCCGCGGTTCGAGTAGGCGTTGGAAAGATACACTGACGGGCTCCGGCCTTGGAACAGGCCGACGCCACCGCGCAGCTGGGTCTTCCGGTCCGTCTTCAGCTCATAGACGAAACCGAGGCGGGGTGAGATCGTGTAGTTGCCGTCGCCGCTCGTCGTGCTCGGGATGCCGAACGCGGTGCGAAAAGAAGCCTCGCTGTAGGTTGGCGTCGTCGGAATCGCCTTGGGGTTGTTGGAGAATTCGGGGTAGTCCAGGCGCAGGCCACCCACAAGCGTGAGCTGCGTGGACGGCTTCCACGTATCCTGGAAATAGAGACCGTACATGCCCAGATCGAAGCGGGCGATGGCGTCATCCACCGTCGCGCCCGGCGCCAGGACTGCCACCTGCAGGTTGGAGGCGGTGCCGGCGGTCCACGCCGCCGGGTTGGTGAACGTATAGCTGCCGAGGAAAGCCTGCACGAACTTGTTCGTGATCTCGGTCTTCTCGTAGTCGCCACCGAACATGAAGGTGTGGTCGCCCATCGAGTAGTCGGCCGCAAAGGTGGCGTTGCGGGTCTTGGTCGTGATCGCGTTCAACTGGCGCGAGAATTCCGTGCCGAAATACACGGCGCCGTTCGTGATGGCGGCGCCGGTGTCGAGCCGCCGGCCGCTCACATTCTGGATCTGCACCTCGGGGAACTTGCCGTCGCTGCGGCTGGCCGGCGAACCGTCGTACTTGGTGAATGAGGCGGACACTTCCGTCCGCAGGTTTGGTGTCCACGTGCTGAAGAACTGCCCCGTGTAGCTGTCGGTCTTGCGCGGCTGGTCATACCATTCCGTGCTGAAGGACGTGGTGGTCGCGCCGCTGAAATTCGAGAACACCGTGTCCTGCCCCTCGTTCTTGCGGTAGGTGAAGCTGGCGCGGTGACCCGGGACGATGTTCCAATCGAGCTTGCCGAGGTAGGTTTTCTGGAAGGGTTCGTTGGAGGCGCTGAAGCTGCCGGGATTGAAACTGCCAAAGCTGCCGGCCCTCGTGGTGATGGCCTGGACGATCGCGCTGTCCGGCACGAAGTTCTGGCTCGGCGGCGCGATCTCGCGTTTGAAGTGATCGTAGCTGGCGAAGAAGAACAGCTTGCCCGGCAAGATCGGCCCGCCGAGGGTCGCGCCGAAAGTCGACTCCTTGAATACGTCGCGCACCTGCGTGACCGGATTCTTCGCCCGCCAGTCCTGATCGGTATACTCGTAGTAGAGCGAGCCGCGGAACTGGTTCGTGCCGGACTTGGTGACCGCATTCATCAACGCACCGGTGAAGCCGGCGCGGCGGGCATCGTAGGGGCTCAACTCGGTGTTGAGCGCCAGCATTGCCTCCGGCGGGATCGGGCTGCGCAGGGAGGAGAACCCGTTGCTGTTGAGGCCGAAGGTGTCGTTCGCCTGCACACCGTCGATCAGGAACGAGTTGAAGCGGAAATTTTGGCCCTGGGCGCTCAACTGGCCGCCTTGGTCATAGGAACCAAGATACACGCGCGAGTCGAGCTGGGCGAAGTCCTGCACGTTGCGCCGGACGCTCGCGATGTTGGCGATGTCGGCATCGGTGAAAACCGTGCCCGTCGTGATCTTGCCGGCGCCAAACGTCACGTCGCGTTCGACGCTCACCTTGACGACGTCCATGACGACCGTTGTCGCCCCGAGCGTGAAGCTCACATCCTGCGCGGCACCGAGATCGAGATAGACATCGGTGCGCGATTCCGAAGGTTGGCCGGCCGCTGTGACCGCGACCGTGTAAGGGCCGCCGACGCGCAGACCGGAGATATTGTATTGGCCGTTCGCCCGCGACACCGCGGTCGAACTCGTGCCGGAGGGGTCGTGCGTGATCGTGATGGTCGCATCCGTGACCGCCTTGCCCTGCCGGTCGGTGATCGTGCCGCTCATCGCGGAGGTGGTGATGCCTTGCCCGAACGCAGTCCCGGCGAGGGCGAATCCGAGGGCAAAAATGCCGCCCGACAGGCGTTTCAACAGCGAGGATGGTTTCATGGTTATCGTATGGTGTTAACTTGGTTGAACGAGTGTGTCGTTGTTTCCGTCAGCAACGAAGTTTTGACGAGACAAACCAAGACCCGGGTAAAATCACAGTCAAGTCCCTTGCCGGGCGCCGCGGTTCGCCCTCGCTCCGGGGCCGGGGCGGCCCGTAACATTTTTGCGACTTCCCGGCGCGGGCCGTGTTCTGGACATGAATGAGAATACTCCAGTGCAAACACACCCTTCGGGGATGATCCCCCCGGCTGATTTCACGACTTTCATGCACGCCTACCAAGACATGGTCTTCTCCACCGCGGTCCGGCTCACCGGCAACGAAGCGCAGGCCGAGGACATTTCGCAGGAAGTGTTTCTGAAGGCGCACGAGCATTTTGCGTCGCTCTCGAACAGCCCCACGGCCGGAGGATGGCTCAAGACCGTCGCGACCAACCTCTCGCTCAACCATCTCTCGCGCTACCGCAACCGCTGGCGGTTCTTCTCGGAGCTCAAACGCGACGACAGCGCCGGCGAGGGCGATGCGCCGGAGATCGAGTTCGCCGCGCCCGACACGTTTTTCGCCGGGGTCGACGCCGGCGAGCGGCGCGCCTGGGTCGAGCGGGCCCTCGAGCAACTGCCCGAACATCAACGCGTGCCGCTCGTGCTCTACCATTTTGAGGACATGCCCTACGACGAAATCGCCCGGCAGCTCCGCGTGTCGCTCGCGAAAGTGAAGACCGACATCCTGCGGGCCCGCGCCGCCCTCGCGAAGATCCTCAGCCGCAGCGGCACCGCGCATGAAGAAATCAGCCTCTGAATCCGCCATGAATCCCTCTCCCGAAAATCACGACAAGCTCGAGCGACTCATCCATCAAACGCTCCGCGAGCTGCCGTCGCGGCGCGCGCCGCGTTCGCTGGAGTCGCGCGTGCTCGCCGAACTCGAGCGCCGCGCGGCGCTCCCGTGGTGGCGGAAATCCTTTGCGCATTGGCCGGTGGCGGCGCGGGTGGCGTTTGTCATCCTCGGCGCCGGGGTGGCGAAGATTCTCCTGTTCGCCGCCGTTTCCGTGCAGGCTGGATTCGATCCGGCCGTGTTGACCACGGCCTTTGCCCGGCAATTCGCGTGGATGGAAACCGGGCTGAACCTCGCCCGCAGCCTCGGAGACTTCGCCGGCATCGTTCTCGGCAGCATCCCGTCGCTCTGGCTCTACGGCGGCCTGGCGTTCGTTGGCGCGATGTACGCCGCGCTCTTCGGCCTTGGCGCCGCCGCCTACCGCACGCTTTACGTCAACCGTTAACGTTTCCCCATTCTTCCCGTCATGAGACTCTCGATCCGCCAGCTTTTTCTTAGTGCCGCAATCGCGTTCAGCTTCACGCTGACGTTCGCCGCCTTCGCGCAGGATCCGCGTCCGGCCGCCGCGCCGCCGCCCGCCGAAACCTCCCCGGCCGCACCCGCGGCGACCGGGGACCAGCCGGCGACGACCCCCGCGGCCGAAGCCGCCCCGGCGGCGGAGCCGCCGCTCCGCCGGCTCGACGTGCCACCCGTGGAAGCGAGCGTCGAAAAATCCCCTGCGCCCGCGAAGAAGAAGAGCGGAACGCGTCCGGCGCGTGTCCGTGCGCCGCGCCACGGCAACGAACGCGTTGCCATCGGCCATGACGCCCACCTTCCGGCCGGCGAAAAGGCCGACGCGGTCGTGGCGGTGTTCGGATCCGCAACGAGCGAGGGCGAGGTGACCGATGCGGTCGTGTCGGTCCTCGGCAACAGCCGTGCGACCGGTCCCGTCGGTGACGCGGTTGTGGCCGTGCTCGGCAGCGTCTACGTCAACAGCAAGGTCGGCGACGCCGTCGTGGCGGTGCTCGGCAATGTCGAGCTTGGACCGCAGGCCGAAGTGGGCGGGGATGTGGTCGCGATTGGCGGCCGGATCATCCGCGACCCGGCGGCGGTCGTGCGCGGCCAGCAGCATAATATTTCGTTCCTCGGCGAGTTTGGCGACATGGAGTGGCTGCGCGCGTGGTTCAAGCACTGCCTGCTCCTGGGGCGTCCGCTTGCGATCGGACCCCACCTCGGATGGGTGTGGATCCCCGCGCTGGCGTTTCTCGCGCTTTATGTTCTCCTCGCGCTGCTCTTCCCCGCGGGAGTGGAAAAATGCCTGCAGACGCTGGAAACGCAGCCGGGCTATTCGGTCCTCGCGTCGCTGCTGAGCCTCCTGCTGGCGCCGGTCGCAACCATCCTGCTGGCGATTACGGGCGTGGGACTGTTCGTCGTGCCCTTCTTGGTGGCGGGCCTGTTTTTC
The DNA here is from genome assembly GCA_016209255.1 of Verrucomicrobiota bacterium. Classification (GTDB taxonomy): domain Bacteria; phylum Verrucomicrobiota; class Verrucomicrobiia; order Opitutales; family Opitutaceae; genus ER46. The sequence goes on from JACQWL010000410.1 coordinate 10,790, forward strand.
GCCACGTTTTTTGGGAAAGCCGTGATGCTGGCCTGGCTGGGCCGGAGAGTCACGCGGCTCTTCGGCGACGGCCTGCTGAACCACATCGCTCTGGCCGTGTTGGTCGGCGGCGTTCTCATTCTCGGCGTCTACCTCGTCCCTTTCCTTGGTTTCATCGTCTACAAGTTGCTCGCCTGGATCGGCATGGGTGTCGTGGTTTACACGCTGCTGCTCGGGATGAAGCGGGAGAAGCACGCGGCGGCGCCGTCCGGGGGGATCCCGCCTCTGTCCGTGCCTGGCGTCGCCTTCGGGACTGGCGCCGTCGCGGGCGCGGGTGTGGGCATCGTGTCGGATGCGCCAGTGGGGCTGTCGGCCGAGGCACCCGCGTTCGTTCCGGCGGCGATTTCGGCCGCGACCTTGCCGCGGGCGGGATTCTGGATTCGCGTGGCGGCATTGCTGCTCGATGCGATCCTTCTCGGCATCATCGTTGGAATACTGCACCGCGGCGGGCCGACACTGCCGCTTCTCCTCGCCGCGTATGGGGCGGTGATGTGGAAAATGAAGGGCACCACGATCGGGGGCATCGTTTGCGGCTTGAAGGTGGTGCGCATCGATGGCCGCGAGATCGACTGGGCCACCGCCATCGTGCGTGCGCTCGGCTGCTTCCTTTCCCTCGCGGTGGTGGGGCTCGGGTTCATCTGGGTGGCCTTCGACGACGAGAAACAGTCGTGGCACGACAAAATCGCGGGCACGACCGTCGTGCGCATGCCCAAGGGTGTCTCGCTGCTTTGATCCCGCCTGGTTGGATCGAAAGGCGGGCCATGCGCTCCGCGCGCGGCGTTTTGGTGGACGGTGACGAAGCGGCCGACCGACCCAACCGCGCGCGGACCGCACGGTTCACCTCCAAGGCGCAGCAGCCGTTTTTGGGGACTCATGGCTGAGAACGGATCGTTTTGGCCGGTGTCCCGGAGCCCGCCCCGAGGATGTTTGCTTGCCGGACGGACTGCAGATCGCCTACAGCGTAGCCGCTATGACAATACCTTTGGTCGGAGTCATCATGGGCAGCACGTCGGACTGGGAGACGATGCAGTTCTGCGTGCAGACGCTCGAACAGCTCGGCGTCGCCTGCGAGAAGCGGGTGATCAGCGCCCACCGCACGCCGCAGCTGGCGTTTGAGTGGTGCGGCAGCGCAGAGGCGCGCGGGCTGAAGGTGATCATCGCGGCGGCCGGCGGGGCGGCGCATCTCGCGGGCGTGGCGGCGGCGCTCACGCCGCTCCCGGTGCTCGGCGTGCCGATGGAGTCCGCGTCGCTCAAGGGCCTCGATTCGCTGCTCTCGATGGTGCAGATGCCGGGGGGCGTGCCGGTCGGCACGTTTGCGATCGGCAAGCCGGGGGCGATCAACGCGGCCCTCTTTGCCGGCGCCATCCTCGCCCTCTCCGACCCGGCGGTGAAGAAAGCGCTGGACGATTTTCGCGCCGCCCAGTCAAGGAAGGTCGCCGAGTCACGCCTGCCTTAGCCGCCAATTCAGTGGACCACGAATAATCCCAGCGCGGCTGAGCCACAACCGAAAGACATGACCCAAAGCTGCACCGCTCCAGCGTTCCGGGCGATCCTTCGTGATTGGTGTTTATTCGGATCGATTCGTGGTTTTCATTGAAGCGCTCATGACCAAGCGAACGCGCTCCACCTCGAACTTCATGGTTTCGGCGTAGGGGCTTGAACCGATTTTCAATGCGCAGCGTTGTCCTTCAGTCCAGCCGGCGTTGCCCGCATTGCCTGCTGCCCCTGCGTTGGTGCACGTGTGCCGGGCTGCGCGCCATCACCTGCCCGCTCCAGATCGACGTGCTGATGCACCACCGCGAGCGCTTCCGGCCGAGTAGCACCGGAAACTTGATCCACCGCGCGCTCCCGGGCTCCCGGAACCACCTCTGGCGGCGCGAACGGCGGCTCGAGGCGGCGGAGATCCGCGTGGCCGGACGCGAGTTGTGGATCGTCCACCCGGCAGGCGGACCGGTGCCACGGGGCGTGGCACCGGAAGAGGTGCAGGTTTTGCTGCTCGACGGCTCGTGGCGGGAAGCTTCGGCGATGGCCCGCGAGGTTGGTTCCTGGGGCCGCTCCGTCAGCCTGCCCATGGCGGGCGAGAGCCGCTTCTGGCTGCGGGCGCAACAAGACGGCGGCCGGTTTTCCACCGTCGAGTGCCTGCTCTTTCTCCTGCGATCGTTCGGGCTGGAGCGGGCGCATGCGGAACTGCAAATCCAGTTCGAACTGCACGTTTACGCCGGACTGCGCGCCCGCGGCAGCAAGGACGCCGCGCTGGAATTCTTGAAAAACTCCCCTCTGCCGGCGGCGCTGCCGGAACTGCTCGCGCAGTTCGACGTCCGCCGTCCGCGGTGCTGCTGACTGGGCCAACAAGCCCGAAGGACGAAGGCGACCGCAGACCACACCCTCGCGGAAACTGACGGTCGAAGCGTGGCGGACGGACTGACGGCGGCCTCGCGTGGAAAGCCTTTCTGACGTTGCGGATTCCCCGGGCGCTGGAAACCATGCCGGCCGTCGTGACTCCAACCATGCGCAGCGTGTTTTTCACCCTCCTGCTTTTGCTCGGGACAACTGCCTCGCTCTCTGCGCAGCAGCGGGCACGCGACCACGGTATCGCTCCGGGCATCCTGCCGCCCGGTCCATTGAATGCCCTCACGGATGTCGCCGGCGTTCGGGTTGGGCACGTCACCCTCCGCGAGGGAGACGCCATTCGCACGGGCGTGACGGCGATTCTTCCGCATGGCGGAAATCTGTTTCAACAAAAAGTGACCGCGGGCATTCATGTCGCGAACGCCTTCGGCAAACTCGCCGGCAGCACACAAGTCGAGGAGCTCGGCACGCTCGAATCGCCCATCGTCCTGACCAACACGCTTAGCGTCGCGGAAGGCATCGCCGGCGCTGTCGAGTGGACGCTCGTGCAGCCGGGCAACGAAGATGTCGTCAGCGTCAACGCGGTGGTCGGCGAGACAAACGACTCCAGTTTGAATGACATCCGCCGCCGCTTCGTCACCAAGCAGCATGTCATCGCCGCGATTCAAGCCGCGAAAGCCGGTCCGGTCGAAGAAGGCGCCGTCGGTGCGGGCACCGGCACGAAGTGCTTCGACTTCAAGGGCGGCATCGGCACGTCCTCGCGCGTTTTGCCGAAGGCGCTCGGCGGCCACACGGTTGGCGTGCTCGTGCAGACGAATTTCGGCGGCGTGCTCAGCATCAACGGCGCGCCGGTCGGCCGCGAACTCGGCGTTTATTACCTGAAGGAATACGGCGAGCCTGCGCCGGGCGGATCGTGCATGGTGGTCGTGGCCACGGACGCCCCGATCGATGCGCGCAACCTGAAGCGGCTCGCCTCGCGCGCCGTACTCGGCCTCGGCGTCACCGGTTCGCCGAGCGCCAACGGCAGTGGCGAATACGTCATCGCCTTTTCGACGGCGCCGACCAGCCGCCCGTTGCTCGCCAACAGCGCGATGTCGCCGCTCTTCCAGGCGGTCAAGGAAGCGACCGAGGAAGCGATCTACAACTCGCTTTTCACCGCCCACACCGCGACGGGCTACGCGGGCCGCAAGGTCGAGGCGTTGCCGGTCACGCGCGTGCTGGAGATTCTGCGCCGGCACGATCTGCTCGCCCGCCCGCACAAGTGATTCG